>CAMBGA010000123.1 GCA_945866095.1 Spirosoma fluviale
AATACGGGTCGTTCGGTACGTTTTGAAGAAACTCGGGTTAGGCCTATGGGTCGTACGGCTGCGGGGGTTAAGGGAATTTGGATTGACGCGAAAATACCAACTGAAAAGGTAATCGGTATGGTGTGTGTATCTGATCCTACGGTCCAGCAATTATTAGTGGTTTCTGAAAAAGGTTTTGGTAAGCGTTCTGAGGTAGATGCTTATCGATTGACCAATAGGGGAGGAAAGGGTGTGAAAGCACTTAATATCACGGAGAAAACAGGTGCATTGGTAGCAATAAAGGAAGTGGATGACAATGATGATTTGATGATCATTACCAAAGCGGGTATTTTGATTCGTTCTTCGGTCGCTGAACTTCGTGTCATGGGTAGAAATACGCAAGGGGTGAAGTTGATCCGTTTGAAAAATGAATCTGACGAAATTTCATCCGTAACTAAAATTGAAAAAGAACCTGAGCCAGAAGAGGTAGAGATTTTGGAAGGTGCTGAAGCAACGGAAGGAGTGGAGGTTATTTCTGAAGGAGATGCGTCGACGGAAGGAAATGCAGATGTGTCAACGGAAGATCGCGAAGGCGAATCTACAGAGGGGGATATCGTAGATGATTTAACGGAAGAGTAAATTTTTATCGGCCCAAAATGAATTTTGGGCTATTTTTTTTAATATAAACAAGAACAATGAAAAAATTAGTTTTAACCCTGTTTACTGTAGCTATGGCTGCAGGCTCGACTTTCGCCCAGGTGGATAAGGCTTTAGTCGAAGCGCAAAAAAAAGCCATTTTAGAAGCTGTTAAAAAGTCAGATGAAGCGGTAAAGAAAGCTCCAACTAAACCAAAACCATGGCTAGAGAGGGCAGTGGCATATTTGGATTTGGCTTCATTTCCTGATTCGACCCTTGCTTTAAAGGATGCGGATGCTTCATTTAAGGCTTTGGAATATATTGCTGAGGCGGTTAAATTGGACACCAAAGATGGTAAAAAAGGTGCTACTGCTAAGGAAGCTGAGGTTTTGTTGACTGGCCGGGATAAGGTATATGGGGCTTTAATGAATATGGGGGTTATTAAATACCAAGGTAAGAATTATGCAGGTTCTTATAAATACATGAGTAAGGCAGCAGAAATTTCTCCCAATGATACAACTTCTGCGATGTACACTGGGGTTGTAGCCCAATTGTGTCAAAAAGATGCGGAAGCTAAGGTGGCCTACGAGCACTATTTGAAAATTGGCGGAAAAGATATGGCGATCATGTATGGCTTATCTCAAATCTATAAGGTTGCCAAAGAGGAAGATAAATCGTTAGCGATCATAGACCAAGCGATGGTTATTTATCCGAATAATAAGGATTTAAAGAATGAGAAATTCAATATGTTGATTTCCTTTAACCGAATAGATCAGGCCATTGCTCAACTAAAAGTTACCTTAGACAAGGACCCTAAAGATGCGATGTCATGGTTGAATTTAGGTTTATTGTTTGAAAATAAGGTTTCTGGGGTTAATGATGAGGCTCGTAAAATTCAAGAAAAAACCTTTAAGGTAAATGATGCGAAACGCAAAGTAGCGGCTCAAAAGGACCAAGTAGATTTGTTTTCAGATGAGGTAAAACGTACAAAAGCTAAACTAAAAACGACTCCTCCAGCCAAACAAGGTCCCATAAAGGCCCAAATAACGAAGTTGGAATCTACACTTGTAGAATATAATACAGCTTTAAATGATATTAAAGCTGATTTAACAAAGGCAGAATCAGAAATAGGGGACTTGGCTGCTAATAATGCTAAGTTAGCCGAATTGAATACCAAAATTGCTGAGTACCGCAAAGATTTACCTATGTACTATTCAAAGGCATTAGAGGCAGATGAGAATTATTATGATGCCTTATACCAGCTCGGAGCTTATTACTATAATGAAGGGGTAGAAATCAAGAAGAAAGTTGATAATATGGACATGGATACGTATAAAAAGGAAGGGAAGGCTGTAGAGGCCTCAGTTTCTGCTAAATACGAGCAGGCATTGCCATATTTTGAGAAGGCGTTTAAAAATAAAAAAGAAGATGATTTAAAAGAGGTTTTGAAGCAGATTTATAAAGCTTTGAAACTTGATGCTAAATTAGCTGAATTGAATTAAAATTCATTGGATTTGATTCATTTGAAAAGGCCGACATTATGTTGGCCTTTTTTATTTGTTCGATCTGATGTGTTTATACATGTTCGTAATTACACTCATGTGGCAATTAAATCAATCAGAAACATTGCATAGGGAGTGTATTCAAATATACTATTTAACATAATATAAATTATAAAACAAATATGATATAATTAGAACCGAGGATATATTGGGTGTTGATAAGCTTATTGTGATGTATTTATGCACGTTAGGATTGTTTAGACAATTCGATCATTGTAATTAGATAAACTTATAATGATTTAGTTTGATCAGTGCATTTTTATAAATTCTAAATAGCAATAGGAAATTTGACTGTAAACTCAGTCCAGCCATTTTGTTCGGATTCAACAGAAATGGATCCTTGATGTAAGTTGACAATTCGTTCTACTAGAGAAAGTCCAATGCCATATCCTTTTGAAGCTGCTGTATTTTCTGCTCTGAAAAATGGTTGGAATATATAAGGAATATCAGCTTCTGGAATCCCTTTTCCTTCATTTTTTATTTTAATTTCAATCGTTTGTTTGACGATCTGAAGGCTTACATGTACTTTTTTATTTGTGCTAAATTTGCAGCCATTTTCAATTAGGTTCTTTAGCGCGGTAAGCACTAATTTTTCGTCTCCTTTAATTTGTAATAATTCCTCATTATCGGGCATGAATTGTGTGTCGATGATGACTTTATATGCCGAATTTAATTTTTGAGTCAGGCTACGTGACTCCCACATAATTTCATCTATCCTAAGGGTTGAAAAACTGGCTTGGTAGTCTGATATACTTATTTTGTTAAGCTCCAAAAGGCTTTCCGTAATCGCAGCAAGGTCTTGTGTATCTTCTAAAACCGAGGCAATCGTTTGTTTATAATCGTCTATTGTCCGTTCATTCAATAAACTTACTTCTAGTTGGGATGATATTTTTGTCAACGGGTTTTTCAATTCATGCGAAACATTGGCAATGAATGTCTTCTGTAATTTAAATGCATTCTCAATCCGTTCTAACAGTCGGTTTATAGTCAAAACCATCTTCCCTATCTCATCCTCAGAATCGCCTGTTTTAAGCCTTTGTTCAAGACTCTTGGGAGATAATTGGTCTACCTGCTTAATAACTTCTGAAATGGGTTTAATGGCCCTTCCTGCAAAAAACCAACCTGATATAACCACGATAAATACAAAAAGTAGGAAAAGCGCGATTAATATGTTTTTTAGATCTTTCGCATTTTCTGCTGAGTATTGATCCTCAGCGCCGGCAAAAACCACTATTTGGCCCTCTGGAGTCACAAATACGGTACCCAGAACTTCTAATTCATTTAGTTCAAACCTAACTTCTTTCTTTTTAAATACTTCTTTGACTCGGTCAACGTCAATATGAAAATTAATCGTATCATTAGAACGGTAAATACGCTCATGACAAGTATCATAGGCCATGATATTTTCTCTATATAAAATATCCCGATTGGCTCGATTAATGATACCTAGGAGTTTTGAATCTACTTGGTTTACATTGACTAATAATTCAGCTGCTGTATTGGCTTTTTGACGTAGCCTACTGTAAAATTTATCTTTGTAGTTTTGTTGAGAAAAGACATAAATAACAAAATAAGATACGAATAAGATCGCCGAAACTAAATAAGTAAACTGATAAGTTAGTCGGGACCGTATCTGCATCTTTTATTCTTGTCGTAAAATATACCCCATGCCAAATTGAGTATGTATCAACTTACTTGAAAAGCCTTTGTCGACTTTCTTACGTAAATAATTAACATATACTTCGATCAAATTAGAACTATTTTCATCTTCCACTTCCCATATATTTTCAGCAATTTCAGCTTTTGAAATTACTTTTTCTTGATTTCTAAGGAAGTATTCTAATAGCTGAAATTCCTTGGAGGTTAAATGGATCATTTGTCCAGCCCGACTCACCAAAGAACTATTTAAGTCCATTTCTAGATCAGCAAATTTTAAGACCTGAGCATCTAATATCGTTTGATTAGACCTTTTAATGAGTGCTTTTACTCGGGCTAAAAACTCCTTAAAATCAAATGGTTTAGGTAAATAATCATCCGCACCCGCTTCAAAACCATTCAATTTATCATCCGTCGTACTTAAGGCAGTAAGCATTAAAATGGGCGTTTGAATCCCCTGAGCCCGCAATTCTTTACACAAATCTAATCCATTAATACCCGGTATAATAATGTCCGAAACAATGAGTTGGTATGTGTGTGTCAGCGCTAATTGTTTGCCCATATGGCCATCATACGCAATCGAAACGTCATAATTATTTTCTTCCAATCCTTGTTTTAAGGATTGAACTGTCTTTGGCTCATCTTCAATCAATAAGATTTTGATCATTTTAATATAGATACTAAATCTGCTGGAGAATAATTAATTGATTTTAATACTTTATTGTCAGATTTTCGAAATACTTTCCAAACCCCAAGTTCTTCTTTTATCTCAGCTTCCGTTCCGTCTTTATCTTGGTAAAATTTGACGGTATATTCAGCTTCTTCTAAACTTTGACATGCCTTGGACATATTGGAACGTTGCACTTCATTAAATAAGTCTACAAACTTTTCACCTAATCCAAATTCTAGAACTGCCCCCGACAACACGTATTGTAAATCACACAGGGCATCCGCAATTTCAACCAAGTCATTTGCCGCGATCGCTTCTTTTAATTCATCTAATTCTTCGGCCAATAAACTTACCCTTAATCCACATCTTTCCTTTGAAGGAATAGTAGGTTCTGCTAATATGGGTGCTCCAAATGTCTGGTGAAATTGAGCTACTTGGTTTAATGAGTCTAATTTTTGCATAAAATAATTGTGTAGATGTTTTAAAATTAATCAATATTAATCCAAAGTCAAAAAATACCCTCAGGGCATAATTTACCTAAAACATAAGTTATGAAACTACCCAATAAAGGTAACATATAAATAAAGTTTGAGCCATTTGTCAACATATTACCTACTTATCCACAATTTCATGTGGATAAGTAGGGTACAACTTGTGGATAAGATGCTATTTCCGAATTGTAGTTTATTCTTGAAATACAATTGTGCACAAGTGTGGATATCTTGTGGATAAGTATAACCAAATTGATTGTAAAATCAATTCAAATTCTGGTTATCAGAATTCCCTATAAATTTTATACTTGAAATAAATGATTTTTAATCTGAAGGTTTGCTCTCTGTAAATGTGCCATCGGAATAAAATATAATGACACGCTCAATTTTCTTATGAAGAGACCTAGATGAAGTTGGCACATTTTCTAAAATGGAATCATTACTAGTCTGTGATGAGCCTAAATTAACCTCCTTCGTCGATCGTCTGAGATTTGATCGTACAATAGTAGACTCCGGTAAATTATTTTTAATGGATTCTGAGGCGGTATCATTTGGGGCATCAAATAAATTAGTCAATGGTAAAATTTCTTGAGCCGAGGGAGTGGTGGGTAATTTAGTCGCCGAAACCGATAAAGTACGATCTTCAAATAATAAGTCTTCTGCACTGACCTCCGGGAAAGCGGTCAATATTTTTTGTACAACGTCTAAGCTTGGTTTATTTCTACCAGATAAAATATGGGATATACTACTCCGAGGAATTCCTAATACATCCGCAAACTGAGAAGAACTCATTTGCTTTTTCTTAATTAACAATTCGATTTTATCGCTTAGATTCATGAGATATACTTTTGTAAATAGAAGGTAACAAAAGTAAATTTTATGTGAATAAAATGCAACAAAAAATCAAGGTATATTTTGTTTACAAAAGTGATATGCAATCGTGGTGAATTGCAATTTGTTTACTTTTGTATAATCCGCCAACAGCCTTTTTGAAATCTTTTTTAGACATACCTAATTGATCATAAATTAGTTCGGCTGGACTTTTATCATGTAACATAAGCACTCCATTGTTTTCTTTCAATGCATCCAAAACCCGGGTAATTTGATTATCAACTCGAACATGCCCCATGGGTTCTAACCTTAAATCCAATTTACCATCGGCCCTTATGTTAGAAATGTATACAGGTGTCAATTCACCCATGTTTAGTTTTGTAAACACTTGATTTTTAAAAAGCAATCCGATTACACAATTGTTAACTAAACACTTGATCCCTAAGTCTGTGTATTCAAATGGAATCACTTCTATTTTGTCGCCAATTGTAAACATACTTTCTGCGTCAACAACCGGTAGAAATTTCTCTACACGTGCGGAAGCTACGATACGATCCGTTTGTGCATCAAGGTAAATGTATACTAGGTAAGATCTGCCGACGGTCATTTTTTGAAATTGCTGGCTAAAAGGCACAAATAAGTGTTTAGCTAACCCCCATTCTAAAAATACGCCTAAAGGAGTAACTGAATGCACTTCTAAATAAGCAAATTGGTTGATTGTCGCAAAAGGCTTTAGCGTAGTTGCAATGATCCGATCCTCAGAATCTCGATAGATAAATACCTCTAAAATGTCATCTATTTGATATGTTTCGGGCACATACTGCAGTGGGAGCAATATTTCGTCTTCATAACCATCCAGGTAAAGTCCGAAAGGAACTTCTTTAATTATACGCAGGCGATTGTATTCGCCAATTTTCAATTCATTTTCCATAAAAAAACCCGGCTTATAAGACCGGGTGTAAAGGTAATCATTGATTTTGGATTAGACTACGACATTGTTTTCACGCAATGCTTG
>CAMBGA010000124.1 GCA_945866095.1 Spirosoma fluviale
TCCCATCTCGAACAGAGAAGTTAAGCCCCGCACCGCTGATGATACTGGGATCAAACCCGGGAAAGTAAGTAAGCTCCAAGTTATTAAAAGACCGCATCGCAAGATCGCGGTTTTTTTTTGCCCAAATATTACCTAATACCTGTTACCTATTACCTAATACCCGTTACCTAATACCTGTTACTTATTACCTAATTTTATATGCAACAATGTTGCAATATTAAATAATTTGATTAACTTGCAACAGTATTGCATTTATGGATACTTAAACACTTAAACAAAATTTCGATGAAAAAATTCGTTTTATTTCTTTCCTTGAGTTCTCTTTTTTTCTCATGCAAAAAAGAGGAAGTTGTCCCAACAGATGATAATGAGCTAATTACTACAGTAGAATTAATTTTTACTGACGTAAATAAAAAAGTAAGCACTTTTTCTTTCCAAGATAAAGATGGTGATGCAAAAACTCCTCCTGAGAAATTTGATAAGATTGTTTTAGATAAAAATATGGCATATACTATGGAAGTGCATATGTATGATGAGACTAAAAATCCTAAGTTAGATATCACAGAAGATATTGAATCTGAAAGTGACGTTCATCTTTTTGTTTTTAAAATAGATCCATCAGCTTTATTCAGCCTAAAAGCTATTGATAAAGATAAAAATGGCTTGCCTATTGGCTTGTTATCCAGTGGTACAACTCAAAATGCAGTAGGTGTAGGTAAATTTAATCTTATACTTAAGCATCAGCCGCCTGTCAACGGCAAAGCTGTTAAAACTGGGAATGAAGCTGGTGGAAGTTCAGATATCGATTTAATTTTCGACTTATCTATTAAATAATTAAACAAATGTCTAAATACAAGTTTTTAGCGATTGAAAAAGTGGGGGTTTTGCTCTCTATTGTTTGTGCCATTCATTGCCTTAGCTTGCCTATTTTCTTGTTTTTTGCCCCATATTTGGCGAGCTCTTTTGCATTTAGTTCTAATCTAGAATGGATTTTAGTTATATCCAGTTTTTTATTAGCGGCCATTATTTTAGTATTAGATTTTAGGAAACATCGCCAACCACTTCCCTTATATTTTTTGGGGATAGGGATCTTGATTAAGTTGGTGGATATCTTTGTAGCAAACCACTCTTATGCTTGGCTTTTCGGCATCTTGTTAGGTGTGTTGATCAGCTTAGCTTATTGGGTTAATTATAAGCATAAAAAATCCTGTACTTGTAAAATAAGCGCTTAATCATTAATTATTTACCCTTTTTAGTATCTTTACTCACTTAATTTAAATATCCTTTGTGAGTATTAATTCCCCAATCGTATACCAGCCTGTCATCGGCCTTGAAATTCATGCTCAGTTGCAAACAAATTCAAAAATTTTTGCAAGTGACCCTGTGCTTTTTGGCCAAAATCCGAATACATTAATTTCGGCTATTACCTTGGGCCACCCAGGGACTTTGCCAAAACTGAATATCCGTGCAGTTGAGTTTGCCATTAAAATGGGTTTGGCACTGGGTTCTGAGATAGCCGCTTGGCAGAATTTTGACCGGAAAAACTATTTCTACCCAGATCTTCCTAAAGGATATCAAATCACCCAAGATAAAACTCCTATTTGTTTAGGGGGTTCCATTTTGGTTCATCTTAAGAGTGGAGATAAAATCTTGCCATTTCACCACATTCATTTAGAAGAAGATGCTGGGAAATCGGTGCATGAGGGTGACAACCCATTTAGTTTTATTGATTACAATCGTGCTGGCACACCTTTAATTGAAATGGTTACAGAACCTGCTTTGCATTCTAGCGAACAAGCATTCGCTATGGTTTCAGAGGTACGAAAACTCGTACGTTATCTAGGGATTTGCGATGGAAATATGGAGGAAGGCTCGCTTCGTTGCGATGTAAACGTATCTCTACGCCCAGAAGGTTCCGATAAATTAGGAACTAAGGTGGAAATTAAAAACATGAATTCGTTGCGCAATATTCAAAGAGCGATTGAGTATGAAATTATACGCCAAACAGATATGTTGAACTCGGGCATACAAATTATCCAAGAGACGAGAACTTTTGATGCTCATTTGGGCATTACCAATAGTATGCGGGTGAAAGAATCGATGAATGATTATCGGTATTTCCCTGAACCTGATTTGTCTCCATTGGAAATTACGGAGGATTGGTTATCCGAAATTAGAGCTAAGATGCCTTTATTGCCATGGCAACAAGAGAAGAAGTTGATGGATGAATATAATTTACCTGCTTACGACGCTCATTTTTTATCTGAGAGCAGAGAAATGGCTATGTATTTTCAGTCCGTTTTTGAACATGCTAATTATGCAAAGCAAATTTCTAATTGGCTCATGGGCCCAGTGAAATCGCATTTAAATGAGCATAATTTATCCATTGACCAATTTGTTTTGAGTCCCCAAAACCTCGCGGAGGTAATTAATTTAGTTGAAAAGGGAATTATTTCGCATAATTTAGCGGTCCAACAACTTTTTCCTTTATGTATTGAAAACCCGAAACGAAGTCCATCCGAAATAGTTGCAGAGCATAAATGGTCTCAGGAGCAGTCGGGAGATGAACTTAAAACTTGGGTAGACCAAGCAATTGCTGCTTACCCTGAAAAGGTTAAGGAATACCAACAAGGTAAAAAGGGTTTATTGGCCTTGTTTATCGGAGAAGTCATGAAACGTTCGAAAGGAACGGCAGATCCTAAAAAAGTAAACCAACTCGTGAACGAGGCCTTAAACCATTAAAATAATCAGATATGAGAATTTTTATCATTTTATGTGTACTCAGTTTTTTCTGCCCAAAGTCTATGGGTCAGGGATTTCAAGTAAAAGTGAAAGTGACTCATGTCGTCCCCGATCGAAAAATATATTTAGAATGGATTAATGGAAGAGGGCAAGCGATCAAAGTAGATTCCATGTTGCCAAACGTTCAAAAGGAAGTAAATTTTAAAGGAACAGTTATCGACCAAGGAGGTTTCTACCTCGTTAATTTTTATGACATCCCGAATCCACAAAAAGTACTTTTAATTTTAGAAGGAAAGGAGATAGTAGACGTTCAAGCCGAGGGAATCAATTTACCCGACAAGCCAGGTACTTATTCTGTCAAGGGAAATACGCCGAATTTCACCTACATGAACCAATTGCTTCTTATTTCAAGAGAATTGGAAAGTAAAGTAGCTGTGTGGAACGCAGAGATTCAAAAAAATCCTGCGGCTCAAGAGCGCATTCAAAAGGAATTTTCATTGGCTCAAGCGGTAACCATGAAAAAGATCAAAGATCTTATTCCATTGATGGGAACCAATTTAGTGGCTTTGTGGGCTACTAATTTTTTACCACCAGATTCTGAAATAGCTATTTTAGAAGCGGTTGGTGCTCGTTTCAAAAAGGAAAGGCCAAACCACCCTCAGGTTAAACCCTTTCTTGAGAATTTAAAAAGATTAAAAGGGGTGGGAGTAGGTTCAGAAGCACCAGAAATCGCCCTTAATCAACCTTCAGGAGAACGATTGGCTCTTTCCTCATTACGCGGAAAATATGTATTGATTGATTTTTGGGCTAGTTGGTGCGGCCCCTGCAGACGTGAAAACCCAAATGTGATTAAAACGTATGCCCGATTTAAAGACAAGGGCTTTGAAATTTATGGGGTAAGTTTGGATCAAGATAAAAGTGCTTGGTTGAAAGCTATTGAAGCTGATAAATTAGTTTGGAAACATGTTTCCGACCTTCAATATTGGAATTCTGTGGCGGCTCAGGCCTATCAAGTTTCTGCTATTCCGATGACTTTTATGTTGGACAAGGAGGGCAAAGTCATTGCGAAAGGTTTGAGGGGAGAGGCTTTGGATCAATTTTTAACGAACTTATTTTCTGGTAAATAATCTATTATGAAAATCGCTATCATTGGTTGTGGAAATATGGGAATGGCCTTTGCCAACTCATTCATTCAATATAATTTAGTCCAAAAAGAGCATCTTTTATTAATTGAAAAAAATAAGGAGCGGGGCGAAATATTACAAGAACAAAAGGCCGGTGTGGTGGTGGATACGATTTCTGCTAAAATTTCGGATGTTGATTTAATCATTTTATCCGTGAAGCCGCAGGACTATCCATTAGTTTCGGAGGAATTGGCTCGATTTATCTTGCCGGGCCAACTAGTACTCTCGATCATGGCGGGAATTCCCATTGCCAATTTACAGGCAACTTTATCTCATGAGTTGATTATTCGCGCGATGCCTAATACACCCGCTCTTTTAGGGATGGGAATGACTGCATTTGCTTCGGCTTCGGCCGTCGGGCTTTCCGATATCAGGAAAGTTGAAAATCTAATTAACTCGACAGGCCGAGCGGTATTTTTGGAAGACGAAAAACTACTTGATGCAGTAACAGGTTTGAGTGGTAGCGGACCCGCTTATTTTTTCTATTTGATTAAAGCGATGATAGACGCGGGTGTTGAAATGGGCTTTGATCCAGCGATGTCAGCATTATTAGTGAAACAAACGATGCTAGGATCCTATCATTTAATGCAAACGAGTGATAAAAATTTAGATGAATTAATACAAGCGGTTGCCTCAAAAGGTGGAACTACGGAAGCGGCTTTAAAAACGTTTAAAGAATTAGGTGTTTCGGAGGGTTTAAAGCAGGGTATTTTTGCCGCGAGAGACAGGGCTATTGAGTTAGCTAAATAGATTAATGAAATAATCCTCAGTTAATAGTTTACTAATTTCTTCTCCATTAGGCGAGAAGTTAGGATTTGAGCTAGCAAATAATTGGCCAATCATGGCATTCATTTCCTCGTTGCTTCGTTTTTTTTGCGTGTATTTGCTTGCGGTTTTATTGGCCATCGCCTGAGCAATTTTTTCATTTCGATGGGAAGCGAAATCAGCATTTTCATTTTTGATTTGCTCCAAAATACCTTCAATGAGTAATTGGCAATCTTCTTCTAAAACTCCGGAAGGAATTCCTTCCACCAAGAAATTTTGGTCTGAATCCTTTTCCATTCTAAATCCTAGGTCCTTAATCTCTTGTTTTATTTCTTCAAATAGAACTTGGTCCGCAGGATTAATCTGAATCGTTATAGGGAAAAGTAATTGTTGGGACGCCCCATTTTTCCTATTTAAATGATCCATAAACTGGTCATACAAAATTCTTTGATACGCTTTTTTTTGATCGATTAATAGTAAACCATCTGTAATGTGAATGGCTAAATATTTTTGAAGTATTTGGATGACCTGGAAATTGTGGGTATTAACGTGATCATAATTCCAGTCATTGGCTTTACTCTGAATCGTTTTTGGCTCATCGCTCGAGTCAAAAATTTTCATCGTTTGAAGGGAACTCTGCTGCTCAAAAGCACTAATATTATTATCCATTCCTTCGTAAAGCTTTTTCCAAGCATCCTGCGTGGGCCTAGCTTTAAACACATCACTTTTTTCATGGGTTCTTTGTGAAGACCCAAAAGTGGTTGGCACATTAAAGTTTACATTGGTTTCAAAGTCGAGCGAAGGAATTAAGTTATTAATGCTGAGTGTTTTCCTGACAGCTGCTTGGACAATGGCGTAAATGGACCGTTCGTCATCAAACTTTATTTCTGTTTTGGTGGGGTGGACATTGATGTCGATATGCGCCGGATCGATGCTCAAAAATAATACATAAAAGGGAAAGGCCCCGTCGCCCAATAATCGCTCATAAGCGGTCATGACCGCATGATTTAAATAGCTATTTTTAATGAAGCGGTTATTGACAAAGAAAAATTGCTCTCCCCTTGTTTTTTTTGCGTGTTCCGGCTTGCCAACATACCCTTTGATGCTTACATAAGAGGTATCTTCTTCGCAAGCGGCTAATTGTTCCCGGTAGGATTTGCCAAATAGATCGACGATTCGCTTGCCTAATTTGTCGGGGGGCAAAGAATACGTTTCCTGATCATTTTGAATGAACGAAAATTTGATGCTAGGATTAGCCAGTGAAATTCGTTGGAACTCATCCAATATGTGCCGAATTTCTACGGGATTAGATTTAAGGAAATTTCTCCGTGCAGGAATGTTATAAAAGAGATTGCGAATGGTGATCGATGTCCCTTTTTGGCATTGAATTAATTCCTGAGATTTGAGGACGGAGGCGTCTATTTTGATTAAAGTACCTAATTCGTCCTCTGCTCTTTTGGTTTTTAGCTCGACCTGCGCGACGGAGGAGATGGAGGCCATTGCTTCCCCACGAAAGCCCATGGTTTTGATGGTGAACAGATCTTCGGCCTTCCGGATCTTGGATGTGGCATGTCTTTCAAAACACATACGAGCATCTGTTTCCGACATTCCTTGGCCATCATCGATGACTTGAATACTTCCCTTCCCAGCATCTTTAATGATGAGCTGGATCGAGGTAGCCCCCGCGTCAATTGAATTTTCCATTAATTCTTTGACCACCGAGGAAGGTCTTTGCACCACTTCACCAGCCGCAATTTGATTGGCTATCGCATCAGGAAGAAGTTGAATTATGTCGCGCATGAATAATGAAATGATTAATTCAGTTCAAATCTCAAATAAAGCAAAAAAAAGGGAATGTTGCCATTCCCTTTTTAACTAATCAGGTAATTGAATTATTTTAATTCAACTTCAGCACCAGCCTCTTCTAAAGTTTTCTTCAAACCTTCAGCTTCGTCCTTGCTAACTCCTTCTTTAACAGCTTTCGGTGCAGCATCAACTACATCTTTCGCTTCTTTCAAACCTAAA
>CAMBGA010000125.1 GCA_945866095.1 Spirosoma fluviale
TTGATGCATCAGCTAAATCGGATAATATTTGCTTGTACACATCTGCTTGCGGAGATCTCTTTAAATCAAAGGCCTCATTTGGATTTGTTAACGTTTTGGTAGCCAAAACTACATCTCCAAAATAACGCACTAAATTAAAGTAGTGATAAGCGCGAATAAATTTGAATTCTCCTTCTAAAACGCCTTTAGCCGTCGCGTCAATTTTACTCGCAGCTAATTTTTCCAATGCATAATTGATGTTATACATCGTAGAGTAATGGTTATTCCATAATGCACCTATTTCTCCATTACCTTGATTCACTGTGGAATATTCAAAAGCTTCCCAACCGGCTGCACCCCCACGATTTAGAGGGTCAAAATCAAAGGTTGTGTTATCCGACATCATTTCTTGTTGGATATAGGCAGAGTTGGTTATTGTTTGCAACTGGCCATATACTCCATTCAAGGCTTGCTCGAATTGCGTCTGATTCTGATAGAACAAATCACGACCTATTCTTGTAGGGTCGGTTGTTGTCAGAAAGTCCTCTTTACACGATATCTGTATCAAGCAAAGGGACAAGATGATATAAAATGATATTTTTTTCATGTTTCGATTCATTATAAGTTTAATTTGATACCTACTGCTAATGTACGTGGAACTGGATATGACTCATCGTCATTATTCAAATCTGTACCTCCTCTAACTCCCGCATCTGGATTGTTTCCAGGGTAGTTCGTAAATAAGAATAGGTTATTAGCTGTAAAGAAAATACGCGCATCACTGAATACCGATTTTAATTTAGGTAATGTATATCCTAATGTAACCGCTTTCAACCAGATGTAGCTAGCGTCATAAACATAACGCTCACTACTTTCACGTGACCACTTAAAGTAGTTGGTACCACCCTGAGAGTTCTTTGCATTTGGATTGGATCCAGGATTAGCGGCTGAACGCCAACGATCCTTCGCCTTAGTTAACACGTTGAACACACCATCCATATTCATGGTTGATGCTTCAATGTTACGGTAGATATCAAAATTTTGAGCGCCAACAAATAACACATTTATGTCAAAATTACGGTAGTCTGCTGCAACAGTCCAGCCCCAAGTAAAGTCAGGATTTGGATTACCAATTTCAACCATGTCTTGCGTATCATAAGAAACAACGCCGTCACCATTGGTATCAGCAAACTTCATACCCCCTGGGATCACACCATCTTGCTTAGCCCAAGCATCGATTTCTGCTTGTGTATTGAAAATACCTAATTTTTTGTAGCCATAAATCATACCAATCGGTCGGCCTACTTTGTTTACGTTATAACCTCCGTAGAAACTACCACCATACAACATGTCATTGGCACCTTTAATCGCTAAGATTTTACTTCTGTTCGCAGAAAAGTTCAAATTAGTTCTGAAGTTTACAGGTCCAAGATTAGATCTATAATCAACACTTAATTCAATACCTTTATTTTCTACCTGACCAATATTATCCAAACTGGTTGTAAAACCAGAAACGGCTGGGATCTGTACAGGAAGTAACATGTCATTGGTCAACTTTCTATAATACTCAAACGTGAAAGTTAATTTGTTATTAAACGTTGCCAAGTCCATACCTAAATCTAATTGGTCTGATTTCTCCCATTTCAATGACGAGTTGGCAAATTGACTAATTACCTTTCCAGCTGCAAATGAATTGTTTAAAATGTAGTTATTTATTCCAACGAAAGCTAAACTTGAGTAGTTACCGATATTATTGTTACCCGTCACACCCCAGCTCGCACGCAATTTCATGTCATTGATAAATGGTAAATCTTTCATGAATGATTCTTCCGAAATTCTCCAGCCGATAGATGCTGCAGGGAAGTCTCCAAACTTATTGAATTCACCAAAACGTGAACTACCTTCTCTTCTAAAAGATGCCGACAATAAATATTTGTCTTTGTAAGAATAGTTGGCACGAGCAAAATAAGCCAATAAAGTCCAACCATTCTCATATGAGTTAGATGACTTAATTGAAGCCGCACCCACATAACGAACTAAATCATCAGGGAATGTATTTCCTGCCGCATCGACTCCATAAAGATTTTCTTCTTGAGCTGTGAAACCAAGCATGGCATCCAATTTTTGGTCTTCACCAATTTTAGGATTGTAAGTTAATAATTGGTCAAATGAATAGTTGAACAAACGATCTGTGATATCCCTTGCGGTTGCAATCCTTGGAGGAGCTCCCGCTGTTCCAGATGCCACGGAGTTTCCAATGGTAGAAGGTACATATTCCTTGAATGCATTGTAGTTTAATTTGGCATTGGCTGAAGACTTAAACTTCAACGAAGGCAAAATAGTGAATTCAGCAAATGCATTCGCTAACACATCGGCAATATTTCTCCTACGAGTAACATTTTGAAGCAAAAATAAAGGATTTGGGAAACCAAAAGCTCCGTCAACTCCACCGATATAAGGCCTCATGCTTCCGTCAGCATTATAAATAGGTTCACGTGGATCCATTAAAAGGGCTCCACCCACTAATGCACTACGTCCGTCCGTATTGGCAATGTTTTGCTTCGTGATACTTCCATTTACATTTACACCTACATTTAAGAACTTATTAATCTGACCTCCTATGTTACTACGAATAGATACTCGCTCATAATCTGTATTGACAATAGATCCTGCTTCTTTGTAGTAACCTACTGAAAACATCGATTTCACAGGTCCTTTACCTGATGTAATAGTTAAATTGGCATCCGTATAAGGAGCATTATTATTTAGTATCGCACCAAACCAATCCGTTGAAAATTTAGTTTGCTCTGGATAACGATAGCCTAATGGTACATCTTCAAGCGTTGGTTCTTTTTGCTTGAAATACCTGAAATTATCTTCAAATACCTCTTTTTTGAACTGCGCAAATTCTACTCCATTTAATACAGGAGTCTTGCGTGATTCTGGAATATTTTGAATACCATGATCTAAGGTAAAGTTGATGTTAACTTTACCATCTTTAGCATTTTTAGTATTAATTAAAACCACACCATTTGATCCTCTAGCACCGTAAATCGCCGTAGAAGCTGCATCCTTTAAGATGGAAATGCTTTCAATATCATTTGGGTTAAAGTTTTGACCAACAGAGGTACCTACTACAAAACCGTCGATTACATACAATGGATCACTACCAGCTCCCAAAGAACCGATTCCACGTACACGAACCTCAAATAATCCACCAGGTGTACCACTTTTTTGCTTCACAGTAACACCTGCTGCACGTCCTTGTAGCATTTGGTTTAAATTGTTCGCTGGTTGCTCACCGATATCCTTCATCCCAATCACCGAAATGGCTGAGGTAATATCTTGCTTTCTTTGAGAACCATAACCCACGACAACCACTTCAGAAAGCTCTTTCAAGTTATCTTCTAATGTTACGTCAATGATGGCACGGTTTCTAACCGTTTCAGATTTACTAGTCATCCCTACAGATGAGAAAACAAGGACTGAATTTGCCCCTGAACCTACTTTGATGGTATAATTACCATCAGCACTTGTTACGCTACCATTGCTGGTACCTTTTTCCGTTACGGAAACACCAGGAATTCCTGTCCCGTCAGATGAGCTAACTTTTCCTTTCACTTGCAGACTTTGCGCAAATCCCTGGAAAATCAATAGCATCATAAATAATGTTAATTGAATTTTTTTCATAGAAATGATTTTAGGTAAATTAAGATTAATACAATGCTTAAAACTATATTTTATTATTTTCGGAACTATCCTTATGCCCACAAGGACAGTTTAATATTGTACCAAAAGAATACAATAAAATGTACTTTTATTTGATAATTTAGCGGTATTTATGAAAAAGGCTAATGACTTGTTTTCAAAAAAAATATAAGTTTTATATTAATTTTTGTAGCCATATTTATAAAATCGATTTATGGTTTGTTGCAAAAAAAACATCCACCACTCATTTCTGAATGGTGGATGTCTAATGAATGGGGTTTTAAATATACATTAAAAACCGATTCCAGTCGTTTTGGTCTTCACACGAAGTAAATTCATATCTGCGGTGATAAATAAGGTCATCCCATCTTCACCGAAGGCACAGTTGGCCGTCGCTGACCCCGCCTCAATTCTACCCAACAATTTTCCTTCAGGGCTGATGATTAAAACTCCACCAGGACCAGTCGCCCATAAATTACCTTCTTTATCCACTTTGAATCCATCAGGAGCTCCTTTCCAGCCTTTTTTGGCTAATGGGCCAGCATCATAAAATACTTTACCCATCCCTAAATTTCCATCAGGATTTACCGGATAGGCCATCCAAATTAACCCTTTCATGTCGGACTGCCCTACATATAAGATTTTCTCATCCGGGCTAAAAGCCAAACCATTTGGACGTGCAAGATCCTTTGCTTGCAATGTTAATTTGCCTTTCGTATCGATGCGATAAACGCCTTGAAAAGGTATTTCTTTGGCGGGTTCATCTTTGCCACGACCGGGCAATCCATAAGGAGGATCTGTGAAAAAATAATCGCCAGAGCTTTTTTGAACTAAATCATTGGGACTATTTAATTTTTTTCCCTCAAATAAATGAGCCAATGTTTTTTTCTTATCGGGTCTATTTAATGGCATTTCTGCAATTCTGCGATCACCATGTTCGCAAGAAACTAGATTACCTTTTTTGTTGATAATTAATCCATTTGAACCTGGTTCTTCAGAATATATACCCGTTCCAGTATATCCCGAAGGCCTTAAGAATTCTTCAATTCCTTTGGCCGCTGACCATTTGTGAATGACATTTTCAGGCACGTCGGAGAATAATAAATACCCTCCTTTTTTTACCCAAACAGGTCCTTCGGACCAAGTATACCCTGTGCCTAAGATTTCTATTTTAGACGTTGTGTCTATTAAATGATCTAAACCTGGATCCAAGCGGTGAATTTTACCGATGGTCGGAAAGCTAGATTGCTGAGCTGTTGCCATATTTCCTAAAAAGCCTACCAGCAAGCTGGTCATTGTGATTAATTTTTTCATAATTGAAGAAAAAAAATGCGGACATTAAGCCCGCATTTTAAAATTTTATAAATGTTTCTTTTTCATTTCCTTCACGGCAAAATCGGCTGCCCTGGCGGTTAAGGCCATGTAAGTCAGCGACGGATTTACGCAAGAAGTAGAAGTCATACAAGCACCATCCGTGACAAAAACATTTTTACACGCATGGACTTGGTTGTTGCCATTTAATACGGACGTTTTTGGATCACGGCCCATACGAGCAGTTCCCATTTCATGGATGGCCATCCCTGGATAGGATCCATTGTCAAATGCCTTCACATTTTTCAAACCTGCGGCTTCTAACATTTCGCCGGCATCGTTCATGATGTCTTTACGCATTTTTCGCTCATTTTCCTTGAACTCCGCGTCAAACACCACCACTGGCATTCCCCACTTGTCCTTCGTCGTAGCATCTAAATACATTTTATTTTCATGGTAAGGCAATGTCTCGCCAAATCCACTTAAAGCCATACCCCAGGGTCCTGGATGTGTCAATGATTCTTTGTAATCTGCGCCGAAGCTCAAATCACCTATTCCTCTGTTCCAACCCGAACGTGATCCGCTTCCTTGGAATCCAAACCCACGTACATAATCACGCTTGTCATTTCCAATGTTTCTATAACGTGGAATGTAAATACCGTTTGGTCTGCGACCGATGTAATATTTATCTTCATCACCTTCCCATGTGCCTGTGGCGCCAATTTTGAAATGATGATCCATTAAATTATGTCCTAATTCTCCTGAGTCATTTCCGAAACCATTTTGGAAACGATTCGATTTTGAATTCAATAATAATGCGGTGGAACTGACCGTCGAACCACACACAAAAATGACTTTAGCATAATATTCTTTTACCTCATGAGTCACCGTATCAATCACGCGAACCCCTTTAGCACGTTGCTTGGTAGCATCATAAATAATTTCAGACACTAATGAATCGGGTCTTAAAGTCAACAATCCTGTTTTAGCTGCCGGAGGTAGCGTACAAGATTGTGAACTAAAATAAGCGCCATAAGGGCAACCTAATCTACATTTGTTGCGGTACTGGCAAGCAGAACGGCCCACACCTAATTGGGCTTGTTTCGCTTCAGATAAGTTAGCTACTCGGCCTATCGTCATAATACGACCCGGAAAATTTTTCTCGATGCGCTTGCGAACTTCTTTCTCCACGCAATACATTTCCATAGGCTTTAAAAACTCTGAATCAGGCAATTGAGGTAGACCCAAAGCCTCCCCAGAAATACCTACATGTTTCTCTACATAGGAATACCAAGGAGCAATTTCATTGTATCGGATCGGCCAGTCAACAGCAATGCCTTCTTTTATATTGGCCTCAAAATCGATATCACTTAATCGATATGTTTGACGACCCCACATGATGGATTTTCCGCCAACAATATTAGGTCTATACCAGTCAAATCTTTTTTCTTCTTTATATAAGGAATCAGAATCATTCATCCAGTATTTTTCAGTCATCTCGTTGTATGGATAATCACGAGATAATTTTGGATGTGATGCCTTTTGTTCCTGAGTTAATAAACCATTGTATTTGAAATCCCAAGGATCTTTATAGCTAGGCTCATATCCTGTGATATGCTCCATTTGCTTTCCTCGGTCTAATACCAAAGTTCTCATGCCTTTTTCTGTTAATTCTTTGGCGGCATATCCCCCTGAAACTCCAGA
>CAMBGA010000126.1 GCA_945866095.1 Spirosoma fluviale
ATTCATCTGACAAAACACCCATTTTATCATCACTCCCCATGCCCTCCCCGTTAATAGGAATCAATTCTATATTTTCGAAATCAGAAATTTCTGAAACGCTCAAATGCTTAAAAACATCATTTGGATTATTCATACGATCAATTTAAATACCTTACCCTCTTCAATATGTGTTGAAGGAATCCGTCTATTATCAACTATTATGCCATAAGACAACATGGCAGTAAAATACTATTCGAGTAAAATTACCGGAATGTCTTTTTTAAACAAATAGGATTTCTTTTTATCCAGTCGCGCTACATGCAACAAATTGGTTTGGTCAGAAAACACGTCCACTAATAAACTATTTTGAAAATATGCCCCGGTAAATTGTTGCTGGGTCGGGATTTCTAAATACACCCAAATTACATCCTTTTGTGGCTCAAATCCAATGTATCGATAAGGTGTTTGTAATTTCAAATTTACCTGAAAACCCACATGGGTTTTGATGTATTTTGTCAGTAGTTCATCCACATCTACACCAGCCTGAAACTGAAAATTTTTTCCTTGAAATGCAGACAATCCCGCTTCCAAATCATCTTGAAATAAACGAATACTCACTTCCCAAAGTTGCTCTTTTTCATTAAAAACAATCTCCGTTACACTGGTATGAAAAGGATGGTTTTTCGAAGCAAAAGTAAGATTGCTCGCTAATACAAAAATTAAAAAAAAGAGTTTTTTCAAGGATTAAAATAAAGCTTTAAAAATATCGTTCCCAAAGGTATAAGCCATTAAAGCCAACAAAATAATCATGCCAACTTGTTGGGCTCTTTCCAACACCTTATCAGAAGCCGGCTTTCCCGTAATCATTTCATAAATCAAGAAAACAGCATGCCCGCCATCTAAAGCAGGAATTGGCAAAATATTCATGAAAGCTAAGGCCATCGAAAGCAGACCCGTCAACATCCAAAATCTGGTCCAGTCCCAAACTCCTCCAAACATTTGAGCAATTCCGATAGGTCCACTCAAGGCTTTCGATGCAGAAACATCTCCAGAAGCTATTTTTTTAAACCCTCTTATATTGTCCGTGATGACAGAAAAAGCCCTTGACGTACCTAAGCCAGCAGCCTCTAAAAAACCGTATTCCTGGTGGGAAACTTTAATTAACAAGTCTGGGAAAAATCCGATTTGGCCACTTTGAGTTACTGTCATCTGAAGCGTGTCCGCTTTCCCATTTCTTAAAATACCTAGACGAATAGGCTTCCCAGCTTCCAATTTTAGGGCTTCTTTCACTTCATGATAATACGTGATAGGATTATTGTTTACTGAAGTGACATAATCTCCTGCTTTTAAACCCGCAGATAAGGCTGGCAACATCTCCTCTGATTTTTTTCCTAATAATTTGTCAAAGGTTGACGGAGGATTAGGGCTTGTTACTTCAGCTACTTTAAATTTAGCCATAGGTTCAATGAAACCGGCTTTTTTATCACTTAATTTTTCGATGAAATTCGATGGGATTTTGATTTCTAACGTTTGATCCCCCCTTTGTACCGTATAGGAAGAATTATCACCTAACAATACATCTGAAGATCTTAAATCTGTCAAAGAAAGATAATCCGCTCCATTCACTTTTATAATTTTATCTCCGGTTTTTAATCCAATTTGTTGGGCCAATTCCAACGCAACAATTCCATTTTTATTTAATTCCTCTTTCGAAATAAAGTTGTTTCCATTCGAATAAGTCAGGCAAACAAAAATGACAATACCCGTGATGATGTTCACTATAACTCCACCCAACATGACGATTAGTCGCTGATAAGCTGGCTTGGCTCTAAATTCCCATGGCTCAGGTTCCTTCGCCAAAGCAGCCGCGTCCTGTGTTTCGTCGATCATACCCGCAATAGAAACGTAGCCACCTAAAGGAAACCAACCTAAACCATATTCGGTGTCGCCAATTTTTTTCTTGAAAAGAGCAAAATTTAACAGAGATGGAATTGGAAATAAAAAATCGAAAAATAAATAAAATTTTTCTACCCGCATTTTAAACCATTTGGCCGTAATGTAATGACCAAACTCATGCAATGTTACTAGTATCGACAGCCCTAAAATCAACTGTCCCGCCATGATCAAACCTTCCATATTATTTCTGATTGTTTTTTTCTACCCAATTTTGGGCCATTTTTCTTGTTACTAAATCCGTTTCAATATAATCTTCTAATGTTGGTTGCCCTAAAAAAGTTCCATGAGACATGCAATGCTCTAATAAATCCGACATTTGTAAAAAGCCGATTTGTTCTTTTAAAAACGCGTCAACAGCTATTTCGTTGGCCGCATTTAATATACAGGCCATATTACCTCCCTGATCTAGCGCTTTAAAAGCAAATCCTAAATTCCGAAAAGTATCTACATCTGCCTGTTCAAAAGTTAAGGACCCAAACTGACGAAAATCAAATCTTGGAAAATCAGATTTGATTCGATTTGGGTACCCTAATGCAAATTGAATAGGCAATTTCATATCTGGTAAACCTATTTGGGCTTTAATAGATCCATCATCAAATTGAACCAACGAGTGAACAATCGATTGAGGATGAACAACGACTTCGATTTGAGATGCCTCCACGTCAAAGAGCCATGCGGCTTCAATGACCTCTAAGCCCTTATTCATTAAACTGGCTGAATCTATGGTGATTTTAGCCCCCATGGTCCAATTGGGATGTTTTAGTGCTTGCGCCCGAGTAACGTTCGCTAATTGGTCTTTCGTGAATCCTCTAAAAGGTCCCCCTGAAGCGGTTAAAATTATTTTTTCAATGGGATTATGTGACTCCCCCATCAAGCATTGAAAAATTGCAGAATGTTCTGAGTCAACAGGTAAAATGGGAACTCCCATTTTTTTGGCAAGAGGCATAATAAGACCGCCAGCTACGACTAAGGTTTCCTTATTAGCTAAAGCAATGGGTTTCCCTGCTTGAATAGCTTTTACGGTGGGCAATAAACCCGCATAACCGACTAAAGCCGTCAATACAACATCCACAGATTCCAATGTAACAACCTCCTCTAAACTTTTTGCACCTGCATGAACATTGATATTTAACCCTGATAGCGCATTTTTTACAAATTCATATTTTGATTCATCGCCAATCACTACATGAGAAGGTTTATATTTAATGGCTTGGGATATAAGTAAATCTGCCTGGCTCATCGCAGTCAAAACCTCCACCTCAAAAATAGCAGGATGCTGATCAATGACTTCTAGCGCTTGAGTTCCAATCGATCCTGTGGATCCCAAAATGGCGATTCTTTTTACCATAACATCGCCTTGATTTGTTCAATAAATGTGATCCAAACCTTGGGATAAGTCAGCGACACAAATAAAATTCCAAATAATCCCCCGTATAGATGCGCGGAATGATTGACATAATCTTTTCCTCTTCGGTCCATTTCGATCGAATACCAAGTAAATAAACCGGCATAGATAATTCCAGGGATTCCTAATAGTCCAAACAAGTAAATTTTTTCGGTGGGGAAAAACATGATCCCAGCAAAAATGACTGCTGATACAGCGCCAGAGGCTCCTAATGAATTGAAATAAGCATTATTTTTTTGCTTGAAATACGTCGGCAAATCTGCCACTAATATTCCCAACAAGTAAAACAACACAAACATTTGAGGACCCATACCCGGAAAAATCACGGTAAAAATATATTCCAATTGGGTTCCAAAAAAGTAAAATGAAAACAAGTTGAAAAACAAATGAGTGAAATCCGCATGAATAAATCCAGATGAGATAAAGCGCCAATATTGTTTTTTACGATCAATCAAGTAAGGATTCATGGTCATTAGTTCCATCCAATCAGGCTTTTGCCAAGCAGCTAATGAGACCAAAACGGTCACAGCCATAATCATTAAACTTACTGAAATCGAATCACCCATAAAAGAAAAAGCTTCTTGACGAAGCCAGTTAAACACTATAAAATTACATTAAACTTCCCTATCCACCAACCCGTTCATGAATTTCAATAGACCCGCCTTTTTTTCATCCCCTATATTCAAGGCCGACATCTGCACAAACGCTTCATCAAAGTACTTTTTCACTAAAGCTTCTGTTTCCTCTTTCACGCCAAGACTGGTATAAATAGCCGTCACAGACTTTACTTTTAATTCAGGGTTCGGGTTAGCCATGGATAACCATTTTGATAATTCTATTTTGGTTTCCCCCTCTGCCAATTCCAAAGCACGTATTAATAAATACGTTTTTTTATTCGCTAAAATATCCCCGCCAGGTTGTTTTCCAAACTTTTCTGGATCTCCGTAGACATCTAATAAGTCGTCTTTCAACTGAAAACCGAGCCCGATTAATTCGCCAATTTTATAGATTTGATTAGAAATTTGATTGGATTGTTGAGCCAAAATAGCTCCCAATTCCATCGAAAGACCAATCAAAACCGAGGTCTTCAGGCGAATCATTTCAATATATTCGTCGACAGAAACTTGATCCCTTAACTCAAAATTCATGTCCATTTGTTGGCCTTCACAAACCTCCGCCGCCGTTTTATTAAATCTCCCCAAGGCAAATTGGAACTCCGATAAACTCAAGTCCTTAATTTTATTCAAATATTGATACGCATTAACCAACATCACATCCCCTGAAAGAATAGCGATGTTATCATTCCACTTTTCATGGACCGTTTGCTTGCCTCTACGGAGCGGCGCCTTGTCCATGATGTCATCATGCATTAAGGTGAAATTGTGAAAAATTTCAAGACTCAAGGAGGGCGAAATGGCTTTTTTCCATTGATCCTTAAACAAGGAATAAGTTAACAAACAAAGCACAGGACGGATTCTTTTCCCGCCCAAACTCATTAAATAGTGAATAGGTTCATACAATTCTTTGGGGTGATTCCCCATGTCTTGCTTTGTAATTTCAGCCTCAAGGGCATTTAAAAATTCTTTTGCCATAATTATCTATCTACTTCTCCCATCACCAAATCCATAGATCCAATGATTGCAACTAAATCTGCTAAATATGCTCCTTTTGCCAACAAAGGGATGACGGAAAGATGGTGAAACGAGCAAGCCCGCACTTTCATTCGCTGAGGAATATCGGATTTGCCATCCGAACGAATGAAAAAGCCCAATTCCCCTTTTGGATTTTCAGCTCTGACATAAACATCCATCGTAGATGGTCTAATTTTTTTAGGTACAAATTCCTGCGGATTGAAGTCCTTAGTTCGTTTATGTTCGCCCGTCAACTGATCCAAACATTGCTCCACGATCTTGATTGATTCTAAACATTCTTGTATTCGAACATGGTTTCGATCCCAGCAATCTCCCGTTTGACCCATTTCTCCACCACCTATAGGTATATCAAAATCAAGTTCCGGATAAATAGAATAAGCATCCACTTTTCGTAAATCATACTTTAAGCCAGAACCTCTCAGGACAGGGCCGGTGCAACCATAGTTGATGGCGATATCTAAAGGCAATACCCCCACATTTGCCGTTCTTTTGATGAAAATAGTATTCTCCTCGACCAATTTGACCACCTCAGAAATAGTATTTTTAACAACAGGGATGAACTCTTTTATCTTTTCTTCAAATCCGATGGGCAAATCATAAAACAATCCCCCGATCCATACATAATTATATAACATTCGAGCACCCGATAACCATTCCAATAAGCGCTGAATGTGCTCACGATCGCGCATCAACCATAAAAATGGCGTGTATGCCCCAATGTCTAAGCCATAAGTCCCTATGGCGACAAAATGCGATACAATGCGATTTAGTTCCGCAACCAAAACACGAATGTACTCGACTCTCTTGGGCATTTTACCCGTTAAATCCATCATCTTTTCCACTGCCATCACATACGCATGTTCAGAATTCATGGAGGCCATGTAGTCAAGCCGATCTACATACGGTATAATTTGATTAAAAGGGAGAGATTCAGCATGTTTTTCAAAACACCGATGCAAATACCCCAAGTGCGGAATCACATCTTTAACCCACTCGCCATCAGAAATAACTTCTAACCGGAGCACTCCATGTGTAGAAGGATGCTGAGGTCCTAAAGAAATGAGCATTTCCTCCGACTTCAAATCCTCTTCTTTATACCGATTTGGATCCGATAAATGGAAGTTTTCTGGATGAAATTGGTATTGAGTGGAATTCATTAAACAAAAATGCGGAAAGAATTGCTTAAAAAAAACTCGTTTCCATCTTTTTAATACAAATATCAAGTTCTTGAATTTATTTTGATATATATTTTAGTAAAAGAGTTTGTTGAAAAAAATAATTCTTCTACCTTTGCAATCCGTTTCGAGAGGAGACGTAAAAATGATTTACAAATTATGGCAAAGAAAGGAAATCGCATTCAAGTAATTTTGGAATGCACTGAGCACAAAGAGTCTGGCGTACCAGGAATGTCTCGTTACATTACGACTAAGAATCGTAAAAATACGACGGCGCGTATTGAATTGAAAAAATACAATCCGGTATTGAAGAAAGTTACTTTACATAAAGAAATTAAATAGATTTAATATTCAGGAATTATGGCTAAGAAGGTAGTTGCAACACTAAAGAAAGAAGGAGGCGTTAAGTACGCTAAAATCATAAAGGCGGTTAAAAA
>CAMBGA010000127.1 GCA_945866095.1 Spirosoma fluviale
CACTCCTGCATAATTAAAGGCCAATAAACTCTGAATTTTTCACGATTTGTAAAAAGCTTACCTAGGAAGATTAAATATTTGCCTAATTTTGACATGGATTTTAGATTAAACCATTTTGTCAAAGATAATGAAGAAATCAATCATAATTAGTGGAGGAAGTCAAGGAATTGGAAAAGCCTTAGTAAAAAAGTTTTTAGAAAACGGATTTCAAGTGTTTACCTGTGGTCGAAACGCAGAAAAATTAGAAAGCCTAAAAAACAAGTTCAATCATCCACTCCTACATACTTTTGTGGCAGATTTAAGCGATAAAAAACAGGCTGCCAGCTTTGCAGCATGGATTTTAAATCAAGAAAACAAAATTGACATTCTCATTAATAATGCAGGTTATTTTTTACCAGGACAAATTCAAAATGAGGAAGATGGCGTGCTAGAAAGTCAAATTCAAGCAAATCTTTACAGCGCTTACCACTTAACCAAAGCCATTTTACCTAGCATGCAAAAATCTAACTCTGGACATATTTTTACCATCTGCTCCACGGCTTCCATCACGGCATATACCGCTGGGGGATCCTATTGCATCAGTAAATTTGCCTTATTAGGGTTTACTAAAGTGTTGAGAGAAGAATTGAAAACACAAGGAATTAAAGTCACCGCGGTCCTTCCAGGCGCTACCTTAACACCCGCCTGGGATGGAGTTAATTTACCCGATTCAAGATTTATTCCTGCAGAAGATGTGGCTAACACTATATTTTCGGCTTCTATCATGAGTGCGTCAACCGTCATTGAAGAAATATTAATTCGCCCGCAACTAGGTGACATTGAACTATGATTTTTGAAATAGAATATTCGCTTGAAAATATTTCTAGTGCTGCAAATCAGCTTTTAGAGGCGATCAACCATGGGCCTAAAATATGGTTATTTAGAGGAGAAATGGGTGCGGGAAAAACGACTTTGGTGAAAGAAATAGGCCAACAACTAAAAATCAAATCCATCGTACAAAGCCCGACCTTCTCACTGGTCAATCCCTATGAAACAGAATCTGGTGAGATCATTTATCATTTTGATTTGTACCGACTAGAAAACGTACATGAGGCCATCGATATTGGCATCGAAGAATACCTTGATTCAGGCCATTTATGCTTTATCGAGTGGCCAGAAAGAGCCGAAATTTTGTGGAATATCCCTCATGTCTATATGGAGATTGTACATTTGACTGAATTTAGCCGTAAATTGACCTGTAATTGGCAATCATGACAGAAACTACACCCTTTCAGGAGATATTGGCCCAACAAGGAATCATGACGATGGAAGCCATGAATTGGACCAAAAAAAATGCAAAATCCATTCAGATTGGGATTCCAAAGGAGGATTCTAAGGATGAAAATCGGGTTGCATTGAGTCCCCAAGCGGCCCAACTTTTAATTTCCAATGGCCATGATGTATGTGTAGAAAAATCTGCCGGTGAGCGCGCAGGATTTAATGACGCTGATTATCTTTTAGCCGGTGCCAGCGTGACAGAAAATCAAAATCAAGTTTGGCAATGTCCACTCATTATCAAGATGAACGCCCCTACTTTAGATGAAATTTCACAAATGAAAATAGGGAATGCCATCATTTCGTGTGCATCCCAACATCAACTAAGTTCTGAGGCTATCGACCAATTAAACCTGAAAAAAATCTTGGCCATAGGACTTGAATATGTAGAAGATAACGGCGGTGAATACCCCTTTGTCAAAATAATGGCTGAAATTGCTGGCCAATTAGTCTTGCCCATCGCCAGTGAGTTATTGCGCAATAAAGAAGGTTCAGGTATTTTATTAGGCAATGTTACAGGAGTCCCACCCTTTAATTTAGTTATTTTAGGTTCAGGTTATGTGGCTGAACAAGTTGCCAGAGCCGCATGGCATTCAGGGATTCAAATGCAAGTTTTTGATAAAGACATTTATAAATTACAAAGGCTAAAAAGCACCTTAGGTTTTCCATTAATTACCCAAGTTATTGATTCAGAAAATTTACCCAAAGCACTCCAAGAAGCCACCGTCATCGTGGGCGCTTTGAGATCTGATTCTGGCATTACCCCATGTGTGGTGACCGAAGAAATGGTAGCCAAATTAAAAGAAGGCACGCTGATTATTGACGTTTGCATCGACCAAGGGGGCTGTTTCGAGACTTCCGAAATGACCAATTTGAAAAATCCAACGATCACAAAATACGGAATTACCCATTATTGCGTACCCAATATTCCATCCTTAGTCTCAAAAACTTCCAGTCTTGCCATCAGTAATTTAATTACTTCTTTTGTTTTAAAAACAGGGAAAACGGGAGGAATTGAAGAGATGCTTTGGCAAGGGAAATCATTTATGAAAGGAGTATATTGCTATAAAGGACATGTTACCCATCCGTTAATTGGCAAATTATTCAAAAAAGCTGTCAAGGATATCCAACTATTATTAATGAATTAATCGGCCATGCTAGAAGATTACACTGCCATTTCAAATGCCCCCAATTCACCTGATTTAAACGGTAAATACCTAGGCCTCATTTCGACTGATTTCATTAAAGTCTCAGATACCTTAAAAGAAGCCGCGTATCAGGTAAAAAAAAGAGGGTTTTCCGATTTTCCGATTTTTGTAACTTCCCAAAGGCCCATCGAGATAGGTCAGAAGTTAATTGGCGTCAACGAGCTAAACGAAAATAAATGGAACTACCATGCATCCATGATGGAGGAATTTGTACAACGCAATTTAATTGCCGAAGAAAATATCGAGCTATTTGTGCAAAACTATAAAGACATTGAGGAATTTGCATGCCTATTTGTCGTGGATGGGCAATTTACCAATTTTGTTTTCATCCCATTCCCTGAAGAAAACGCAGAATTACTATAATTTTTTATTTAAAGGATGAAAATCCCGCACCATTTGGCTTAAATAGGCCCGATCTAAGTGCGTATAAATTTCTGTCGTCAAGATGGATTCATGCCCTAGCATCTCCTGAACAGCCCTCAAATCCGCTCCTCCCTCAATCAAATGTGTCGCAAAAGAATGCCGAAAGGTATGCGGGCTAATCGTCTTTTGAATACCCGCTTTTTGAGCTAAGTCTTTACAAATGATAAAAACCATCACGCGGCTTAGTGGGGAACCACGCCGATTTAAAAACACATAATTCACCGCGGATTTCTTGACTGGAATTTGAGGCCTAATGTGCGCTAAATATAACTTCAAATAGGTAAAAGCATCTCGGCCCGCTGGGACCAAGCGCTCCTTATCCCCCTTTCCACACACTTTGATAAAACCGTTTTCGATGTACACATCGGTCAACTTCAACCCTACTAATTCCGAAACACGAAGTCCCGCCCCGTATAAAAATTCTAGCATTGTCCGATTGCGAACTCCCTCATTGGTACTCATGTCATTGGCCTCCAAAATCAAATTGATTTCATCAAATGAAAGTGTATCCGGCAATTTCCTTCCTTTTTGTGGACTCTTAATATGAACCGTTGGATCCATCGGAATCTTGCCTTCAAAAACTAAATATTGGAAGAAACTTCGGATGCCTGATAAACAGCGCGATTGCGTACTTGCTTCTATCCCCAGGCTATGCAAATCTTTTAAAAAATCAAGTATCTGATTTTCTTTTACGTCCAAAACAGGAGTTTGCAAAGGGATCAAATATGTGGCTAACTTCCGAATATCACGTATATAAGCCTCTAATGAGTGTCCTGAGAGACCTCTTTCAATCCTTAAATAATGCCCAAAAGTTTGAATTTCATTTTCCCACATGGGCAATTTATTTAAACAATCACATAAATTTAACAGAAATACGTATTTTTACATCGCATTAGATCTAAATATAGACTAGCTCTTATTAAATTCTTTTTCTATGGTACGTCAAAAAATCTTAATTCTGAATGGACCCAACTTAAATTTGTTGGGCACAAGGGAGCCTGAAATTTATGGCCAACAAACATTCGAACAATACCTTGAAGTGTTACGAGATAAATTTGAAAAGGAATTTGAAATCTTTTATTTCCAGTCCAATGAGGAAGGTGCTATGATCAATAAATTACATGAAGTGGGGTTTTCCTATGATGGTATTTTATTAAATGCAGGAGGATATACACATACGTCTATCGCCTTAGCAGACGCGGTTTCAGCGATAAAAACTCCCGTCATAGAAATTCATATTTCTAATGTACACGCAAGAGAATCGTATCGCGCGCATAGCTACTTGAGTCCAAAATGCAAGGGCAGTATAGTTGGATTTGGTTTACCAGGTTACGATTTAGGACTTTATTCATTTCTATAATTCATGCTCTCATTTTATCCAGGTCCTTCCAAGGTTCATCCTGAAGTCCTCGGATTCATCCAAGAGGCCTTTTCCAACGGTGTCGTTAGCATAAATCATCGAAGCGAACGCTTTGAAGTTTTGTTAAAAGACACGCTTCAAATCTTGCATGAAAAATGGAATATCCCTCAGGATTACACACTATATTTCATATCCTCAGCCACAGAAGCATGGGAAATTGTAGCCCAATCGCTCATTAAAGAAAAAAGTCTACACCTATACAATGGGGCATTTGGTAAAAAATGGGCGCATTATACGAAGCAGATTATTCCAAATGCTCATTCATTTGAATTTGGTCTTAATGAAGATTTGAAATCAGTCGCACCTACCTTAAGCACAAAAGATTTTGATACCATCTGCCTAGTCCAAAGCGAAACATCTAACGGTACAGGGCAAACCATTTGTAGATCAGATTTTGATTTAAAAGAAGATGCCATTATTACTGTGGATGCCACATCAACTATGGGAGGTATTAATTTACCTTGGCTAGAAGCAGATGTTTGGTTTGCCTCCGTGCAAAAATGCATAGGTATTCCCGCTGGTTTGGGAGCGCTTATTTGTTCACCAAAAGCGCTTGAAAGAGCGGCCCAACTAAACAAAAAAGTACACTACAATGACGTTCTTCTCATGGAAGAAAATCGAAAACTGTTTCAGACTCATTATACACCTAATGTGCTAAGTATCTACGTTTTAAATAAATTGGCACACTTGCTTCCCAACCTAGCCGTCATTGATCGGCAAACATGGGAGAAAGCGTCAATTTTAACTGATTTTTTTTCGAACGCTAATTCATTCCATTTATCATTTCTGATAGAAAATCCACATTTGCGACTTCCTACCGTTTTCGCTTTACAAGGAGAAACTGAACAAATTAAAAGACTTCAAAATTTATGTTTAAAAAACAACATTGAATTAGGCAAAGGATACGGAAAATGGAAAGATAATACCATTCGAATCGCAAATTTCCCTAGCCATACCTTGGAAGATTTTGGTCAATTAATATATCTGATAAATGCTTAGCCATGGAAATCAATTTCAAAGAAATAATATCCTCCTCCTTAATTTTATTTTCAGTCATTGATATTTTAGGAGCGATTCCAATTATCATCGACCTTAGAAAAAAAAATGGAGATATTCATGCGGGGCAGGCAACCTTAGTATCAGGGCTTATCATGGTTGGATTTTTCTTTGCCGGAAAATTTATCTTAGCTTTTTTAGGCGTGGACACCAACTCATTTGCTGTGGCCGGTGCATTGATTTTATTTCTTATTGGCCTAGAAATGACCCTAGGTAGAAATATTTTCAAAAATGACACTATTACCACTGGGTCTCATTCCATTGTCCCACTCGCTTTTCCGATTATCGCTGGAGCAGGTACTATGACGACATTAATTTCGCTAAAATCACAATTTGAAGAAGTCAATATATTGATCAGCATTTTCATCAATTTGATTTTCATTTACTTAGTATTACGCTCAAGTGTTTGGATTGAAAGGAAGCTAGGAAATGCTGGAACACAGATTTTAAGAAAAGTTTTTGGAGTTATTTTGATTGCTATTGCCATCAAAATATTTAAAACAAGACTCTTTTAATATGTCAAAAAAACAAAAATATTATGTCATTTGGGCGGGTCACAAGACAGGTATTTTTGACACCTGGGCGGAAACCGAGCAAAATATTAAGGGCTTCCAAAATGCCCAATTTAAGTCATTTGAAACAAAAGAACAGGCATTCCATGCCTCGAAAAAAAATTATTGGGCCAGCATTAAAACAAAGTCCGAGCCTTCAAAAGTTAAAAAAATAACTAGTGAATCCATTCAAAAACCCTCCATTTCAGTAGATGCGGCCTGTGCTGGAAACCCAGGGGTTTTGGAATACCAAGGTGTCAATACAGAAACGAAAGAAGTTTTATTTTTCAGAGGTCCATTCCCGTTAGGAACCGTCAATATCGGTGAATTCTTAGCGATAGTTCACGGATTGGCTTACTTGAAAAAAATAAACTGCCCATATCCAATTTATTCAGATTCAAGAACGGCTATCTCGTGGGTTAAAAAAAAGGCGATAAAAACCAATTTAGAACGCAGCTCAGCTACAGAAGAGCTTTTTAAAATGGTTGATAGTGCGTTAGAGTGGCTTCATAAAAATCATTATGCAACTAAAATACTAAAGTGGGAAACCGAAGATTGGGGTGAAAATCCAGCAGATTATGGGAGGAAGTAGATCAGTCTTCACCTTCA
>CAMBGA010000128.1 GCA_945866095.1 Spirosoma fluviale
AGATAATTAAATCAGCACCTTTAATGTGCAACTTATCCATGTGACGAACGGCATTAGAGCCACCGCCACCTATACCAATAACCTTAATGATTGACTTAAACGAAGATTCAGGGACTATTTCCATATCATGATCAAAGAAAGAAGGATTCAAGTTATTCATATTTTAAAAAAGCTTGTCATAATGTATTAAAAAATTGCTCACTAATCATTGCCCCAGCGCCATTCATTACCTAATTCCAATTCCCTTCTGAGATTTTCCTTGATGAAAAAATCACGGGTCGAATAGAAATCAAGTCGTTTTGCAGGGAAATTAGCCGTGTTTGCCATTCCGTAAAGTAGCATCGCTGTATATTTCACGGTGTTTTCCATTTCTTTCTTATTGACTAATTCAAACACGTCACAATTTGCATGATAGCAGTCTAAAACGCTTTTTGACAATTTTCCCATGGGCGCACTAGCTGGAATTCCTTCGAGTAAAAAGGATTGATGATCTGAATGCAAACCGGCGGAATTCTCAAGTTCATTCGCAAATTTTTCGTCGATGGATTTAATCTTATCGCCAATTTCTTTCAGCAGGGGCATGAGCTCTTTTCTTCCTCCTCCATTAAATCCGTGGACATTATTGGTCATATCTAAATTAATCATGTAGACGATTTGGTCTATGTCACCCGATTTTTTTGCCTTTTCTACATAGGCTTTGGAACCTAACAATCCACCTTCTTCACCCATAAAGGCGACAAATTCAATCGTACGCTTACTTTTTAATCCCAATGCTTTGAATGTTCGGGCGATATCAATGACTGAAAATGAACCAATTCCATTATCTATGGCGCCTGTAGCTAAATCCCATGAATCTAAATGTCCGCCAATGATAATTTTTTCATGCTTGTATTTTCGATTCTCTCCCTTTAGAGTAGCTATTACATTTCTCGCTTTAATGGGTTGGCTAACATTATGCATTTCAATTAATCCTAACAAACCGGGTTGATCTTTCAACCATTTTCTGATTTCAACCCCACTTTCATAAGAAACACAAACCGCAGGAATGGAAATCAAATTCCCAGTGACAGAAGCCGTTCCCGTCAATAGGACTTGGCCTTTAACGCTGTTTGAAAAGATAACGCCAATGGCACCATATTGTATGGCAAGGGCTGTTTTCTCTGATCGATGTAAATTTTTGGTTCCCGGCGCGGCATCTAATAAACCAATGTTGGCTAAAACGACCTTGCCTTTAACCCATTCTTTTTTGGATTCAAAATCGGCATCTAGGCCATTGCCCACATCCACGATCGCACCTTGAATGTTCGCTTCCACAGGTGTCATGGCAAGTGAAACTACTTGGATCTCTCTGAAATCGTCTGATTTTGGAGGAGCGACTGATAAAGTCACGGTATCTCGAGCCCAAGCTTCTACTTGAAATCCTTGATATTTTACATCACGAAATCCATAATCTTTAAACATTTTGTAGACATACTCTTCTGCTTTTTTACCTTGAGGGCTACCCGTTAATCGATGGCCTATTTTAGCGCATGCATCACCTAATGAAGTATAGGCTTTTGAGTTATTTTCAACTTCCTCTTTAATGCGTTTAAAAACATCATCAAGACTTTCTTCTCCTCCTAATGGGGTCGAACTCGTGGAAATCAATAAAACTGAAAGGGAGAGAAATAAAGTAAAAATTCTGTTCATAGGTTGGTGGATAGAACCGGATTAAAAACCTTTCAGAAAATTAGTTTTTTTTCAGTAAAATACCAAAGGTAAAAGCGATTTGATGGATTTAATTTATCTTATGGTGTTAAAGGGCAAGGCATTTCTGCTTTTTGATTTCTCTTTAATTGCGTGCACCAAAAATCCATTTCCTTTTCTGGAATGGGTTTTCCTTGATAATAGGTTTTGATTTTTCCTGTTGCACCCTGGATATTTTGTTGGCCTAAGTCGATTAACACCTCCAACACGATACAGCGTGTGGCAATTTGATTTTCGGGCACGCCTAATAACCGGAGCCCACTTTTTATTTGATCGATTTTGCCTGTGGAATATTTCCTAGCCCGACTACAATACAAACTGGACATCAGTATATTTTCAGCGGTTTGTTTTACATCTAATGAATCAAATTTTTGCTTGTAGGTCGGAAGATTTTGAATGAAAAACTGGAATAGTTTATTGTCCGTATCTAACATCACTCGCTGCATTAATAGAAATGACATTTTATCAAAATACTGATCTGGCTTTATTGAATTTGCAAGCTTATTAACGACTTCCATATTTTTTACGGTATCCATCGTATATCGAGCGAATAGTGCTACTGACAACATATTTTCAAAATCCTGATCCCCGGCATCAAATTTCTTTAGGCTTGCGACCATATTTTTATTCATGTCTTTCGCCTTGTTTAAAATCAACTGAATTCCATCAATGGAATTGGTTTCGTCTCCTACAGGCTCGACATTGATCACTTTTCCTTCTGGTGAAAAAACAATAAAGGAAGGAGTTGATGGAACAAATACTTTATTTTTTCTGAGAAATAAGCCATTTTCTCTTTTGCTTAAATCCAATTGATAAGCTAAGAAATTAGTGGACAAATAGGACTTGATTTTGGGATCACGTAATGTTTTATCATAGGCCAAGCAATGGGAACAGGTAGGTAGATATGCTTCGAAAAATACGGGCTTTTTTTCTTTGGCAGCTTTGGCAAATATTTGCTCAAAACTCTCTAAAGGCCTAAATGAAGGATTATCTGTTTTGCTTTGCCCCAAAGCAATGTGATGAATGAATAGAAATAGAATGAAAATTTTCTTTAGCATAGACCAATTTTTTTTCAAAAATACATCATCCTGCCCAATTTTCTCTATCTAAATTTCGATAGGTAATTGCTTCTGCCACATGTGCCAACTCAATTTGGTTCGATTGACTTAAATCTGCGATCGTTCTAGCCAGTTTTAAAATGCGGTCATAGGCCCTAGCAGAAAGTTGTAAATTGTCCATCGCGCTTTTAAGTAGTTGTTGGGATGCTTCATCCAATTGGCAAATTTCTTTAACCATTTGTGAGGACATGGAGGCATTTGAATAGGTATTTACGGCTCCTTCAAATCGTTTTTTCTGCATGTCAACAGCCTTTATGACTCTTTGTCGGATCGTTTCACTACTTTCCGTTGGCTTTTCTGAAGTCATTTCTTCATAATAAATAGGGGTAATTTCTACATGCATGTCGATTCGGTCTAACAAAGGGCCAGAGATTTTATTTAAATATTTACGAACATTTTCAGAACCACATGTGCAAGTCTTGATGGGATGATTGTAAAACCCACAGGGACAAGGATTCATGCTCGCTATCAACATGAAGTTGGCAGGAAATTCGACCACCCACCTTGCCCTAGATATATGAATGCTTCGATCTTCAAGCGGTTGGCGCAACACCTCTAACACATGTCTTGAAAATTCGGGGAGCTCGTCTAAAAAAAGAACCCCATGATGCGCTAATGAAATTTCCCCGGGTTGGGGAATGGATCCCCCGCCAATAAGGGCTACGGATGAAATAGAATGGTGCGGCGAACGGAATGGCCTAATCGCAATGAGTGCTTTTTTATCACTTAATTTCCCAGCTACGGAATGTATTTTAGTCGTTTCAAGTGCTTCTTGGAGCGTCATAGGGGGTAAAATGCTCGAAATTCTTTTGGCTAACATTGTTTTGCCCGCACCCGGTGGACCTATCATAATGAGGTTGTGTGCGCCTGCAGCGGCAATTTCCATGGCCCTTTTCGCGTGTGCCTGACCTTGAACATTGGAAAAATCGAGCTCAAAATCGTGGGTTTGATGCGTAAACAATTCATCTACATTGATCAATGTTTTATGATGTATCGTTTTTCCCCGTAAAAACTGGACGGTCTCTTGTAGCGTTTCCATCCCAAAAACTTCCACCTCGGTAACAATGGCGGCCTCGTTGGCATTTTGTTTGGGTAAAATGATTTTAAAAATACCCTGTTTTTTCGCTTCTAAAACCATCGGCAATGCCCCTTTTATCGGCCTTAAATCACCATTTAACCCTAATTCACCCATGATTACGTAGCGATCTAAATCAGGAAAACTAATTTGTTCAGAGGCATGTAAAATCGAAAGTGCAATGGGTAAATCGTACGCCGATCCCTCTTTTCGAATATCGGCTGGGGCCAAATTGATAACCACTTTTCTCCGCGGGAAAAAGAATCCCAATTGTTTTAAGGAGGATTCTACTCGAAGGATGGATTCTTTGATGGTTGAATCGGGGAGGCCCACTAAAAAGCATTTGGTGCCTTGGCCGACATTGGTTTCAATGGTTATTAAAGAAGCGGATACTCCAAAAACAGAGCTTCCAAATGTTTTTGCGAGCATCGTGGCGAATTGATTGACTCAAATCTAGTCCTTATTACACCAAATGAATCTTATAGCTGAACAGTTAGTTGGACTTTTTCAGAACTTATCAGTAAGTTGGCCTTCACCCCAAAAACCACCGGATGGTTTGCCGGAACATGGCCTAATGGAAATTCAAAGGCGATGGGGAATTGATAATCTTTGGTATTTTCTAAAATTAATTCCTGAGCAGATTTGCCGATGGTTAAGGGAGCTTCATTGCAATCAGTAAATCCGCCGATGATCATTCCGACAAGTCCTTCAAAATACCCTGATCGTTTTAATTGGACCAACATCCGGTCCACATGATACAATCTTTCGCCAATTTCCTCGATCACTAAAATTTTTCCATGGGGTTTAATAAAGGACGGCGTGCCTATTAAATGCGTTAATAAGGATAGATTTCCGCCAATTAATTCCCCATGAACCTCGCCTAAGATATTGGCGGGATGTGGTTTACATGTGTAGTTGGCGTGTCCATTAAACAGCAATCCGTTCAATGCCTCTAGGGAAAATTCTCCTCCTTTTTGGCAAAAATTATTAGGCATGGGGCCATGAATTCCGGCAATACCTAATGAATCAATGTGCAACAATAATGCGGTAATATCTGAAAAGCCCACAATCCATTTGGGATTTTGGATAAATTGGGAAAAATCTAAATCGTCTAATAATCGGCTAGAACCATAACCTCCTCTGATTGGGAAAATGGCTTTGATTTCTGGATTATCTAGTACTTTTTGTAAGTCGCTTAAGCGTTCTGCATCGGTACCTCCAAAACCAAAATGTTGGGATAAATAATGCTCCCCTCGAGCGACACGTAATCCCCATTTTTCGAGCAATGCAATTCCATTTTCCCAGGCATTTGAATTGGTATGTGATGCCGGTGATAAAACAGAAACTAGGTCGCCAGAAGTTAATAATGGGGGAATTACCATACATTTTATTTATTTGGTAAATATCTACGTTTTTTTTTCATACCCAAGGCCTAAATTTCATTTTTTACAAAAAAAAATCAGTCTGAAAGGTCATCCTTTTTACAATCCGCACCTACATTGGGCACGGGCCATGGTGCATTACTATTGGCAATTGGTCAAAATGTTACCGAAAGAACTCCCGATTGCAGTTTATTTAGTGAATGATGGCAGTTCTAAAGGAATTAATGAACAAGATATCCAGTTTCTAGCCGCTGAAATTCCCCATTTTCATTTTATTGATTTGAAGATCGATGATTCAAATGATTTCATTAAAGAAAAATCACTTCCTTAACTACCTCGTTGTCAGCTGATTTATTGATTAATTCAATCATTTTTTGTTTGGCCATCATCAATTCTTTTTTGAGTGGGGCGGAATCGATTTGAAGAAATAGTTTGTGATTAGTGACATACACTTTTTGTGTTCTAGCTGCGATCGGCTTGCCCATTATCAGCTCCCAGTTGGCCGACACATAGGTCTCGTCAAATTTTCCTTGAAGTTTATAAATTTTAAGCAGAGATTCAATCGCTTCTTTCAGGGAGGAGCTATCACTTTTTCTAGAAGATGCTTTTGGGCTTTTTTTGTAAAAAGGAGAATCCATGTGTTGACTAAATTGAGGTCTAAATTAATAATTGAACTATAATTTCTATCAAATTTAGGTTTTTTTAATTTTTTTTTAATTTTTTTTCAAATTCTTAATCTCGAAAAAGTACCCTATTATTGATGCTATTTAAGGGAAAATATTAAGATAGTACAATAGGCATTATGGGCATGAAAAAAAAATCATCTTAATATAACCTAAACCATGTCAAAATTAAAATAGAATTACATTACTTTTGCTTTTACTGAAAATATCAAGGAATCGAGAACTATGAAAACTACGTGACTTGTGTTTTTTGAAAGTGTTATGTAAACTATTAATTTTTTAACCCCAAATTTACCAAACTAATGAGTACACAACAACCAAAGCCAGCTGCTAAGCCAGCTGCAACTGAAAAAAAATCTGGCGGTATTTCTGCAGGTTTAATTTTGATTATTTTATTTGTTATTTCCATTGCTATTTTCATGTTTGTCATGGGAGATGGTTCACACTTTGAGGGTGGAACAAATGAAGGTCATCCACTTCCAGGCGATTACTTTGGTATCGTT
>CAMBGA010000129.1 GCA_945866095.1 Spirosoma fluviale
GCATGTATCATGAACTATGTACGAAAAAATTTAGGCCAAAAATATGCTGAATAAAGGTCTCATCATGCGTTCAACAGGCTCTTGGTATGAAGTTCGTGCCGAATCGGGAAAGGTATATCGAGCCAGATTAAAAGGGAAGTTTAAGTTGAATGGCCCTAAAACCTCTAACCCAATTACCGTGGGAGACAAGGTACTTTTCTCGATGGAGGATGAGGCCAACCAAACGGTGGTCATTGAAGAAATTTCGCCGAGGCAAAATTATATTATTCGAAAATCTGTTCATAAGACTAGCCATGGCCAATTATTAGCGGCGAATGTAGATCAAGCTATTTTCATATTTACCTATAAATTTCCCAAAACATCCTTGGGATTTTTAGATCGTTTTTTAGTGACCGCTGAAGCATTTCGAATTCCAGTCACAATCGTTTTCAATAAAATGGACTTAATAAACGAGGAAGAAAAAGATCAAGTTTTTGAGTGGGCAGGTTTATATCAAGAATTAGGTTATGGGGTTTTATTCACCTCAATCCCATTGAATCAAGGCATTTCGGAATTTAAAGAAATGTTCGAAGGCAAGGTGTCTTTAATGGCTGGTCATTCAGGCGTTGGTAAATCAAGTCTTTTAAATATCGTCGCACCTACCTTACATATTAAAACCAAAGAAATTTCTGATTTTGCTCAAAAAGGGGTTCATACCACTACGTATTCGACTATGTGGGAACTAGGGCCGGATACCTATTTGATCGATAGCCCAGGAATTAATGAATTTGGGGTTATGGAAATAGAAAAAGAAGAATTGGCCCATTATTTTCCTGAGATGCGTGCGCTTTTGGGACAGTGTAAATTTAATAATTGTTTACATTTGCATGAACCACATTGCGTGGTCCAACAAGCTGTTAAGGATGGTGAAATTGCGTCAAGTAGATATTTAAGTTATTTTAGTATTTTTGAAAATGACGATAATCGTCGATAAACCTATGGAAAAAATATATAATTGGGGGATAGATTTAGGAGGAACGAAAATTGAATGTGCTATTTTAGATCAACATGATCCGACCCAAGTTATTTTACGCGAACGTATTGATACAGAATCAATTAAGGGATATGATCATATCATTGCTCAAGTCGGTAGATTAATTGATTCAGTCAGTCAAAAAGTAGGATTTAGGCCTACGCGCTTAGGTTTTGCCACTCCAGGAGTTTTGGATCCTGCTTCTCAGACCATGAAAAATTGCAATACGACAAGCATGAACGGCAAACCTATGGCCGCCGATTTAGCCAAAGTGGTTGATTGTGAAGTTGTGTTGGCCAATGATGCCAATTGCTTTGCGTTAGCAGAAGCACTTTTAGGTGCGGTTCAAGATATAAACAAAGAGGCCCAAGTGGTATTTGGTGTTATTTTAGGCACTGGTGTTGGCGGTGGTTTAGTGGTGAACGGAAAGGTGATTAATGGGCTTCATGGAATTGGTGGCGAATGGGGGCATAATATTTTGGAAGAAGGGGGTGAGCCTTGTTATTGCGGAAAGGCTGGATGCGTAGAGAAAGTCATAGCTGGTCCATCCTTAGAATTGTTTTATGAAAGACAAACGGGTGAGAAAAAGAGATTAAAGGATATCGTTCAAGCCTATATAACGGGTTCCGATTCAAATGCGACAGTCACCATGGAGCGATTATTTGAATATTACGGCAAAGCGATTTCTACGATCATTAATGTCATTGATCCCGATGTGATTGTGATCGGTGGGGGAGTTGGAAACATCGATTTGTTGTATAGCGAAGGCTATGAGCGAATTAAAAAATACATTTTCAACTCAGGTGAAGTATTGACCCCCATCGTTAAACCGAAATTAGGGGATAGCGCTGGTGTTTTTGGAGCGGCGATGTTGTAATCGCAAAAGAAATTTGCGAACTAAAAATTATAAAGCATAGGGATAGTTTGGGAGGTATTTGCCCCCGTAAACCTAAAATAATACTTGCCCGAGCTGAGTGGCGGAAGAAATATTTCTTCATGTATTTGTTTTAAGTTTAGTGTATTTAAAATGATCCCTTGTGCATTAAAAATCTCAAGTTTTATTACCATTTCTTCAGGTAAATCTATGTTGATTTTTTCCCCTATTTTAACAGGATTAGGATAAATTCGGACCGCAAGTTCATGGATGGGTTCAACGCCTAATATCGGATTTAAAATGGTGGTGGCCTTTAAAAAATTCGGGATTCCGTATCCCAATAAATTATCTGGTTTAGACGCTTGATTGCCTGATTTTCGGATGGCGTCCATGATTTGCCAAGAACTATTTCGAGGATTAGCTTGGACCATACCAGCTGCAAATCCGGCCATGAGTGGTGCCGAAAATGAGGTTCCATTGGATGTGGCAATCGTCCCACTCGTTGTGCCAACCACAGTCCCTAGTCCCATAGAAGAAACATCAGGTTTTATTCTTTTATCGAAACTAGGTCCTAATGAGCTAAAGCTAGCTTTTAAACCAGATCTGTCTACGGCTCCAATAGCTAAAATTGAATCTGCATCCGCCGGTGCCGAAATGTATTTCCATGTATTTGTTCCTTCGTTTCCAGCGCTGATGGTGCAAATAATCCCTTTTTGTGATGCCCAGACAGCGGCTTTTGAAACCAAAGTCGTTCGTCCATTCATATCTGCATAGGTATGGTTATGTTTTAAGTTGTCAAATTCGGAATAGCCCAAAGATGAACTTAATACATCGGTTCCTAAGCTATCTGCCCATTCAGCGCCTCTGAGCCAATTTGCTTCTTCGACGATTAATTCTGAACCATCTTCCTCGGTTTGCGCCATGGCAAAATTGGCTAAATAGGCTGTTCCAAATAATTTTCCTGGGGATTGACCGGCAATGGTGCTAAGGACATTCGTTCCATGGGAACCTCCCACATAGACCGATTTTAAACTGGGGGTTGTGGTGAGCGTGCCAATCACTCTTTTTTCGGTAAAAATGGCCTGCAAGTAAGGGACTTGATTCGCATTTAAAAAGCCATTGTCCAACAAAGTAATTAGGGTATTTTCTCCATGAAAACCTTTTGCATGCATGATGTCGATTCCTAGTTGGGACACCTGCGTCAGCGAACTACCATAATCTGGATCTGCGTTTGATAATTTAGTTCCTGTAATCCCATTGCTTTTAATTTGATTGTTGGCACTCGAATCCGCCGGAAAATTCCAATAAAGACCTTTCACATTTTCCAGTTTTAACACTTTGGAAAGGTCGCTCGGTTTTTGTGAAATCAATGCTCCATTAATCCATTTCAAAGGAAAAATGACGGTTGCCCCTGTGGATTTCAATTGGTCTAAATAGCTTGGGTTAACCGGCAAATCTTGCGTTTGTAGGGCAATATTCATTTTTTTTCTACGTTCTACAGACTTGGAACTTAGAAACACTTCCGGTTTATTGATTGAAAAAGGGCTGTTATTTTTATCTTTAAACAGCACCACATATCGGTAGGTAGAATTTTGAGAGAAAGCTGAAGGGCCTCCAATAAAGGAAATAAATAACAGTAGGATTAACCTAAATGGAGGACGCATATTAAATAATTGATGCAAATTAAATAATTTAAACCAAAAGCACATAAATTTCATCAATTCAATAGAATATCTAGAAATTTTGTAAATTTGTGCCATTATTTTTTGAGATGAAATTAGCTATCAAGCGCTTCTTATTGGTTTATTTAGCGACCTACTTCTTCGTTGGGAATTTAGGTATTTCATTCACTCAATCGACTTGTCTTTTTACGGGCATTAAAAAGTATTCCCTGGACAAGGCAATTTCGTGTTGTTCAAAGAATACTAAACCCAATTTTAATCAGGCAAAGACGTCTACATTCAGCCGGGCCAAATGTTGTTCTTATGATCAATATGCATTAAAATTTAATTTTGATCAGACCGGTAATAAAATTCAAAAGCATGATTTAGCTGGTGCCGTTTTACCCACATCCTCTTTTTCTTTGTTGAAATTGATTGAACTAGGAACCTTTGAAAAATTAAACTTTTATTATTCAAATCATTCACCTCCTCCCTTAAGCACGCGTCTAGCGAGCCTGCAAGCATATCTAATTTGATTTATTGAGTCATTATTCACTCACATAAATTAAATAACGATGTACAAAAAAATAATTATTTATCTTTTATTACTAGCGCCCTTTGGATTATGGGGCCAAGAAATCACCGGGCGTGTGATGAGTTTGGATTCCGCTGGAAACATGGAAGACCTTATTGGCGCCTCTGTCGTTTATAAACCTACTCGCGCTGCTGTGCTTACAACTGCAGGTGGCATGTTTAAAATGTCAGCAGGTAAATTTCCCGGTTGGCTTGTTACTTCTTTCGTTGGATTTCAAACCGATTCTGTTTGGGTTGAAAAGTCCGCCTTTCAGCACATTCATTTGTGGGCAAAAACCAATGAACTATACGAAGTTCGGGTATTGGCTAATCCGGGCCAACAAGACAACATGTCTTTACTTCAAAGGGAGGTATTGACGATGAAGACTTTGGCAAAAGCGGCATGCTGCAATTTATCTGAAAGTTTTGAGACGAATGCGAGTGTATCGGTCAACTTTACGGATGGGGTAACTGGGGCTAAGCAAATCCAATTATTGGGTTTGTCAGGAAATTATGTGCAGACCAACCTTGAAAATATGCCATCCATTCGAGGTTTGAAATCTACCTATGGCCTAAGTTATTTACCTGGAACTTGGATAAAATCCATTGATTTAAGTAAAGGGGTTAGTTCGGTGGCCAATGGCTATGAGTCCATGACGGGAGGAATCAATATTGAGTTAGCCAAACCTGATACTTCTGAGGCCTATTTTTTAAATACCTATGTGAATTCTCAGGGTCGCTATGAAATAAACCAACAAGCGGCACATAAATTTAATGATAGGCTTTCTATGGGTGTTTTTACCCATTTTTCTCAGCAAGCGGCTAGGACCGATGGGAATCAAGATGGCTTTATGGATCAGCCACTTTTTACGTTTGCCAATGTTTTAAATCGCTGGAAGTATGCGACAGATCAATGGATTGTTCAGTGGGGGGCCAGTTATTTGCTTGAAAACAGGGTGGCTGGGCAAATGAATTTTGAGGATTTATCTTCCAACCGCTATTTAGTGTATGGTTTTGGAAGCAAGACTTCTCGTTGGGAAGCTTTTTCTAAAATAGCCCGACTATTCCAATCGAAGCCTTGGAAGGGTCTTGGTTTAATTTTGAACGCAAACCAACATGATAACGATTCTTATTTTGCTTATAAAAATTACCGTGGTCGGGAGCAAAGCATGTATGGAAACTTGATTTATCAGTCCATCATCGGCAACACAAACCATGGCTGGAAAACTGGCGCAAGCTTTTTATATGATTCTTATCAAGAATCGTACATCGATTCAGCTTATGCGCGTACTGAAATGGTTCCCGGATTTTTTGGAGAATATGCCTTAACGGTTCCCAATGTATTGTTGTTAGTTGTGGGCCAAAGAGTCGATTTTCATAATCAATTAGGTACCCAATGGACACCTAGGATGCACCTTAAATGGGATGTTTCACCCGATTGGATTTTTAGATTGTCTGCAGGAAAAGGTTGGCGTCGCGTCAATCCGATTGCCGAAAATATGGGTTTTTTAGCTAATGGACGAAGAATCCAATTGATGGGTAATTTAAGTCCCCTCGAGAAATCTTGGAACTACGGTTTGTCATTGACTAAAAATTTGATGCTAGGCACAAGAAAAGCAAATTTTGTTTTTGACGCATATCGAACTGATTTTGAGCAACAATGGTTGGTCGATATGGATGTTTCTGGTCTGATTCGTATGTATTCAAGTCCGGGAGTGTCTTTTGCAAATAGCGTACAATTGGAATTTAATTATAGTCCATTTAAGCGTTTTGAGCTTAAAGCAGCCTACCGCTGGCAAGATGTGCAATCGGACTACATTAGTTTAAAAGGTAGATTAAATCGTTTAGCGAAACCCTTTGTCAATAAGGAACGAGTTTTATTGAATATGGGTTATGAGACTGCTTTGTCAAAATGGAAATTTGATTTAACTTGGCAGTGGAATGGAGAAAGGCGTATTCCCAATGCAACTGCCGGACATGCGCATGAGCCGAATTCACCCGCGAAAATGGCTCCGGCTTTTTCAACGATCTATGCACAGGTGACAAGGCAATTTAAAAAATGGGAGTGCTACGTTGGTGGAGAAAATCTAAGTAATTTTACACAAACAAATCCTTTGATGAATGCGGCAGATCCGTTTAGTCGTTATTTTGATGCAACGATGGTTTGGGGGCCTATTGTCGGCCGAATGATTTATTCAGGAATACGATTTAAAATAAAATAAACATAAAAATAAATTCAATATGAAAAAAATGATGTTAATGGCCACTTTGATGGCAGGAATGTTTGGAGCGATGGCTCAACAGCAAG
>CAMBGA010000130.1 GCA_945866095.1 Spirosoma fluviale
TTTCAAGGATTAGCCTACAATAAATTACCTGATATAATGGGATTTATTTATATTGGCACTGATATAGAATCGTTTGAATTAATTCAAAAAAAAATGCATCAAATTTTTACTGCATTTACAAAAAATGAAAATCTAAAAAATGAAGTTTAAGCAAAAATATCTCAGAATAGCTTTCGTTGGATTGATCGCATTCGTTGGCTTGATTGGGTTTTCTTTTAGTAGACCCGGCGAGCGTCTATTTGACATTGCCAAAAATCTAGATTTATACGCGTCTGTATTCAAGGAATTAAATAAATTTTATGTGGATGACGTAAATCCAAATCTGGCTGTCAAAACCTCTATAGATGCGCTTTTGAAAAGTTTTGATCCGTATACCGTTTATTATCCTGAAGATGAATTGGAGGATTTCATGACGATGACCACAGGAAAATACCAAGGAATTGGAATCGTTTTAGCTGAGATTAATAACGAATACCGAGTTGCCTATGTGGATGAAAATAGTCCTGCTTCTAAAGCCGGATTGGGCATTGGGGACCAATTGATCTCTGTCAATGGCATTAAAATATCGGATACTCCTGAGGCTGAACCTTCTAAACTATTAAAAGGACAGGCTGGCACTTCCTTAGATATTTCCATTTTGAAAAACGACGAAAGCGCGCCTAAGACCATTCATTTAAAGCGAGAGACTGTTCAAATTAATAATGTCATTTATTCTGGCATCATTAGGCCAGGTGTCGGGTATATTTCGTTAGAGGAATTTAATGCTTCGGCTACTAAAGAACTAAAGTCCGCATTGTCAACTTTGAAACAAGCGGGGATGCAAAAATTAATTTTAGATCTCCGTGAAAACCCAGGTGGTTTACTGACACAGGCGGTTGACATTTGTAATTTATTTTTAGCCAAAGAAACCAAGATTGTTGAAACCAGAGGAAAAGTAGAGGAATGGAATAAAACATATACGGCGTTGAATACTAGTTTTGATTCAGATATTCCGCTCATCATATTAATTAATGGCCATTCGGCCTCCGCGGCTGAGATTGTCGCTGGCGTTATGCAAGATTACGACCGCGCGGTGTTGATTGGTAAAAAAAGTTACGGAAAGGGCTTAGTCCAAGTGACCAGAGATCTTCCCTATCGGACAAAAATGAAAATCACGACTGCTAAATATTACATCCCAAGTGGACGTTGCATTCAGGCGATTGACTACCAACATAAAAATTCGGAAGGCCAAGCCATTGCTTATAAAGACTCGTCCATTAAAACTTTTAAAACGCAAAATGGAAGGGCAGTTGTCGACGGAGGAGGAATTCTCCCAGATATCCTGATAGGCAAGGACCTCATGTCTTCAAGTTTTACACAAGCCCTCATGAAACAGTATATGATTTTTTTATATGCCTGTCATTATCAAAAAAATCACCCTAAAATTGCCAGTGCTGAATCCTTCGTTTTTTCAGAAAACGATATGAATGACTTTCAAAATTGGCTTAAAAATCAAAAATTTACTTACGAAAGTCCGGTGGAAAAGCAAGTACGAATTGCTATAGACCTGGCTAAAAAAGACCAAGCTTATGCAGGCTTAGAAACTAGTATGTCGGCCTTGAAATCAGAGTGGAGCTCGTCTACAACCAAAGAACTTTTAGCCCATAAACAAGAAATTATTTCGTTGATTGAGCAAGAAATAATCCTACATTATTATTTACAAAAAGGGGTAAATCAATGGTCTTTTTCAAAAGATCCTGTTATTTTAGAAAGTTTGAATTTATTCAATCAACCTCAAAAATTTGAAGAAATCTTAGCCAAAAAAAATAAATGAGTCTCATTTTAAGTATTGAAACTTCTTCTCAAAAATGTTCCGTAGCACTGCATGACCAAGGCAGATTAATCGCCGCGTCGCAAAGTGAGGAAGAAGGTGCACATGCGAAAAAGCTAACTTTGCTGATAGAAGAAGTTGTAAAAAAAGCAGCTACTAAACTTGGCGCGCTAGTTGGGATAGCTATTTCAATCGGCCCGGGATCCTACACTGGCTTAAGAATTGGCTTAGCGACGGCAAAGGGCCTTTGCTTTGGACTTGATAAACCACTAATCGCTGTGCCTACGTTAAAAATACTGGCGGCCAGACATGCTGATTCAACAGAGCATCAAATATTAATTCCCGTCATGGATGCCAGGAGGATGGAAGTTTACACGGCAATCTATACCCACGATTTACAAGAGCTTGAGCCCGCAAATGCATTAATCTTAGATGAGTTGTCATTCGCTGCATACCAAGAAAAAAACGCGTTAATCTTCGGGCATGGTGCACAAAAATTCATGGATTCATTTCCCAATCCCTCATTTACATTTAATTTAGAAAACACCTCTCCTGAGGCGATTCACATGGGTCAATTAGCCTATGAGGCTTATTTGAACAAAAAATTTGAAAATATAGTTACCATAGAACCCGATTATTTAAAGGAGTATATGGGACAAAAGCCACAAAAAAAATATATCTAATGGAGAACACGATTGAAAATAAAGTAGCACAAAGCGGATTGATTCAATTGGATTTAGAAACCATTCGAATTCCTGGTGAACGTATATTTTTCGACATCAAGCCGCTATTATTTATGGATTTGGTGCTCAAAGAGAAAGACTTTAGAGCTTTTCTAGGGGATCACGCCTGGTATCAATATCAAGGAAAACATGTGGCCATTTCTTGTTCAAGTGATGCCATCATCCCCATTTGGGCTTTCATGTTAGTAAGTACACAAATGAGCCCCTTTGCCTCCAGCATAGTCTATGGAAATTTAGAAGATTTAGAAAAAGAATTATTTGCAAAATCCTTATTGGCATTAAATTTAGATAGCTACAAGGATGGCCGGGTGGTTGTTAAGGGTTGTTCAAAAGAATCAGTGCCAACAGATGCCTATGTAAGACTTACAACGTTATTGCAGCCCATCGTAAAAAGTTTATTTTTTGGCGAGCCTTGTAGTACGGTTCCTATTTACAAAAAGAAAATAACTACTTAAATTGATCTAAATAGCGGAGCACTTTTTCCTGGTAGCTTGGCGTTAAATCCACTGGCTTTCGCTGATACAAAGATCTATTTTCCTCTAATTTCTTCAGGTACGGCAACAAATTAGGTGGCGGACTTTCTCTAAATTTTTCGAGCGCATTTTTTGATTCTTTTTTGGGATCTTCGCCCTGCTCTTTCAAAGCCTTTTCAGATTCCAATAAAATAGGCAACATGAGATCTTGTCTGTTTTGTAATTCTTGATTAAGGCGTTTATTAACAAAATCAGTCTCATTTTTCTCCATGTTTTTAATGAGGTCCTTTAAGCTTTTCTCCAAATTATCTGAGCCGGGTCTGCCTTGAATATCTTGCAATTTTTCTTCTAATTCTTGTCGGAGCCTAGCCTGTTCTTGGGCTATTTTAATCATATCTTCACTTATGGGGCCCTGTTTATCGCCTCTACTTTCTCTGGCTTTCTGATTTAATTTTTGTTGACGTGCCCCCCATGAACCCTGAGGTTTTTGTTTCCCTTTCCCTTTTTTACCAGGTTTCATCTGCATTTGTTGGTTTTGCATTTGCTGCAATAAATCGGATAGCATCACAGCCAGTTTATTGATTGAAGCCATTGATTGTTGTTGCCTAGCTTGAACTAAAGACCATTTGCGTTCTTTCATCATATTAGCTGCCTCATTCAATCGGTTGTGCATTTCAGTCGTTTCCCTCGTGATCAATTGAGACAATGGCATTACTTTTTTACCCAAACTAATCAAACTATCCTCCAAAATAAAAGCTGTTTCAGCGATCTTATTTTGCCTCTGTGAGGCCGACTTCAAGGCTGGGCTTCCTTCCCGTAAACGACGAAAATCCAACATGATACGTTCTTGTTCAAAAGAAATTTGCAACAAATTATCTAATAAAAGCCTTAATTGGTTTACCTCCAAATCGAGCGCATTACTCTCCTCGCTCGTCCGTTTATCCTCCAATTTTTTGGCTAATTTTTTAAGCCCTTCGGCTGATTTTTTCTGAGCTGATTTAGCTTTATTGGTGGATTTGTTCTCCAATGATTCCTCCGCATTATCCATCGACTTTTCGATCTCTTCTTCCAATGAATCAAATTCTTTGGAATCCAAATTCATTTCTTTTTCAAGGTTGTCAATCGTCTTCTCTTGCTTCTTAAATTCTTGATGAATTTCCTTTTGCCCCGCTTGATTTACGGAAGGATCCTCGGCCAACTTACTTTGTTTTTGACTGAGTTCATTTAAATCCTGAATAGATTCCTCCATCATTTTATCGATTCTCAAGTCTTTATAAAACTGCTCCAATCTTTGTAATTCTTTTTCTCTATTTTTATTTAGCGATTGTTTTTGTTCTAAATTTTTCTGCCAATTACTAGGCAATTCTTTTTGCAAGTTTTTGAACAAATCGTCCGTCCCTTTATTTAAATCGGACGTTTGAATTTGGTCAATGAGCTTTTGCAGATTCTCCATTTTTTGAATCCAAAGATCAGTCGGCTTTTGAAAACTAAATTGCTGACCCATCCACTTTTGTTGTTGGTCCTTCAAAGCATCTAAGGCCTTTTTCAATTCTTTTTCCTTCGCGAAAACCTCTTCAAGCATTTTATTATTTAGGTCTTTCCCTAATTTAAGCCGATTCATCGCATCGGTCAATTCCTTCTTTATTTCTTGAGCCTTCTGAATGCTTGACGATATATTCTTTTCTAATTCCAAAAAACGATCGTCTGATTTTTTTGCTAATTGCTTTGATTCAGGAAATTCCCAAATTTGCTGCTGGGTTTTCGTTTTTTTAGGACCATGAATTCCATCATGATCAGTCACTTCAAAATAATATCGCAATTGTGCTCCTGGGCGTAATTTTAGAGAATCTAGGCCAACTAAAAATCCAAAATCAACCTCTCTTTTGCCCGTTGGTACAACTAGATTTCGAACAAATTGTGATTCCCAATTTGCTTCTTTATCCCCTCTGATTTGATATTTTAAAGCCACTTGATTAAGCCCATAATCGTCATTTGCCAGTCCCTTAAAAATCAAAAATCGATAATATAAAGTATCCTCAATGACTTGGGATTCGACCTTTGGATACTGGTCTTTAATTACATCAATGCGAAAAACTGATGTTTTTTGGCTTTCAAAGTGTTCATTAGACAAGTGTATTTGATAACTTGAGTTTTCGAAAAACTGTGTTGAAAATTCATAATTTGCAAATAACATGTTTTTCTTGAAGTCGATTTTAGGAGGTTTTTGGCCTAGTAAAATACTGGCCTTTTTTACATCAATAGTTGACATATCCCAACGAACCTTAGAGCCCTCCGGAATTTGCAAAGGAAGTAATTGGCTTAATTTTTCAGTGGGTCTATGGATATAGGCAGGAAATTCAATGGTTATAGTGGTCTTTTCTATGCCGGGTCGGTGAATAATCTGAATGGTTTGTGGCTCAGAAAAATTATCTGCTGCTTCAAATTGAAACATTTGAGGACTCCCGATGGGCGGTAGGGTCAAACTAAATACATTTGATTCAAGCTCTTTATCCATCTTCATTCGGCTTCCTTGGCTGACGAAATAAACATCAGAAGGTAAATTTTTGCCAATGAGTTGGACTTGAATCGTGAAAGCCTCCCCCGCGACCACCTCTAGGCTTTTGTTTAAAATCAAAAACTGAAATGGCAAAGTTTTGGGATATTGAAAAGTATAGTTGACGATCCTTAAGGTCGGTTTACGAATATATTGAGGATTAAGGTAATCGAAGAATATCAATAGCGCGAGTAAAAGAATGAGCCCATAAAGTGTTTTGCGGTGACTTGTATGATCAATAAAATCAACAAATTTATAGCTAGATAATTGACGTACTTTTTGTGAAATCGCCGCCTCAAGCAAAGGGGAATTCACTTTATATATACCGTCGCTTTGCAGCTGCAGTATATTAATCAATTCATCCTGATGGGGCTTGTCAAAAAACTTTCCGAGTTTTTTAGCCATAAACTCTAAATCAGTAGGACTGATTTTCTTAGTCCATTTAACTATAGGCGTAAAACAATTGCTCACTAGTAAAACAACCGACGCACTTAAAAAAAGATAGTACAGTATTCCTCGAAGCGGGGATGAAAGCCAAGCAAAATATTCGATTAAAATAAAGATTGACCCGAGACAGGCAATGGACAAAAGGCTGAATAAAAGCCCTTTTATAACCTCATTTCTATAAAAGAGGCGATGATAGGATTTTAGTTGGGAAACGACCGGGTTTTCTTGGGGTGCCAAATGCCATTAAAAAGTTGAAAATACGATTTTTACACCTAAGTTCTTCACCTTTTGAAA
>CAMBGA010000131.1 GCA_945866095.1 Spirosoma fluviale
TAAGCAATTTTTCTTGCTGACATAAAACCTATTTGTGAATAGGAAAGTTAATAAGGCAAATCCAATTATTTAAAAAAAATGGATTTTTTAATCGATTAATTTGAAGAACCCGCGTTTGAGTCGTATTTTTGATAGCTAAAATTCATTCGCTTAATTAAAAAAACAAAACGCTTGAGTAATTTTAATTTTAACAAATACATTTATTTATGGCTTGGTTAACAAAATCTCTTAATTCATCTCTCGGGAAAAAGCTCCTGATGGCCATCACAGGCCTATTTTTGATCAGCTTCCTTATCGTGCATTGCGGACTTAATGCCACCATCTTTTTAAATGATGGCGGAGTGGCATTCAACGAAGGGGCTGAATTCATGGGAACCAATCCCATTATCCGAGCTATGGAAATTGTATTATTTGCCGGTTTACTTCTTCATATCTTGGATGGTTTACGTTTATGGCTTGACAATAAAAAGAAACGACCTGTCGCATACGCGGTAGTTGACGGCGCGGCCAATAGCAAATGGTATTCAAGATCTATGGGTTTATTGGGCACGCTATTGTTACTTTTTTTAATCATCCACTTAAAACATTTTTGGTATTTTTCTCGCCTTACGAACGACTTGACGGAAGCGCATACCCTATATAATGAAATGCAAATCGTTTTTGAAAGTCCTATTGTGGTTATCGTCTATGTTTTAGGTTGCATCTCTTTGGGCTATCACTTGTTACACGGATTTCAAAGTGCATTTCAATCCCTAGGTTGGAATCATCCGAAATATTCACCTACCATAAAAAGTATTGGAGCTATTTATGCAGTCGTTATTTCTGCCACTTTTGCTTCCATGCCCATTGCATTTTATTTTCATTTGATTCATTAATATCAGCCGATAAGAAATTATGACAAAAATAGACGCCAAAATCCCTAATGGAAATTTAGCCGAGAAATGGACCAAGTTCAAATCGAGTGTTCCTTTGGTCAATCCGTCCAACAAGCGTAACCTGGAAATTATTGTTATTGGTTCTGGCCTAGCAGGTGCATCAGCTGCCGCTTCTTTAGCTGAATTAGGATATAAAGTAAAAGTATTTTGCTTTCAAGATTCTCCTCGACGTGCGCATTCAATCGCCGCACAAGGAGGTATCAATGCAGCTAAAAACTATCAAAACGATGGAGATTCGGTATACCGACTGTTTTACGATACGATCAAAGGGGGTGATTATAGATCTCGTGAAGCAAATGTGCATCGCTTAGCCGAAGTTTCTGGGAGCATCATAGACCAATGTGTAGCTCAGGGTGTTCCTTTTGCGCGTGAATATGGTGGGTTACTTTCCAACCGTTCCTTCGGGGGTACCCAAGTTCAAAGAACGTTTTATGCGGCAGGGCAGACGGGCCAACAATTATTATTAGGTGCTTATTCAGCTTTGCAGCGCCAAGTAGGAATGGGTAATGTAAAATTATATACGCGCCACGAAATGCAGGACGTAGTGACCATCGACGGGAAAGCCCGCGGCATTATCGCTCGTGATTCTGTCAGCGGAGCATTAGAAAGACATTTTGGACATGCCGTTTTACTATGTACCGGTGGATATGGCAACGTGTTTTATTTGTCGACCAATGCCATGGGGTCTAACGTGACCGCGGCATGGAAAGCACATAAAAAAGGAGCATTCTTTGCGAATCCTTGCTACACACAAATTCACCCTACCTGCATTCCCGTTTCTGGCGATCATCAGTCGAAACTGACCTTAATGTCGGAATCATTGCGTAATGATGGCCGTATATGGGTTCCCAAAAAAGAAAACGATACTCGCAAGGCTAATGAAATACCGGAGGATGAAAGAGATTATTACTTAGAACGCCGATATCCTGCGTTCGGTAACCTTGTGCCACGTGACATTGCATCGAGAGCTGCAAAAGAACGTTGCGATGCGGGTTTTGGAGTAGGTTCGTCTAAAATGGCTGTTTACTTAGATTATGCGGCAGCCATCATCCGATATGGAAAAGGGGAAGCCAACGTACACAACATGCATAACCCAACGGACGAAGAAATTCAATCTATGGGAAAAGCGGTTGTAAAAGAGAAATATGGCAACTTGTTTGACATGTACAAACAAATCACTGGAGAAGATCCATATGCAGTTCCGATGCGTATCTATCCAGCCGTTCACTATACCATGGGTGGACTTTGGGTCGATTATAATTTAATGACAACAGTTCCAGGTTTATACGCGTTAGGAGAAGCTAATTTCTCGGATCATGGCGCTAACCGTTTAGGAGCTTCGGCATTGATGCAAGGTTTAGCGGATGGTTATTTCGTGATTCCATATACGATCGGTGCTTATTTAGCTGCTGAGATTCGTACGCCGTCTATGTCGACGGATTCTGAAGATTTTGTAAAAGCCGAAAAAGCTGTTCGCGATCGTTTAGATACCTTGATGAACATCAAAGGTTCTAAGCCAGTGGATTATTTCCACAAGCGTTTAGGTAAAATTATGTGGGATGAATGTGGGATGGCTAGAAGTGAGAAAGGCTTAAAAGCGTCCATTAAAGAAATCCAAGCGCTTCAAAAAGAGTTTTGGTCTGATGTTAAAATCCCTGGTGAAATAGATAATTTAAATCCTGAATTAGAAAAAGCAGGCCGCGTGGCCGACTTCCTAGAATTAGGAGAATTAATGTGCATTGACGCCTTAGACAGGAATGAAAGTTGCGGTGGCCACTTCCGATTAGAATACCAAACGGAAGATGGAGAAGCTTTACGTGATGACGAAAAATACGCCTACGTAGCCGCTTGGGAATACGAAAGACAATCAAGTTTCAAACTTCACAAAGAAGAATTGAAATACGAAAATATCAAAATTGCTCAAAGATCTTATAAATAAATCGATACAATGGAAGGAAATTTAAACCTGACACTCAAAATTTGGAGACAAAAAAATGCCCAAACCGCTGGTAAATTCGAAACCTACCAGGTGAGTGGTATTTCAACCGATATGTCATTTTTGGAAATGATTGACGTGTTAAACAACCGTTTGATCGAAGAAGGAGATGATCCAGTAGCTTTTGACCATGATTGCCGGGAAGGTATTTGTGGGATGTGCTCGATGTACATCAATGGTCGACCACACGGTCCTAACCGTGGAGTGACCACATGTCAGTTGCACATGCGATCATTTAAAGATGGACAAACAATTACCGTGGAGCCTTGGAGAGCGAGTGCTTTTCCGATTATTAAGGATTTAGTCGTAAATAGATCTGCTTTTGATCGAATCATTGGCGCTGGCGGTTTTATTTCGGTCAATACAGGAAATGCACAAGATGCGAATAACCTACCAATCAATAAAGACAATGCAGATGATGCTTTTGCTGCAGCGGCTTGCATCGGTTGTGGCGCTTGCGTGGCAGCCTGTAAAAATGCTTCTGCGATGTTATTTACATCCGCTAAAATATCCCAATTAGCTTTATTGCCTCAGGGTCAAATAGAGGCGGCCACACGTGCGCAAGCCATGGTCGCTCAGATGGATGAAGAAGGTTTTGGCGCATGCTCAAATACAGGTGCATGTGAAGCAGAATGTCCCAAAGGCATTTCAATAGAAAATATAGCTCGAATGAACCGTGAATATTTCTCGGCCACTTTCAGCTCAAAATAAATTTCACCTAATGGCCCCTGAAAGATATTTCAGGGGCTTTTTACGCCCTTGTTTCTAGAACCCAATCACTCGAAATCGACTCAAAAAGCTAGCTCATCAGGCTGGATTGAGGTGATTTGTGGCTCCATGTTTTCGGGTAAAACCGAAGAACTGATTCGAAGACTTAAACGGGCTAAAATAGCCCAATTGCAAGTGGAGATTTTCAAACCTGCATCAGATACCCGATATCATGATGAAGATATTGTTTCCCACAATCAAAATACCATTCGGTCCACCCCCGTGCATAGTGCGGTGGAGATTCTATTGCTCGCTGGAGATTGCGATGTGATTGGTTTGGATGAAGCACAATTTTTCGACCAAAGTATTGTGGATGTTTGTAATTCATTGGCCAACCAAGGAAAAAGAGTAATCGCAGCCGGTTTAGATATGGATTTTAAAGGCCTTCCCTTTGGCCCCATGCCTAATTTAATGGCTATCGCTGAATACGTAACGAAAGTCCATGCCGTATGTGTTTCCTGCGGTGGAGTTGCCCAATATTCATTTCGAACGGCAGCGAATCAAGATACGGTGATGTTAGGGGAATCCGATACCTATGAAGCTCGTTGCCGTGCCTGCTTCCCCCCACTATCTTAAATTATGCCAAAAGATCCTTCCTTTAAAAAAGTATTCCAAAAAATTATAGCTAGAAAACCAAAGGACTTAGATAAGCAATTTGGGGAAGCTCATGAGGAAGTTTTTGAACAAATGGATTGCTTGACCTGTGGAAATTGTTGCAAGACCACGAGTCCCATGTGGAATGAAACAGATATTCAGCGAGTAGCCCATTTGTTTAAAATGAAGGTGTCCGCTTTTTTAGATGCTTATTTGGTACAAGACTCCGATGGGGATTGGGTGTATCCAGCGGCTCCCTGCCCATTTTTAACGGCAGAAGATAATACGTGTCAGATTTATGATCACCGACCTAAAGCATGTAAAGAATACCCACATACGAACCGAAAAAACATGATGGGAATTTTACAACTAACGGCTAAGAACGTCCTTATATGCCCCGCTGTAGGCCAAATAATGGAAAAATTAGAACAAGTTTACCTGGGCCCAAAATAGAATTTGAAAATCACGTTAAAATTGAGGAAATTCGTATATTCATAATAAAATAGAATTCAATGCCAACAATAGAATACCTTGGAATCGATGTCGGAGGAACCGGAGTTAAAATGGGAATTGTGCATGCCGACACGGGCCAAATAAACAATTTCCAAAGTTACGATACCGCTACATGGAGAGAATCAAATCATTTTTTAGATCGATTAGCGGATGCAATTGCTTTGCATTTGTACCAACATAAAAATGTTCAAAAAGTGGGCATTGGCTTACCCGGTATTTTAACCAAAGACCGAAGAACCTTAATTGAAATTACGGCCATCCCTGAAATTGACGGATCTCCCATGATTGATATGTTGGAAAAACGCTTTCCAGAACATACTTTTTTCATGGAAAATGATGCCAATGCCGCGGCTTTAGGAGAATTTTATTTCTCCCCAGAAAAATCAAATATGCCTGAAGATTTTGTATTCATTACCTTAGGAACTGGTGTGGGCGGTGCAGCTGTCATCGACCGCAAAATTTTTTTAGGAGGAGATGGAAATGCCATGGAACCCGGGCATGTGCCTTCAAAAAATGGTAAAGTATTAGAAAGAAATGTGGGCAAGAAAGAATTGCTTCAAATGGCCAACCGGATGAGGGCTGAGTATACAGGGGAAACGAGTTTGCCAAGCGATGGAACAATCTCTACCACCGCTCTAGTGGTTGCCGCTGAAAAAGGTGATGCACTCGCCCAAGCCATTTGGGATGAAGTAGGAACGCTTTTAGGCGATATGCTAGTATCACTGATCCGGATTTTAGACATTAAAAATATATTTATTGGCGGTGGATTATCAGCTTCCTTTGATTTTATTGTTCCAAGCATGGAAAAACAATTAAATTATTGGCTTACCCCAGCCTATCTAGAAAAATTGACCATAAAAAAAGCTTTATTAGGAAATGATGCAGGATTATTAGGTGCGGCTTCCTTGTGTTTTTAAGAATAAATAGGCTTAAAATTCATTATTTCAATAATTTAAACACCCTTAATTCTATTATTTATATATAATATTTATAAAATCATATTTAGAATAAAAATTGTTTGATAATCCAATTTAAAATTCTAATATTTGCATCGTTTTTCAACCCCAAAATTTTTATAAAATGTCAGATATTGCAGAAAAAGTAAAAAGCATCATCGTAGAGAAATTAGGTGTAGAAGCATCAGAGGTTACTCCTGAGGCGTCCTTCACAAATGATTTAGGAGCTGACTCCTTAGATACGGTTGAGTTGATCATGGAATTTGAAAAAGAATTTAGTGTATCGATTCCAGATGACCAAGCTGAAAATATCCAAACAGTAGGTCAAGCAATTGCCTATTTGGAAAACGCGAAGTAATCGAATCAAGATAATTAAATATGTCAATTAGTACTAGACAATGAATGAGGGATTTATCCTACATGATTTCTAGGACTAATTGGCTTTTTTTTTGAACGATTAAAAAAAATCACATGGAATTAAAACGAGTTGTAGTCACAGGGCTAGGCGCCCTTACTCCCATTGGAAATACCGTTGGCGACTTTT
>CAMBGA010000132.1 GCA_945866095.1 Spirosoma fluviale
TTTTATTGCCCCTAGATATTTCTTACCTTTGCAAACTAAAATAGGAATTAAATGATTTTAATTAACGATACAGTCATTAGTGAGGATATTGCAGATGAATTTTTTGTCTGTGATTTAGCTAAATGCAAGGGTGCTTGTTGTGTGGAAGGAGATATGGGCGCGCCATTGGAAGAAGAAGAATTAGCCATTTTAGATCGAATTCAGGAAGACATAAAGCCATTTTTATCGGCCGATGGTCTCACTGAAATAGCCAAACAAGGCAATTATATCAAAGAGGATGATGGAGATTTTTCCACCCCCATTATTGCCGGTCGGGAATGTGTATATGCGCTTTATGATGAAAAGGGTCATTTGAAATGTGGCATCGAACAGGCCTATTTTGCGGGTAAAACCGATTTCAGAAAACCGATTTCTTGCCATTTATATCCCATTCGGATTCAAAAATTAGCCGAGTACCAAGCCTTAAATTATGATCGTTGGACAATCTGTTCCGACGCCTGTTCGCATGGAAAAGAATTGGGTGTACCTATTTATAAGTTTTTAAGAGATCCATTGATTCGGAAATTTGGTACCGCTTGGTACACTGAATTGGAAAAAGAAATAGACGAACGAAAGCTCGATTAAATGAAAAATCCGAATGCGTTCGACGATATTTATGCCTTAGTTAAATTGATTCCCTATGGCCGAGTGACTTCATATGGGGCCATTGCAGCTTATTTGGGGATGAAAGGGGGAGCTAGAATGGTAGGCTGGGCCATGAATGCTTCGCATACGGATCCTGAAATACCTGCTCATCGGGTGGTCAATCGCAATGGAGTCTTAACGGGTAAGAACTTTTTTGGGGAGGGTGTGATGCAAGATCGCTTGGAATCAGAAGGTCTAGTGATACAAGAGGATCAAATCATTGATTTTCCTAAGGTATTTTGGAACCCTATGATTGAACTCCTTTAATCAATTTTATAAAGAAACTTTTTTCCTCCTAGACCACTCATCTGCCTTTTGATATTAGCCGTTCTTTTATTGACGTAATTTGATGGATTTTCTATCGAGAATCGAATGGGATTAGGAAGACAAGCAGCAAGCCTAGCGGCTTCTGAGGTGCTGGCCTCTTCGGCCGAGTGATTGTAAAAGCGCCTGCTGGCTGATTCTACGCCAAAAGTCATTTTGCCCGTTTCAGCCACATTTAAATACACTTCCATGATACGTTTTTTCCCCCAAACTAGCTCAATCATCAGCGTAAAATACACTTCTAATCCTTTTCGAATGTAGCTTCTATCTTGCCATAAAAAGACATTTTTGGCCACTTGCTGAGATATGGTACTGGCCCCTTTGATTTTTTTACCTTTCATGTTGGACTGAACGGCGCCCCACATCGACTTAAAATCAAAGCCATAATGATCAGGAAACAGTTGGTCTTCAGAGGCTAGAATCGCTAATGGGTAATTTTTAGAAATTTGTGAATATGGCGTCCATTGGCTATGAATCTGGCTAGGTTTCCCTTCCGCCATCGCGTCGATCTTCCGGCTGACCATGGTAGGTGTAAAATAAATAGGTACGAATTTTAATAAGACAATCGCAAAAACAGTAGATAGCCAAATATAAAATAGATAAAGCCCCAGTTTTCTAAAAAAATAACCAAAACTCCATTTTTGATTTTTCTTACGTGGATTGTCGGTCACGTTGTCAAATTTAGATGACCCAGTTTTTGATTTAAAATCCTTATTGAAAGTGACTCTTTTAGCCATGAGCTATGAAAAAATATTTAAGTTTAAATTTACGACTAAAAAATAATCAAACAATAAAAAGGTCTGCCGCTAATTTATCTGCCATCAATGCTCCTTTTTCAGTCAAAATCAAGTGACCGCTAGAAACATGAGCCCATTCCTTATTTTGCCAAATTTTGAATAAATCATCAGGGGCCTGAACTTTTAATTGGCTAAATGCCTGTTCGATTTTTGAACATTCAATTCCCCATTTGGTTCTCAATCGGGTCATGATGTATTCATTTATTTTGTTGGCCTCCGTTAAAATTTCAATTTCCGCAGGGATCGACCCCTCGTTAATCGCTTTCGTATATACGCCATTTTTAGCCACATTCCATTGCCTTGAAACTTGGTTAAAGCTGTGTGCAGAGGGGCCAATTCCCAAATAGGATTCTTGGTTCCAGTAGCTTGTATTATGTTTCGAATACTGTTGGTTTTTAGCAAAATTCGATGTTTCATAGGCTTCAAAGCCTTTCTCTGCCAACAAATTCCGAGTGAATGAAAATTTTTGCGATTGGATTGATTCCGGCAATTCTTTAAAAACACCCTTTTTCTTTTGTTGGCCAAATACCGTTTTCGGTTCTATGGTTAAACTATAGGCTGAAATATGATTGATTTTTGTGTCAACCGCCATATTAATATCAGATGTCAAGTCCTTCAGTTCATTGCCTGGAATTCCGTAAATCAAATCAATGCTAATGTTGTCAATTCCGATGTCTTGCGCATGAGAAATGCATGTTAACGCTTGCGCCGATGAATGATTTCGATTTAAAAAGCGAAGATTGTCTTCTCTAAAGGATTGAATGCCTATGCTAAGCCGATTGATCCCCAGCGTTTTAAGGTCTGACAAATAAGTTGGATTTAAATCCTCAGGGTTAGCTTCTAAGGTAATTTCGGCCTCATTTTCGACGGAGAAATACTGTTGAATCGTGTTCAATATTTTTTCTAATTCATCAGGAGTAAGCAGGGAAGGGGTCCCTCCGCCAAAGTAAATGGTCTTCAAAATTTTATCACCTAAATAGTCTTTTTGAAGGGCTATTTCTCGGCAAATGGAATTCACTAAATCCGATTTAGAAGCTGTATTTGTACTAAAATGAAAGTCGCAATAGTGACACGCTTGATGACAAAACGGAATATGTAGATAGAGATGCAAGATTTTTAAGGTTCAAAAATGAGGCAACTTAATTGGTCTGGATTCAACATGTCATTCGCCAATGATTGCAATTGGCCAGCCGTAACTAAGTCGATTTGCTCAAATAACTCTTCCAGTGTTTCAATTTTTTCACGGTCTAAAAGGTTTTTTGCCATCATCAACATGAAATTGAGATTACTTTCTTCAGCCATGGCCATTTGGCCTTTCAACTGAGATTTTATTTTCACTAAAGCGGATGCTGAAAGTTCTCGGTCTTTTAATTTGTTAAATTCTTTATGAATTAATCGAATGGATTTATTGACCTGGTTAGGCTCTGTCCCAAAATATATAGCCCAAAAACCTGAATCCATATAGCTGGTAAAATTAGCTTCAATGGAATAAACAAGCCCGTGTCTTTCTCTGACAGATACATTTAAGAGCGAGTTCATGCTGGGTCCACCTATTAAATTAATCAACATGAAGAAAGCCAACCGATTCGGGTTTTCAATGGCATACGATTGTTTGCCAATGGCAATATGGGATTGCGTTAAGCCCCTTTTCGTGATTTTCTCCACGGGCAACATCGCTGAGGGAATGATTCGAGTTTTGTGCTCTTTTTTACTTTTGATACCTCCTGCATGCTTTTCTGCCCACGCAAAAACTTTCTCATGGGGTAATTTACCGATTGATGAAATGACGATTCTTGACGTATCTAAATTTCGGTCTATAAACTGATGCAAATGGCTCTGAGTAAATGATTTAACTGTTTCTTGAGTGCCTAAGATATTAACTCCCAAAGGATGATTAGGAAATAATAATTCATCAAAATCATCTTGAATCGCATCTTCTGGTGCCTCATAATACATCGACATTTCCTCCAAAATAACGCTTCTTTCCTTTTCTAATTCTTTCTCAGGAAACGTTGAATGAAAGGTTATATCGGTAATTAACTCGAGCGCCCTTTCAAAATAAGGGTTTAAAATGGAGGCGTGAAAACAAATTTTTTCTTTGGTGGTGTACGCATTTAATTCCCCGCCGATTAGATCTAGGCGGTTAATGATCTGAATATTGGATTTTTTTTCTGTCCCCTTAAATGCTAAATGTTCCCAAAAATGGGCTAATCCCTGTTCTGAATCTAATTCGTCCCGACTTCCGATGTCTAACATGATTCCCACATGCGAAATTTCAGTATGTAACACTTGGCGATGCACAATCGTTATTCCATTAGCTAATGTTTTTATTTGAATTGAATTCATAAAGGGGTTTTTACCAAAAAGATCTTAAAATTAATTAATTTTATATCCAATCACTCATTTTTCTTTCATGTCTCAAGCCTCCAAGGTATTAATTATTCAAACTGCCTTTTTAGGAGATGCGGTTTTGATTACTTCTTTGTTGGAAAAAATACGCCTAGAATCACCCTCTACCTTGGTTCATTTATTAGTCAGGAAGGGATTGGAAGATATTTTTAAAGCCTATCCACACGATCATTTAGTCCAATTGTGGACTTATGACAAAAGGAATAAGTTGAATTCTTGGTGGTCTTTGCGAAATGATTTCACAAATGAAAAATTTGACCAAGTTTTTGTAGCCCAAAGGTTTTTTGGCATGGGCCTTTTAAGCATTTCTATTGGCGCCAAAAAAGTTGTCGGTTTTGATAAAAACCCGCTTTCCTTATTTTTCGACGAAAAAGTCCCGCATGAATTTGGCCAAGGAAAACATGAAACGGAACGAAATACTGAATTGCTGGCTTCATGGCTGGGTTCCCAGGTGCATAAGCCATTTTTGAACGCTAGTAATTTTAACAATTTTCCAGTCGATTTGCAGCCTAAAAAATACCTTTGTATTTCTCCAGGTTCGGTGTGGGAAACTAAGCGATTTCCTGTTCACCAATGGATCGAATTTATTCGTTTATTGCCCTTGGATCAGGAAATAGTCTTAATGGGTTCTACGGCTGAAAAACATTTGTCGGATGAAATTGAAGAAGCTTTCATGGGATCGGGTTGCCACATCCACAATGCCTGCGGTCGATTTAATTTACAGGAGGCTATCGCTGTATACCAACAAAGTCAAATGAGTTACGTAAATGATTCAGGTCCTTTGCATATATGTTCAGCCGTGAATACCCCTACGGTGGCTATTTTTTGTTCGACGATACCTGCTTTTGGCTTTGGGCCTTTGGCAGAACACAATAAAATCATTGAGGTGAAGGAAAAACTCGCATGTAGGCCTTGTGGGGATCATGGAAAGAAATCATGTCCAGAAATACATTTTAATTGCGCAAATTCAATTGACGTGCAAGAAATGCTCCAAGCCTATCAGGACTTTTTAGCCTCTGGAAGCCAGTAAATAGAGCACTGCCATTCGAATGGCCACTCCATTTTCTACTTGGTCTAAGATGATCGAATGAGGCGAATCTGCCGCATCAGAGCTTAATTCCACTCCGCGATTGATGGGACCCGGGTGCATCAAGACGATTTCTTTGGGTAGCTCATCCAGCATTTTCCGAGTGATTCCGAATGTTTGTGCGTATTCGCGTAAGCTCGGGAAGTATTTAATTTGTTGGCGTTCCAATTGTATCCTTAACACATTCGCGGCATCACACCAGGCTAAGGTACTTTTGACATCATGCGAAACTTCGACACCTAACGATTGAATATGTTTCGGAATTAAAGTGCTAGGGCCACAAAGTCGGACTTCCGCCCCTTGTTTTTTAAGGGCATAAATATTGGAAAGCGCCACTCGGGAGTGTAGGATATCACCGATAATTGCTATTTTCTTACCTGCTAAATCACCGAATTTCTCGCGCAGGGAATAGGTATCTAAAAGTGCTTGAGTCGGATGTTCGTGTGTCCCGTCACCGGCATTGATGATGTTTGCTTTAATGTGTTTGGCTAGATAATGGGGTGCTCCAGGACTCGCATGTCGCATGACAATCATATCCACCTTCATCGCTAGAATGTTGTTGACCGTGTCCAATAAGGTTTCTCCTTTCTTAACTGAACTTCCGGAGGCGGAGAAATTGATCGTATCGGCTGATAATCTTTTTTCGGCTAGCTCAAAAGATAATCGGGTGCGTGTCGAGTTTTCGAAAAATACATTGGCAATCGTGACATCACGTAGGGAAGGGACTTTTTTAATCGGCCGATTGAGGACCTCTTTGAATTCCTTGGCCGTTTTAACAATTAGGTCAATGGATTCGGCATCTAAATCTTTAATTCCTAATAAGTGTGGCGATGTTAACATATTTCTTTATTGGGTAATTAACCAAATTTTATCTGCTTCATGTCCTTGTTCAGTCCATTCCACTAA
>CAMBGA010000133.1 GCA_945866095.1 Spirosoma fluviale
ATAAGTCGAACCGTTGAAAACATTATTTTTTAATTAATACACTTAGGTACCACGCAATCATGTAATTTTGTCAATCTTTTACAAACAAAGATAATTATAATTTTTAAATTCCATTTGATAAATAAATCCACATATCACCTTTTCATGCTATGCATGGGAATATTCATTGGCCTAACGGATGTTAGGGCCCAAAGAGTTATTTCAGGTGATTCGATCATAAAATCAATCAATCCAAAAGACTCATTATCAAAAAAAACCGATTTAGAAACGACTGTCTTTTATTCTGCCATTGACTCAACGGTATTAGACGCGGAGAAACAGGTGGTTAATTTATATGGAGGAGCAAAATTAAAATATGGTAATATCGCTTTGGAAGCGGATTATATTAGGTTGGACTGGTCAAAAAATGAGGTGTTTGCCAAAGGAACCTTAGACACGGCTACCAAAAAAATAATGGGACTTCCTATATTTACACAGGGGCAAGATAAATATGACTCGGAAGAAGTCCGTTATAATTTCAAATCAAAACGTGCGTCCATCAAAGCGATTGTCACTCAACAAGGCGAAGGCTTTGTCCAGGGAAAAACAGTAAAAAAAGATGAGGAAGATAATCTGTACATCCGAAATGCCATTTATACCACCTGTAATTTAACACATCCACATTTCCATATTAAAGCCAGTAAAATCAAAGTAGTCGGGAAAAAAGAAATTATTTCAGGACCCTTTCACTTTGAGCTTAATGACATTCCGCTCCCCATTGGTCTTCCTTTTGGATTTTTCCCCTATTCTCAACCAAAAGAAGCGGGCAAATCAGGCATTATTGTGCCAACTTATGGAGAAGAGCCATCAGGAAGAGGATTCTATTTAAGAGAAGGCGGTTATTACTGGGCAGCTAGTGAAAATATAGGTGTTCGGTTTACAGGCCAAATTTACTCAAAAGGTGGCTGGGGTTTAGGGGCAAACTCGCAATACAATAAGCGGTATCGATTCGCAGGTAGCTTTAACTTAGCATTCAATCGAAATACGAATGGAGATGAATTTTCTCCGACCAAACGAACTGACTTTGCATTGCAATGGTCGCATAGCCCACAAAGTAGAGGAAATTCAAGCTTTTCGGCGTCCGTTAATATTGCCTCAAATTCCTATAATCAGTTTAATACCTATAATAGCCAACAATATTTATCAAATACGATAGGGTCATCCGTGCAATACACCAAAAATATAGGGGAGACCATAAGAACAGGAATCAGTTTACGTATTAATCAAAATACGACTACAAGAGTATTTGACGCGGGAACTGAATTCAATTTTGGTCTAAACCAATTTCAACCCTTTAAAAGAAAAAACTCATTAGGGGATCAATTTTTAGATCAATTTAGATTAGGGCTTGATTTTTCTGGGGGCATCAGTATGACGAACCAAGTGTCCGATCCTTATACTCGATATGAATTTGATGTGTATCCTAGAGAATCCAACAGCCAAAGAGGGATCATTCAGAAACCTTTTGTTCCAAAAATGATGGATGAATTACCTCCTGGAGTTATTCCTGTGGACGCGAGCACACTTCCATTACTTTGGGAGAAAGCACAAACTAAATTCAATTATAGCATTCCATTGTCGTTGCCCAACTTAAAATTAAATAAATACGTGAACCTAACACCGGGCATTTCGTGGTCAGGAAATATGTATACAAGATCATATAAGTATACCTACATGAAAAGTGATTCGACGGTGAGAATTGATACGGTTGGAGGATTGCCAAAATTCAATTCACAACTTTCATTTTCGGCTAGCATGAATACTCGAATTTATGGAACGCTAAGATTCAAAAAAGGGCGATTAGAGGCTCTTAGGCATACGATAGCTCCTAGCATCAGCTTAAGTTATACGCCTGACTATTCAGACCCTACTTATGGGTATTATCAAGATGTTCGAATCAACAACCGTAAATTTATTAACAATGAGGGGGTTGAACAGGTGGGAGATATTAGGCGGATTAGCACTTTTGACCCGCGGCAGATGAGTTATGGAGGCGCATCTGGGAGCATTAGTTTTGGACTTCAAAATACCCTTGAGGCGAAATTAAAAACTAAATCAGATACCGCAACAAAACAAAATGAAAAAATCACGATACTTGATAATTTTGGAATAAATGGGAGCTATAATTTGCTAGCAAAAGAATATCCATTGTCCAATTTAAACTTCAATGCAAACTCGAGAGTGAGTGAATTTGATATTAATATAGGTGGAAGTTTTGACCCCTACTTATACGTTGATGACAAATTGTTTTTTGATGTAGGGAGGAGAACTCCTGATTTAATGCTGAGTCAAGGGGATGGACTTGCGAGATTAACAGCACTTAATCTTTCAATCGGAAGAAGGTTTGCTCCCGCTAAATCCAAAGATTTGAAGACTAGTACTAATGCCTCTGAAGCCCAGCTAAAGCAAATAAATAGAAATATTGACGACTATGTGGATTGGAATGTGCCATGGACTTTTTCATTTAGTTATCAGTTTAGCATGAACAGAATGGGTTTGGCTGCTGCGCAACAAATTAGTGGTTTGACGTTTCAAGGAGATTTGAGCTTAACAGAAAAATGGAAATTTTCTATGAGCTCTGGATATGATTTCAAGTATAGTGGACTTACTTACACCAATATGTCGGTGCACCGAGATCTACACTGCTGGGAATTGAATTTCAATTGGACCCCCATTGCAAGTCCATTTTACGGACGTGCGTCCAATTATTCATTTGACCTTCGGGTAAAATCGTCTTTACTTCAAGAATTAAAAATTTCTCGAAGAAGAAGTTTTTATGACAAGGGAGGTTTTTAGTTAAGTTTCTGTTTAAACGTTTTCAAAAACTTATCCATTTTTGGTTTAATGACAATTTGGCAATAAGGTTGATCGCCATTTTGGTTAAAGTAATTTTGATGATAATCTTCTGCTACATAAAAAGTAGATGCCTGACTTATTTCGGTTACAATAGGGTTTGGAAAAACTTTTTGACCATTTAATTTGGTCTTCCAAGCAATAGCTGATTCCTTTTGAACTTCGTTGTGAAAAAATATCGCTGAACGATACTGAGTACCTACATCGGCACCTTGCCTGTTCAACGTGGTAGGATCGTGCGTTTGCCAAAACACCTCCAAAATAGTTTCAAAAGATATGATGTTAGGATCGTAGGTTAGTTGGCACACCTCAGCATGACCCGTTAAACCTGTACAAATATCACGATAACTTGGATTTTTCATTTTACCACCCATGTACCCAGAGGTGACACTTTTCACTCCTTTTAGCCTTTGGTAAACGGCCTCCACACACCAAAAACACCCTGCTCCTAAAGTTACAGTCTCTAAATTAGCCCCTGATACGTTTTTCGATTCTTCCATTGTATTTTTATTTTTTGTATTTGTAGCGTTTCCGCATGAAAAATGAACAAAACCGAGAATTATACTTAAAACGAAGCTTGCATTTTTAAACCAACGATTCATCATGTTTTTTATTTTAGTATTTTTGCGACGCGTAAATATAACAAAAAGCTGAATGAAAGGTTTTATAAATTCTGTAAGAGGGGCTTGGGGAGAGGCTTGGAAAGAATCATCATTCAGACTGAGTTTTTCATTGGCCATACTTACATTCTCAATTTTTCCATGGAAAGCAGCCACTTATTTTCAGTGGGTCCAACAGCGTGAAGGCATCATTTTAAATGATTTTATATTGGAGCTTATTCCTTCAAAAAATGTTTCTTACCCCATTTTCTCCATCATTTATTGCACGGTTATTTGCTTAATCATTCGGCTTTTGGCCACTCCAAAGACCTTTGTTTGGTTTGCTTGGGCATTCAACTTAGAAACAGTCTTTCGTTTTTTAACAATCTATTTCGTAGCCTTAAATCCTCCCATGGGGATTGTCGACTTGCATGACCCAGTTGCAGCCCTGTTTATTTATGGAGAGAATATGCCTATTACAAAAGACCTATTCTTTTCAGGACATACCGCTACCATGGTGTTTGCGTGTTATTTTTTACCGCTCAAAAAGGAAAAAATTCTGGCTATACTCTTGAGCGTAATACTCGTGATGTTGCTATTAATCCAACATGTCCATTATACGATTGACATCATCATGGCACCTTTATTTACTTTGTTGGCGATTGGAATTATCAAAAAGTGGACTAAAAATTAATCCCGCGTTTGATGTTGACAGTGATCTTGTCCAACTTCTCGAAAATTGAGTTCTTTGATTTATATTCAGGAATTACTTCCTTGATTTTAGATACGAGTTCATTATTATCTCCCACAACCAACACATCTTGAATCAAGTTCATCTGAATATCCATATAAGCATAACTTGGTACATTTACTTTGGCAATTAAAATTTTAGGATGGTGCGTAGGTAATGTATTTTCATCCGTACTTAAAAGCTCTTCATATAACTTCTCGCCGGGACGTAAACCGGTAAATTTAATTTCAATATCACGATCTACGCGCATTCCACTTAGGGTAATCATTTTTTTGGCAAGATCAATAATCTTAACCGATTCGCCCATATCAAAGACGAAAACTTCACCACCCTCTCCCATGGTAGCCGCCTCTAATACGAGTTCGCAAGCCTCAGGAATCGTCATAAAATAACGTGTAATATCTGGATGCGTCACAGTTACGGGACCACCACGTTCAATTTGCTTTTTGAATAAAGGAATAACCGAACCATTAGAACCTAAAACGTTACCAAATCGAGTCGCAATAAATTTGGTATGCATACCTTCCAACTGGTTCATCGACTGTGTATACATTTCGGCAAATCGCTTGGTAGCTCCCATCACATTAGTAGGATTTACCGCTTTATCAGTAGACACCATGACAAATTTATCCACCCCATTTTCGGCCGCTAAATCGGCTAAAATACGCGTACCTAAAATATTGATTTTAACGGCTTCGTAGGGGTTTTTCTCCATCAAAGGCACGTGCTTATAGGCTGCCGCATGAAAAACAATGGAGGGCTTGTGCGTTCTGAAAATGTAGGACATTCGATTGATATCAGACACGTCAGCTACCTTCACAACAATCTCTGTATTAGAAGGAATTCGCCCAACCAATTCATATTCTAAATCAAATAGCCCAGACTCTGCTTGGTCTACTAAAATAATTTTTGATGGGAAATAGGCGATCAATTGGCGTACAATCTCAGAGCCAATAGAACCTGCAGCGCCCGTAACCATAATAGACTTGCTATTCATTTCCTCCGAAATCAACTTATTGTTCATCTGAATCTCCTCACGACCCAGTAAATCTTCAATTTTAACATTATGAATCTGATTGATCGCAAACTCTCCTCCTACCCATTTATCTACTGGAGGCAATGTTTTAACTACAACACCTCGATCCAAAAACACATCGGAAATTTTTCTCTTAGCCTGTATATTAATATTTTTTATGGCCATAATGACCTGAAGTCCTTCATAAGTATCAACAAACTTATCTAATGCCTCAGCTAAATTAAATACTCTAACGCCTTCGATGGTTTTGCCAACTTTAGAATCATTATCGTCAATGAATCCAAGAACTTGATAATTTATTCCTCGGTCATTTTGAATCACATTTTTAGTTAATAAACCCGAATATCCCGCTCCATAAATCAATACTCCTACCGCTGGCTTAAACTCATTAATAAAAGATTCATAAAACATTTTAACCATGAATCTAAGACTCACCATTAAAAACAAACAAATGAAAAAGTCAATAACTAAAATGGAAATTGGCACATAAATCAAAGTTTCCACGTGCAAAAAATATCGAATTGCTAGTGAAATTATGGCGGCTACCATCGTGCCCGTAAAGATTGTTTTTAAGATTAAAACTGCATCTTCAATACTCGTATGTCGGATAATCCCTGAATACGTTTTGAAATATAAAAAGGTGATAAAACGAATGCTTAATAAGAAGACAAAGTGAAAAATGAACACTTCTAAATGAAGTTCCTCATATCTGAAGTTTAACCGTAATGCAGTAGCTACTAAAAAAGAGAATATGGCAATAATGATATCAATGGCAAGAACTAACCACCTAGAGAGGAATCGATTTGAATAACGACGAATGAATAAAGACTGAGTCATTGACTAATTTAAATCTATTTTAATTCAATCTACAAAGTTACCAATATATTCATAAAATGATACCAAAATTTATTAAACGGGAAATCA
>CAMBGA010000134.1 GCA_945866095.1 Spirosoma fluviale
AGAAAAAAGGATTTTTGGGACTTACATGAATTACTACCCAAATATAATATTCATCAAATGTTAGAATTTCATGAGAAACGCTATCCTTATACACATGATAAAAAAGTAATCATCCGAAATTTGACCCATTTCGAACATGCGGATGACGACTTAAATCCCATCTGTATGAAAGGGAAATATTGGGAATTTATAAAAGAAGATTTTCAAGAAATGGTTTCTAAACTAGGGATGTGAGATTCATTAACTTCCATTAAAAATAATCAGCAAAATGAAAAACAGGTGCAGGAAAAATGATAAAAGACGTATAAAAATGAAAGCATTTATTTTAATTTTAGGTTTATTGGTTACGGTTGTTCCAAACTACATTCAGGCATTTACTGAAAAGCCCGCCTCGCCAAGACCCAATATCCTGTTAATCATAGTTGATGATTTGGGTTACGGAGAGTTGGGGTGTCAGGGAAATCCACAAATTCCAACGCCGAACATCGATGCCATTGCGAAAAATGGAATCCGGTTTACATCGGGTTATGTTAGCGCTCCAAACTGCAGTCCGTCTAGGGCTGGGCTCCTGACAGGCAAATATCAGACTAGATTTGGTTATGAAAACAATCCGATCGGGGCCAAAAATGATGAACCTGGTTATGGACTGCCTACCGATCAGAAAACGATGGCTGAGATTTTACACAACACGGGTTATACAACTGCAATGATAGGGAAATGGCACCTTGGAGGCACAGCAAAATATCACCCGATGCGGCGTGGATTTGATGAATTTTTAGGCTTTTTGCACGAGGGCCATTCTTATGCCTATCCTACTTGGAAAGGCGTAACTTCCATGTTGAGGCGCCTTTCTCTTCCTGATGGGTCTAAAGGCAGATGGACAAATGGGAATACCATATATTATACTTCGATGGGGTATAATGAACCTCCATATGATGCGAATAACCCAATTCTGCGAGGTAGCCAGCCTGTGGAAGAAAGCAGTTACTTGACCGAAGCCTTTGCCAATGAAGCAATTAGTTTTATTGACCGAAAGAAAGATCAACCATTTTTTCTAGAAGTGGCATTCAATTCAGTTCATAGCCCCATGCAGGCAAAAAATGAAGATCTGGCTGGGCTTTCAGGTATTGAAGATATCCAACGGAAGATATTTGCAGGCATGCTCATAAACATGGATCGTGGTATTGGCCGAATCATTCAAAAGCTAAGAGATTCCGGCTTAGAGGACAATACAATAATCATTTTTATTAGCGACAATGGCGGTCCGACGAGAGAACTTACATCCAGCAATTTACCTCTTCGCGGCGAAAAAGGAAATTTGTATGAAGGCGGGATTAGAATACCTTTTATGATTCAATGGAAAGGCCATATTCCCTCTGGAAAAATTTATGAAAATCCGGTTATATCGTTGGATATTTTACCTACAGTCGCCGTAGCCGCAGGTGTGGAATTCCCTCAGGATATTGATGGAGTGAATTTGTTGCCCTACATCAAAGGCGAGAAAACTGGCCAGCCGCATCAGTCTTTATATTGGCGTCAAAATGGATTGACAGCCTTTCGTGAAGGGAATTGGAAGATTTTCAGTAATAAATTTAATGGCCAACAATCGGAATGGGAACTATACAACCTATCAGAAGATCTTGGAGAAAAGAATAACTTGATCAAAAAAAATCCTGACAAATTCAATGAGCTTTTTCCAAAATGGAAAGAACTAAATGGTAAAATGATGGAGCCCCTTTTCAAATAGTTGGTATTATTGAAATATTCCTTGGATGAAATATGTAAGATATAATGCCATCAGAAATTGATGCATGTTATAAACAGAACTTAATCATTGTGGTTATTTATCTGCTAATCAAGTACTTTTACGAAAGAAGGTAAGTGTTTAACTTATCAGTTGAACTCAGTTTCATTTTTCTATTAAAGGACTGAAATTAATACCTTATTCTCAAAAAGGTTCAAAAAAATCTAGACCAAAAACTTATTTAAAACGATGAATTATGAGACGAAAATTATCTATTTTTCTATTAATAAGCGTAACAGTTTTTTATTCATGTAAAGCTCAAGCAGAACAAAAAAAACAACCCAACATCATTTTTTTCTTAGTAGATGACCTTGGATGGACAGATTTAGGTTGCTATGGCAGCAGTTTTTATGAAACCCCTAACATTGATAAATTAGCAAAAAATGGAGTGAAATTCACAAATGCTTATGCAGCTTGTCACGTATGTTCACCAACACGTGCAAGTATATTAACTGGCAAATATCCAGCCACAATAAACCTTACAGATTGGTTACCAGGAAGAAATGAATTCCCTTTTCAAAAATTCAGCAATCCAAAGATTAACCAGCACTTACCTTATGAAGAAATAACCATTGCAGAAGCCTTAAAGGTAAAAGGATATAAAACGGCCTTCATCGGCAAATGGCATCTTGGTGAAGATCCATCAAACCCAGTGGCTCATGGTTTTGAAATGCATATCCCTGAATGGGACAAAGGATGGCCAAAAAAAGGATATTTTGCTCCTTTCGAAATGAAAGGTTTGGAAGATAGTAAGGATGGTGATTATTTAACTGATCGGCTTACTGATGAAGCTCTGAAATATATAGCCATTAATAAAGAGAATCCATTTTTTCTTTATATGTCTCACTATGCCGTGCACGATCCGATACAGGGACGAAAAGATCTAGTGAAAAAATATTCAGAAAAATTGAAAAACAAGGATAAGAACAATAATCCTGCATATATATTGGAGGGGAATCCTGACAATCCAAACAACCCCTCAAGAAAAGAATTAGATAGTCTAATAAATACACCGGACTATGAGGCTTATAAAATACTTCCTAAAGGTACAGTTAAAGTAAAACAGAAACAGGACAATGTTGAATTTGCTGCAATGGTTGAAAGTATGGATGAAAGTCTAGGGCGCATTATTGCAAAACTTAAGGAATTAGGTATTCAGGACAATACGATCATATTTTTTTATTCAGACAATGGAGGTATGTCAGCCATAAATTTTGGCAATCCCAAGCGGATTGTCCCTAAAGCCCAACAAGACATAGCCTATTCAACTTCAAATTTACCATTGCGAGGAGCCAAAGGCTGGTTATATGAAGGTGGTATTCGCGTTCCATTAATTGTAAAATGGCCAGGAAAAGGTATGCAAAACGCAGAATCTTCTACACCAGTAACGAGCGTGGATATATTCCCAACTATCCTAAATATGGTTGGTTTTCCTGAAGGCATTGGTAAAGACAAAGAAGGAGTTGATATTTCACCACTTATAAAAGGAGAAACCATAAATAGAGGCCCCATATATTGGCATTTTCCTCATTACAGCAACCACGGAATGCAAAGTCCCGGTGGTGCCATTCTTGATGGAGATTACAAATTATTAGAATATTTTGAAAATGGCACGGTACAATTATTTAACCTCAAAAATGACATTGAAGAACAAAAAGATTTGTCAAAAATTGAGATTGAAAAAACGAAAGAATTAAAGGAAAAGTTACATAAATGGCGCAAAAAGGTAGGAGCACAAATGATGAAGCCAAATCCAGACTATAATGCTTTACTAAAAGCGGAACTTTAATTGATTTTAATTGTAATATGCTGCATTTTAACTTAAACAGTAAATGAGATATATCGATTGTTCCCTTCGAATTGTATTTCATCATCTATTAGATATAATCACAAGAGGAGGCCGATTGGTCGTTACTCTTTGATTCAGATGATTTCTTTCTTTGAATCTGTTGGTACATTTCGAACATCCTCTTTATTTCCTTTTTGGAGAGTTTCTTGACTTCGTTTAAATTTAGACAAACCTACATTTCACACCAAAACCCCTCTCGTGCTACCTGTTTTGCTACCACTCCCGTAAAATAAAAGAATCCACCCTTTTGAGGTGGATTCTGGTGGTCCCAAAGGCCGAGTCGATACGGCTACAATCAAATTTTAATCTTATCAGGATCTTGCCAAGTTAAATCTGTTACCATTTCTTTGACCTATTCAATTTGATTTGAGTGGGTTAAAATCAGTTCCTTGTGCTCTTTTGTTTGTTATTTGGATTAAAATAGCTCTTTTTTAAGTGTGTTAAATATGCATTAAAGTTTTAAGTTTATTTTTGGTTTCTAAAAGATATTTATAATTTTGAAAAAAAAATCCAAATTTAAATTTAAAACAATGAAAAAAATATTGCTCTTAACATTTTTGTTTTCAAGCTATTGCCTTCAGGCGCAAATGATAAACGATCCGTCGTTTGATTCTAAGGTCTTACAACCTTTCTACAAAAACAATAGTGGCCCTAAAGTTTTAATTGATGGCGGTCATCATAATTTTTTCATACAAAGAAGTTTAATGAATCCTTTCATTGACTTAGTCAAGTCAGATGGATATAATCCACAAATAGATTCATTGCCTATTACTAAAAAACACCTTGCTACCTATGGTATAGTTGTACTGGATGCTGCTTTCCCATTTGATAATGGAACGAAAAAAGAGCTGGGGGATATGAAGGCATATTCTAAGGAAGAAATAGATCATATATACAATTATGTAAACAAAGGTGGCTCACTTTTAATTTTAGCAGAAAAGTCTCCTTTTATTAATGCGATGGAATCCTTATTAAATAAGTTCGGCATCACCGCTAGTTACGGAACTATAGCTGATACGCTGCACCAGGATAAAAAATTTGGCAAAAATGTAATCCATTATTCGAAGGAAAATGGCATGCTTACAGGTGATCATCCCATCTTAAAGGGACGCTATGCAAGTGAGGAAATTAATCATATTGTTATGATTACTGCAAGTGCCTTTAAAGGAAAGGACTATACGAATCTTTTACCTACCTCTAGTGCCGCGCAAATGGGAAATGCTGGAGTTTTTACGCCTGTAGAACAGGGATCCTCAGTAGGTTTGGCAGGGAAAGTGGGCAAGGGTAAGGTGGTTGTTCTTTCAGATACGGAGATATTTATTGCCATGCTTTTTGGAAAGGATAAGGTTAAGGTGGGGATGCAAATGCCAGAATACGATTTGAAGCAATTTGCGCTTAATATCATGCATTGGCTTTCAAAGTAAATTCTTCATGTGGGAAAATGCCATTTATGACACCAAAGATTTTGCTAAACTTGGCCCATAGGTATTCTTAAATTTTTGAAATTAACTAATATTAAAAAAAGGGAAAGCCGAAACCCTATTTAAGTAGGCAATATTTAATTATGCATTATGAAATCAGTATTAATTACAGGAACAAGTAAGGGCATTGGTTTTGAGACAGCCCTTTCTTTTGCTCGAGGAGGCTATAAGGTTTTTGCAACTATGAGAAATCTTGAAGCTGCGTCAACTTTACAAAAACAAATCACCGACGAATCATTAAATATTATCATATATAAAATGGACGTGGATTCGGATGATTCAGTTAAACATTGCATTCAAAGTATTATTGAGGAGCATGGAATCATAGATGTATTGGTAAATAATGCAGGCATTGAGCGTCATGGTTCGATCGAAGAATTGCCAATGAGTGATTTTAAAGCTATTATGGAGACCAATTATTTTGGTGTAATCCGATGCATTCAGGCAGTACTACCTCAAATGAGAGAAAATAAAAATGGTTGCATTATTAATGTTGGTTCAGTCGCAGGAAAAATTGCTAATACCCCTTTAAGTGCTTATTGCGCCAGCAAATTTGCTTTGGAAGCACTTATTGAATCTTTAGCAGGAGAAGTAAAACCATTTAATATCAGGGTATCGTTAATAGAACCAGGTATTATTGATACAAAAATGGCACAAGACATTACTGTGGATAGCCATTCTAAATATCCACAGGTACTTCGTTTTGGAGCTATGTTCGAAGAATCGCTTAAACAGCCTACGCCTCCCTCAATGGTAGCTGATCTAATGTTTGAAATAGCCAATGGAGACACTTGGCAATTAAGGCACCCCGTTGGTCCCACAGCACTTCCGTTTTTAGGATGGCGGGCATCTTTGACAGATGAACAATGGGTTGACTTTAATGCCCAAACTGATGAAGAGTGGTTCAATTCAGTTGAAACAACTTTTGGCATGAACGTTAGGCGGGGCAAATA
>CAMBGA010000135.1 GCA_945866095.1 Spirosoma fluviale
GGCCCTGGAGGTTATGTAGCAGCTATCCGAGCTTCTCAATTAGGTTTAAAATGTGCGGTAATTGAAAAGGAATCCTTAGGGGGAATATGCCTAAACTGGGGATGTATACCGACTAAAGCACTTTTGAAATCTGCCCAAGTTTTTGAATATATCAAACATGCATCAGACTACGGAATAACCGTTAAAGGGGCTGAAGCTGATTTCTCAAAAGTAATTTCTCGTTCTCGCGGTGTCGCTGACAGCATGAGCAAAGGAGTTCAATTTTTGATGAAAAAAAATAAAATTGACGTCATAATGGGAACCGGGAAAGTAAAACCCGGTAAAAAAGTAGAGGTCATTGACGCAGAAGGCAAGTCGGTCATTTACGACGGAAAATACATCATGATTGCCACAGGTGCACGTGCACGTGCATTGCCGAATATCCCTATTGACGGCGAAAAAGTAGTCGAATATCGCAAAGCGATGACTTTGGAAAAGCGTCCAGATTCAATGGTCATCATAGGCTCAGGAGCCATCGGCGTAGAATTTGCGTATGTATATGCGGCGATGGGCACTAAAGTAACTATCGTTGAGTTTTTACCTAATGTTGTGCCCGTGGAAGACGAAGATGTTTCCAAAGAGCTGGCCAAGCAATACAAAAAGATGGGTATCGATATCTTAACAAATTCTAGTGTTGAAAAAGTAGATACCAAAGGGAAAGGTTGCAAAGTAAGCATCAAAACGCCCACTGGAAATCAAGAAATATCGTGCGATATTGTTTTATCGGCGGCAGGTGTCATTTCAAATCTTGAAAACATAGGCCTTGAGGAGGTTGGAATTATTGTGGACAAAGGCAAAATCCCTGTTAATGCATGGTATGAAACTAACATTCCGGGTTATTATGCCATTGGCGATGTAACTCCAGGTCCGGCTTTGGCTCACGTAGCCACCGCGGAAGGCATTATTTGTGTGGAGAAAATCGCTGGTCATAAGACAGAAGCTTTGGATTATAGCAACATTCCAGGTTGTACCTATTGTACCCCAGAAATTGCTTCCGTGGGAATGACGGAGAAAAAAGCGATTGAAGCTGGATATGAAATTAAAGTAGGTAAATTTCCTTTTGTAGCCTCTGGTAAAGCGACAGCAGCTGGAGCGAGAGAAGGATTTGTTAAGGTAATTTATGATGCCAAATATGGTGAATTACTTGGCGCCCACATGATTGGATATAATGTAACTGAATTAATTGCCGAGGCCGTAGTGGTCAGAAAATTAGAGAGTACGGCATACGAAATCATGAAATCCATCCATCCGCACCCAACGATGTCTGAGGCATTTAAAGGTGCCACAGAAGCGGCTTATGGAGAGGCGGTCGATTTATAATTTACCCCATATATAAATCAAAAGAGGAGCAAATGCTCCTCTTTTTTGATACCTAAAAATCAATCTCAAATTATAGAGATCTAACTTTGATGCTTTTGTAAGCTACTTTACTTTTGGGATCGTGCGCCTGAAGGGCAATTGTTCCGCCTTTGATTAAGCGTTGTTCTTGTCCTTTGCTACGTAATGGGCTCTCTGGTTGGGTATAATCCACAACAGTTACTCCATTTATTTTAGTTACGATTCTATTTCCCTTAACTGTCACGTTCAAGTCAAACCACTCTTCGTCTTTGACAAAACGCTCAGAAGTATCCACGATATTATACAAAGAAGCTGTTCTGCGCCAGTCCGTGTGTGAATTATTCACTTGAACCTCATACCCTACTGAAGGAAAACCTACAGGTAAAAAATCGGTACATACATACAATCCAGAGTTCGAACCAGGGAATGTCATTACTGTGGCTTGAACTTCAAAATCCTTGAAATTATGATCTCCCACAGAGCCATCATAAAACAAGTGTCCACGAGGACCTTCAATAATAATAGATCCATTTTCTACCCTAAAAGAAGCTGGACTTTCGTTAATTTTCCAATTATTTAATGATTTGCCGTCGAACAATTCAACCCATTTTTTTCCTTGAGCAGACACTTGCAAAGTCATTAAAACCAAGAGTACTACAATTACATTTTTCATTATTTATTACGTTTAGATTTGATTTAAAGTTTAATACCCCATTGAGCATTCATTTTTCTACCTAGCAAAGCATTTGCCGAGGCATCATTGAATTTTTCAGATTTGGGATTCCAAGTTAATGATTTATTTAAAGCATAGGCAATATTTCCTATGTTACACACAGAGGCAGTTCTATGACCGATCTCCACGTCGCAAATAGGCATTGATCGGTTGCGAATAGCGTTTAAAAAATCTTTATAATGATTATCGCTTGCGTAAACATGCTTCTCGTTAGCTCCAATAATACGATCTTTTAACTCTGGTTTTGAAGTTTCTAGTTTCTTTCTTTGAACACGTAAAGTACCTTCAGTACCTACAAATTCAATTCCGTTATTCCACTCCCAAGGCTGATGCGTCATGGTAATGCCATTGGCATACGTATACGTTAAAAATTCATTGCCGTTGATTTTAGGCGCATCCACTTTTACTGGACCGCTTCCATCCATGTCGAGCGCCCATTGGACTATGTCAAACATGTGTGCGCCCCAGTCGGTCATACCACCACCGCCAAATTCTTTGTATTTACGCCAATTAGGAAAAACATCCTTGGATAATGGCGGAGCTAATTCCGAATTAAATGGAACAGCGCTGCTATTGGGCCCCAACCACTTTTCGAAATCTAGGCCCATTGGCATTTCTTCAGCAGCTAAATCATAGGCGATGGGCGGAGGGCCAACATTCACTTTGATTGATTTCACTTCTCCTATATATCCATTGCGAATTAATTCAGCGGTTTGTCTAAATTCAGGCCAAGAACGCTGCATGGACCCTGTTTGGAACACACGCTTATATTTTCTAGTGGCATCTACCATGGCGCGACCCTCTTTTACAGTTAATGAAAGAGGTTTTTCACAATAGATATCTTTTCCTGCCGCTGCAGCTCGAACAGACATAGCTGCATGCCAATGGTCTGGACTTGCGATGACCACCGCATCCACATTTTTAAGGGCTAATAATTCTCTAAAATCTTGATAGTTAGGTATTTCAGAATAATTCCCCAAAGAAGGCGTTTTCGCATAAATATCTTTTACGCGATCTACAAACTGTTTGGCTTTTGCTTGGTATACCTCTGAAATAGCTGTGATTCGAACTTCACCCGTACTCAAAAATGAATTGGATAAACCTTTTCCTTGTTTACCAGTACCGATGAAACCTAAGTTCATCATATCACTTGGCGCTAAATAAAGCGATCCATCGGGGCGTTTACCTCCTAATACATGGCGAGGAACAATTAAAAACGAACCAAAGGCAAGACTAGCTTGAGCTAGGAAATCACGTCTTTTAACGGAATTGGGTAATGAATTTTTCATATTTATTAGGTTAATTATTTTGTAAAAATATGCTTTTTCTTTAAAAATCCTATTCGATGGTATCGGGTAAATTTTGAATTAGGTAAACCAACTTACACAATAAATCAAAACAGATGAAACTAAGGTATGCTTTGAATAAGTTTCGCCAGATTTTGTGTGAAAAAATAATCCAATATAACTAAGGGTAAATTAAAAAATAAGAGTCTTTATAGATAATGTAAATTTAAAATAGTAATATTCGCAGATTTTGTATTTTTTAATCGAGAACTGTGGCCCATAAATTGTCCGGTAATTTTCAAGATAAAAGGAATTTAAGGTTTCATATATAGCTGAAAATCAGGAAGTAAACATTCCTGAGGTTGAAGAAAAACAAATTGATGATGAAATATTTATCAAAAGAGCACTTCAATCAAATCCTAAATAGGGTTGTGAATGATTAAATACAATATCCGAATGATTAAAAACAAACGTAATAAAACAAAACAATGAAGTAGAACTCATTGAGAAGTAAACTATTGAAATACATAAAAATTTAACCTAAAATTACCATGAAGAGAAAAAAATCAATTTTCGCAACCTACGGAATTTTACTATTCCTACTGTTTACTTGGCAGCCAAGTCACTCGCAAATTTTAGCGATGGTTCAAGCTAAACAAACCGAAACTAAAAATCAATCAGAACAAAAATTAGGGCCTCAAGTAAAAGGAAGAGTTCTTGATGAAAATGGAAGTGGCTTACCTGGTCTAAGCATCTTAATTAAGGGTACTTCCAAGGGAACATCGACGGATATCAACGGGTCATTTCAATTGGAAGTCCCTACGACAGAAACCGTTTTAATTTTTAAATATTTAGGTTACGAAACCAAAGAGGTTTTAGTTGGCAATCAAACTAATTTAGAAATTTCTTTAAAGCCTGAAAATAAATCATTGACCGAAGTAGTGGTCACTGCATTAGGCATAAAAAAACAATCTAAAAGTGTGGGTTATGCAACGGCTACTGTCAGTACTGATGAAATGACATTAAATAGGACTGCCAATTTCATGAATGCTCTTCAAGGAAAAATGGCTGGTGTGAATATAACTCCCTTAGGCTCAGGACCTGCTGGAACAAGTAAAATTAGAATAAGGGGTCAATCTTCTTTTGGGGGAAATAACTCCCCATTAATCGTCGTGAACGGCGTACCTATTGACAATACAAATAATGGAGCGAGAGGAGATGTTTCGGAAAGAGGATCCAATAGAACTTCAGATGGTGGAGATGGTTTAAGTAGTATTAATCCGGATGACATCGAAGCAATGACTGTTTTAAAGGGAGCAGCCGCATCCGCATTATATGGATCTCGTGCTAAGGATGGTGTAATTATGATTACAACAAAAACTAGAAGTAAGGGAAATGGCATTTCTTTAGCATATAACTCAAACTTTACTTCGGAAACACCGTTAGATTATACTGATTACCAGTACGAATATGGGCAGGGCGAAAATGGAATAAGGCCGACAACCCCTTTCCCCACTTCCGGACAATGGAGTTTTGGAGAAAAATTCCAGCCCGGTATGACTCAAATGTTATTTAATGGAGTCACATTGCCATATGAGCCACAAAGAAACCAAATATCTCAATTTTATAGACAAGGCTACACTTGGACAAATACCTTAACGCTAACTTCAGGAGGAGAAAATGGTGGATTTAGTCTTTCCGTAGCGAATTTAGATAATCGCACAATTTTACAAAATTCAGGATACGATAGGAAAACAATAAATCTAGGATTTACTCAAACATTATCTAAAAGATTAACGATATCTGGGAATATTAATTACTCCAACGAATACAGAAAAAACCCTCCCAATATTGCAGAGCAGGATTATAGTCCAGTAATTATATTTAATATGGCGAATTCAATGCCATTAAGTGCATTAGAACAATATGCGGAGGATGCGAATGGAAATGAAACCGTTTGGTCACGTTTTACCAATAGAACCAATCCATACTTTGCATTAAAAAGGTTTGATAACATTACGAATGATCGAATTTTTGGAAATCTAACGGCCAAATTCAATTTTACTGATTGGTTATTTATTCAGGGACGATTGGGACAAGATTATTATTCAAGAGAACAAGATTATAATTTACCCACGGGAACACAAAGACAAGTTGCTGCTCCCGCAGGATTTGTTAATGGCCAATTTGTGCAAGATTCTAGAAATGTCAGAGAGTTAAATATGGACTTTTTGTTAGGAGCCAATAAAACCTTTGGTTCATTTGGGGTTAATTTAAATGTAGGGGGGAATCAAATGTATAGAAGGATAAGTCGCCACAATGTATTTATTCAAGATTTTTATACAAGAGATTTATACACGATCGGGAATGGTAGACAAAGAGATGCTACGTATGATTTTTCTGAGCGCCAAGTAAATTCCTTATACGGTTCGGCAGAAGTATCTTATAAAGATTATTTATTCTTAAGTGGAACCGTTAGAAATGACTGGTTCTCAACCTTATCTCCGGAAAATCGCAGTATCCTTTATCCTTCGGTTACGACAAGTTTTGTGTTTTCTCAAGCATTTGCAAGTGCTCTTCCAGATTGGATAACTTTTGGAAAAATCAGAGCGGCATATGCGGAGGTGGGAAGTGATACCGATGTTTCGCCATATGCAAACAATCT
>CAMBGA010000136.1 GCA_945866095.1 Spirosoma fluviale
CTAAATAATATATTTATTTAAAGCTTAATCGAGAACTATTTTATTAGATTCGTTTGAAATGACTTTTAATGATTTTGGGCATTTAGTTATACTGCAAAAAAAATCCTTAGATATAGTTCTAAGGATTTTGATGATATGAATTGGTTTACTGTTTATTTTTTTAGGTTGTTCAATTGTTCTTTAAAACCATTCTAATTTTTTATGTAGACTCTTTTAACCCGACTACTGATGTTAGTCATTATTTCGTAAGGGATTGTATTGGCTTTATTAGCTATTTTTGATAATTGTATTTTTCCGCCAAAGGCCAATGCCATATCTCCGGTCGTTACTTGCTTCAAATGACTTATGTCGACCATCGTCATGTCCATACAAATGGCTCCAATGGTGGGGCATAATTCTCCATTAATTTCGAAGTGACCATTCCCCATTCCGAGTGACCTTGGGTAGCCATCAGCATAGCCAATAGCTAATGTAGCTATGGTACTTTTTTTATTTACTTTTCCTTTTCTGCCATATCCCACTGTTTCGTTTTTGTCCACTTGCTTTATTTGAGATATATAAGTTTTTAGCGTAAGTACATTTTCGATTTGTTTAATTTCTTTTTTGTTTTCTGTAATACCATACAAACTGATGCCTAATCTGACCATATCCAATTTTGCTTCTGGATAATTCTCAATCGCAGCTGAATTTGCTATATGTAATAGGGGCTTATAACTTAATTTTTGAGTTAATATGGTAGACATTTTTTTAAATTCGGCGATTTGGTTTTTCGTAAATAAATCATGCTCATAACTTTCTGAGGCTACTAAATGGCTCATCATACTGACTACCCATAATTGTGGCATTTCAGCTAAACAGTTAGCTAATGATTCTATCTCGTGGCTTTCAAATCCTAATCTTTTCATACCAGTATCTAATTTGATATGTATTTTAATGTTTTGTTCGTTTAATAGGCAATATTCATCTAAAGCTTTTAGTAATTCTAAACTATAGATTTCTGGCTCCAACGAATATTCGATTAATTTTGCAAATTCTTCAATTTGGGGGTTCATCACCATAATAGGTGTATAAATACCGTTTTTTCGCAATTCAACTCCTTCATCCGTATATGCAACTGTCAGATAATCCACTCCTTGTTGCTGGAGTATTTGACCAATTTCCACAGCGCCCGCTCCATAGGCAAAAGCCTTTATCATGACCATTAATTTGGTCTCTAGGCCTATTTTATTTTTATAGTAACTTAAGTTATGTTGAAGTGCATCTAAATTAATTTCTAATTGGGTGCAATGTGATTTATTTTCTAATGCATATACTAGCTTTTCAAAATTGTATTTTCTTGCTCCTTTTAAAAGGATGGCTGCATTATATAATGAATTTAACTTCCCTGATTTTAGAAAATCTTCCGTCGATTGATAAACCTCAATTCCGATTATTTTATCTTTATTTTTTAAAATTTGGTTACCTATGCCAATGATTAAATCAATTTTTTGATTTAATATCATGGTATTTATTTCAGTATATAGGTTTTCTTCTGGCAGGCCAATTTCTAAAAAATCGCTTAAGATTAATATCTTTTTCTTTGTCTCATATTTCATCAATAGGGGTAAGGCCAACCTTAGCCCATCGATGTCGTTGTTGTAAGAGTCGTCAATTATTGTAATATCCCTTAGTCCTTCTTTTATTTCTAGCCTCATGGATATTGGCTTTACTCTTCGTATGGCGAGGTTTAATGCTAAATTATCCATTCCCAACACATGGGCCATGATTAAACAGTGGCATATATTTTCTAAGGAAGCGTCATCTGTTAATACCGTTTTAATATCAATAAAAGGTTCACTTTGCGACGCTTTCTTAAATTTAATTTGAGTTTCATAGGCAGATCTAATATAATGTACAAAAATATTTTTAGTTGGATCTTCAGTACTCCATTCGATCAGCTCAATTTCTGGATTTATACTTTTAATGTAGGTATGGATTATTTTATCCCATTTTCCTGATCTATAAATCAGCGTTTTACTCGTTTTAAAGAGCTTTAATTTTTCTTGTAATTTATGTTCTTCTTGACTAAAATTAGCTCCATGAGCTTCTCCAAAATGGGTTAAAATTCCATGGCTTGGTTTTAAAATAGTTTCAAGTTTTTCCATTTCACCAGGTTTTGAAATACCTGCTTCAAATATCCCTAAATTATGATTGGATTTCATGGCCCATACAGATAATGGAACCCCTATTTGTGAATTAAAACTTTTTGGACTTTTGACCAAATGATAAGTTCCATTCAGTAGAGTAGCAAGCCACTCTTTACAAATAGTTTTACCGTTTGAACCCGTTATTGCCACAAGTTTGTAGTCGAATTTACTTCGATGTAAAGCCGCTAAATTTTGTAAAGTTTGAATACTATTTTCCACCACATAAAAATCAGCATCATCCCATTTTTTTGCTTTCTCAGATAAAATACCGGTCCATGCTACCTTTTCTACGATAAATTCTTTGATACCGCTTTTATATAGGTTCTCAATGTATTGATGCCCGTCATGATGAATACCCCTAACTGCAAAGAAAGCTGTATTAGGAGCGTCGTAAATCTGCCTACTATCCAAGCTTATTAAAATTGATTTTAACGATTGGGGTGCTAAAGTGTAAATCATATACGTTTATTCATTTCGCAATAGGCTAAAATACGAAAAGGCAAGGAAACATTCCCTTGCCTTTTAAAATAAAATCTTATTTTTTTATGCTCCTAATGCAGCGACACCTGGTAAAACCTTGCCTTCCATGTATTCAAGCAATGCACCCCCACCTGTCGACACATAACTTACTCGATCACCATATCCTGCATTATTCACCGCCGACGCTGAATCTCCACCGCCAATTAATGAGAATGCGCCATTCTCTTCCGTTGCTTTAACAACCGCATCCGCTATGGCATTAGTCCCTTTAGCGAAATTTGGAAATTCAAAAACACCCATGGGTCCATTCCATAAAATGGTTTTCGATTGCGCGACTACCTGTTGGAATAATTCAATCGATTTAGGGCCAATATCTAATCCTTCCCAGCCGTCCGGAATTTCACCCCTATTGACAATTTGTCTATTGGCATTATTGTTAAAATCATCTGCACACACATTATCCAATGGCATATAAATATTAACTCCCTTCGCTTTTGCTTTTTCAAGGAGTGATTTCGCCAAATCTACTTTGTCCGGCTCTGAAATTGATTTGCCAATTTTACCGCCTTCAGCTAATGAAAATGTGTAAGTCATCCCTCCGCCTATAATTAAATTGTCAACTTTATCTAATAGTTGTTCAATGATCAATATTTTGTCAGAAATTTTTGAACCGCCCATGATCGCAGTAAAGGGTCTTTCTGCATATTCCAATATTTTTTGTGCATTTTCAATTTCAGCTTGCATCACAAATCCTGCTACTTTTTCGCTAAAAAATTGACCTATTACCGCAGTGGAAGCGTGTGCCCTATGCGCAGTTCCAAATGCATCATTAACCCACACATCTCCTAAATTGGAAAGTTTTTTTGCAAATGCTTCGTCTCCTTTTTCTTCCTCCTTATAAAAACGTAAATTTTCTAAAAGTAAAATTTCGCCAGCTTTTAATTCAGATGCTAAGGTAATGGCCTCTTCGCCCATGCAATCAGGCGCAAATTTAACCTTTACCCCAAAAACAATGGATAATGGCGTAACCAAATGTCTCAAAGAATATTTTTCAATAGGGCCATCTTTAGGTCTGCCCAAGTGTGACATTAATATGACAGAGCCACCATCATGAATAATCTTTTGAATGGTTGGAATCGTTGCCTTAATTCTTGTATCATCTGTAATTTCAAAACGCTCATTTAAGGGCACATTAAAGTCTACGCGAACTAGTGCTTTCTTACCAGCAAAATTAAAGGTTGAAACTGTTTGCATATTTATTTTGTTTCGAAATTGTTTTGTAAAATTGACCTAATTTCAGGCAGTGCAAATATACCATTGTTTTGCAAATTGTTGAAATAATCTAATTTTATGTTCAAAAAATTGAAATTTATCTATAAATAGTACAATTTATATTTTTATTTGAAAATGAGTAAGCAGCCCATTCCCGACTTATCAACTTTTTACTATTGGGAAAATTTTAATTATGTATTAGGGTATGTAAAAAAACAGTATCAAAATTTATTGTCAGACTCAGAAATTATATTCATTCAAGAGTTTGAAAATTTATCCAAAGAATCGCAATGTCTTTACCTTCGATTAGCTAGTAGGCGAGCACTTTGGTTTAGAGAAGAAAAACTGACTTATGTCGAAATTTCTAATATTCCATTAAGCTTAGATGAGTTGGGTGAAAAAGGTTTTATTTGCTTTGCGTCCAAATTGGATTGCGTTGATTTAGGCTCCATATTGTCAGTGTTTTCAAAGAAGGAATGCATCTCTTTGACATCTAAATTGGCTCATTTCCCTAAATATTCATCTACGATTTCCAAAGACCATTTAGTGGATTTATGTAAGCCATTTAGCCTGGAAATCATGCAGTTATTGTACGAAATGGCCGGTAGACTCATTTGTCCGGTCCAATTGGAATATTTTACATTTATTCAATTCTTGTTTTTTGGCACAAAATTTCGTGATATGTCCGAATTTGTTATCCGTGATTTGGGTCATAGGCAATACGTTGCCGTCAATGAGGAGGAATTTGTTCCCTATTTTCAGTCGAGAAAGGAGGCCGTCGAAAAGTGGAAAATTAGTCTTTGGCGGGAAAATTTCCATGAAATGTCTAAAGATCCAGCATCAACTGATGAATTAGTTCAATCATGGAATCGAGATATATTACCCATGTTTGTTGATATTTCGGATGTGGCAATGGGTTCCTTTGAGCGTGCCTTATTTTCGTTGGGCCGTTGGCTTGAACGACTAGGCTATATGGAGCTTGCCCTGGATATTTATGAACCTAGTTTATCAGGTTTGTCATTGGAACGTAGGGTTAGGATTTTATCCAAATTAAAGCGGATGGAGGAAGCATTGCTGCTGGCCAAATTGGGCCTAGAAATTGGTTTTTCTCCCAAAGAGACTCATTTTTTCGAAGATTTTGTCTTAAAGCAAAACTCAAAGAAGCATATAAAAGCGGTCACTCAATCGTTAAAATTGTCTCCTATTATATTGATTGACATTAAATGGAAGGGGAATGTTGAGCTGGGTGTCATAGATTATTTTGAGAACATGGGGTATTCAGCCTATTTTACTGAAAATCACCTTTGGAAAAATGTTCTTGGAATACTTTGTTGGGACCTCGTTTTTGATGAAAATCAAACCGGCATACATCATCCATTTCAGTGGGCGCCAAGTCATTATTCTTCTGAGGGGTTTACCTTGGGAAAGGAAAAAGATTTTGAAGAAAAAATCGGTTTATTGGCCTCCTTGGATTTGTTTTTTGCTCATGCGCTACATATCAAAGAAAACCATGAGGGCAAATTGAACCCTTTGATTGATTGGTATACACTTGATATTGAATTAATTAAGGAATTGGTTCACCGAGTTCCCCAAGAAAGTTTAGCACATGTATTGCGGTATTTATGGACACATTTATCAACTCATGCAAAAGGATTTCCTGATTTGTTTGTTTTCAAAGATTCTGAATATCAATTTATAGAAGTAAAATCGCCCACGGATCACTTGTCGGCAATCCAATATTTTTGGCATGATTTTTTAATAAAGACGGATATTAAATTTGAATTGTACCGTGTTGCTTGGGCAGATTAAATGAATCTTAAAATAAAAAGTTCGTAAAACTTGACAAGCTTTTAAAAATCGTTTACATTTCTGACGAATCACAAACGTTCTTTCTTCTTTAGGCCCTATTTGATTCCTAGGGCATTTTCCATCCTTTAAATTGTATGCTTATGAAAGTGCAAGTTCACGCCATTCACTTCAATGCTGATCAAAAATTAATTGACAGCATTCAAGCTAAATTAGATAAATTGGAAACATTTTATGACCGAATAACCAGTGGTGAGGTTTTTTTAAAAGTCTCTACTGG
>CAMBGA010000137.1 GCA_945866095.1 Spirosoma fluviale
AGCACGATTTACATCCCATATTTTTATATGTAAATCAGCTATTAATTCTTAAATCTAAGAACATCTAAGCCGATATCTCGTCTAAAATTTTTACCCTCATATTTTGCCGTAATAGCCGCCTTTTGCGACTTTTGAATGGCATTTTCTAATGTATTTGAGGTTCCCGTAAAGGCCATAACTCGACCCCCATTGGTGATTATTTCTCCATTTGTTTCCTTTGTTCCCGCATGGAAAATGAAGGCATCCTCTATTTTTTCTAAATTTGAAATGACATCCCCTTTCCTATAAGTCTCGGGATATCCTTCAGCGACCACCATGGTCGTAACAGCGTACTGACTTGAAATCTGTAAATTTTGTTCGCTCAAAGTACCGTTTGAGGAAGCAATCAGTAAAGATAGGAAATCAGATTCGATTCTTGGTAATACTACTTCAGTTTCAGGGTCACCCATCCGAGCATTGTACTCGATGACATAGGGTTCGCCTTCATGATTCATTAGGCCAATAAATATAAATCCTTGGTATTTAATTTTTTCCGCATGAAGTCCGTGCAAGGTTGGGTCGATCACTTTCGTTCTGACCAATTCCATAAATTTAGCTGTGGCAAATGGAACCGGGGAAACAGCACCCATCCCTCCCGTATTTAAGCCTTCATCATTATCTCCAATACGCTTATAATCTTTTGCCTCGGGCAAAACCACATAATTCTCGCCATCAGTTAAAACGAAAACAGAAAGTTCGATGCCCCTTAAAAATTGTTCAATCACCACTTTTTCAGATGCAGCGCCAAATTTGGAATCCAAAAGCATTTCTTCTAACGCTTGTTTGGCCTCCTGTAGACTTTGTGCGATAATGACCCCTTTTCCCGCAGCTAATCCATCCGCCTTTAAAACAATAGGCAAACTTTGCTCTTCTAAATAGAGCAAACCGTCTTGAATAGTTTCTTTTGTGAATGTTTTTGAGGCGGCGGTGGGTATGCCATATCGATGCATAAAATTTTTCGAGAAATCCTTGCTTCCCTCCAACTGCGCCCCATCTGAACCCGGTCCCACAATTCCTACGTGTTGTAAGTCTGCTTGCGATTCAATGAAATTTCTAATGCCTCGAACTAATGGTTCTTCCGGACCTACAATGACCAAGTCAATATGATTTTCACGTATAGCAGCGACAATTCCCTCAAAATCAGTGACATCTAAGGCTAAGTTCGTTCCCACATTAGCTGTTCCAGGATTACCGGGGGCAATAAATAAATGACTCAATAAATTACTTTGAGATATTTTCCATGCAAATGCATGCTCACGTCCCCCCGATCCCAATATTAATACATTCATACTTAATGATAGTTCTAATTCGCTAATTCACTTAAAAACTTGATTCTCATTAATCTGAGTTCTTCCTCATTTACATCCTCAATATTGCAGTTTTCCAATGCTGTCGCAATATTATCAGAATCTGCACTCATGAAATATTCGAAAATCTCATCCTGCTTATCAGGTTCTATTACTTGATTAATAAAATAATCTAAGTTCAATTTGGTCCCAGAATAACAAATGGTTTCAATTTCTTGAATTAAATCCACCATGGAAATTTCCTTTTGCTCGGCAATAATATCTAAATCAATTTTTCGGTCTACCTGCTGGATGATATGAATTTTAATCTTTGATTTATTAACGGTCGATTTCACGACAACTTCTTTGGCCGTCTCTATTTCATTTTCCTCCACATATCGAATGATGGCGTCAATAAATTGTTTTCCAAATTTCACCACTTTCCCCATCCCAACTCCATTAATCTGAGCCATTTCTTCCTGTGTCGTAGGATAGGTGGTGGCCATTTCCTCCAAAGAAGGATCTTGGAAAATAACATAAGGAGGCAAATTCTTCTCTTTAGCTACCTTTTTTCGAAGATTCTTTAATAACTCAAATAAGGCATCATCATAGGCTTTTGCTCCTAATGCTAAACTTTCTTCCGCATTTTCTAAATCAATGGCCTCCTTCTCATAATCATGGTCTCTCGAAAACGTCAACGGATGTGAGTCTTTTAAAAATGCATGTCCCTTCTCCGTAATCTTTAAAATACCATAATTTTCAATATCCTTTTCCAATAAGCCATAAATCAAAACTTGTTTGATAAACGAAATCCATGGGGATTTGACACTTTCAGGATTAGGTTCTTTGGCCGATCTTTTACGTAATTGCGGCTTTTTAGGATTTCCATCCTCATCTTCATCGTCCTCATCCTCTTCTTCTACAATTTTATTCCATGAAACTTCTTTGCCTACGCCAAAAACCGACAGCTTAGCCTGTTCATTACTGGTAATATAGGGGTTGTTTTTACCCTCCAATACATCAGCAATATGCTCTACCTCAAAACTTTCCCCTGTTTGTTTGATGGCTTCTAAAACCCAACTAACCTCTTGTTCAGCCTTGTAGGTAGGTGTGGGGTGCATGCAATTATCGCAAAAACCGCAATTATCAGCCATGTACTCTCCAAAATAACCCAATAATTGCTTTCTTCTACAAACACCTAGATTGGCATAATAGACCATTTCGGTCAACAACAACTTGGCATTTTCTTTCTCAGATACCGCCTTGTCCTTATTGAATTTATCTAATTTCAATATATCATCGTAGGTGTAAAACAAAATACACGTACCCTCAAGTCCATCTCTTCCCGCACGACCCGTTTCTTGGTAATATCCCTCAAGTGATTTTGGAGCATCATAATGGATAACAAATCGAACATCTGGCTTGTCAATTCCCATGCCAAACGCAATAGTAGCTACCATCACCTCAACCTCTTCATTCAAAAAGGCTTCTTGGTTAGTCATACGTACTTGCGGCTCTAAACCCGCATGATAGGGAAGCGCTTTTACGCCATTGACTAATAATAAATCCGATATCTCCTCGACTCTTTTTCTACTCAAACAATAGATAATTCCGGCCTTCCCGCTATTTGATTTGATGTAACGAATCAATTGCTTATCAATATCTTTCTTCGATCGGATTTCGTAATACAGATTTTTACGATTAAAAGAAGATTTAAAAACATGGGCATCTTCTAAATTAAGCGTTTTCTGAATGTCTTGCTGAACTTTAGGAGTAGCCGTTGCCGTCAACGCTATGATAGGTAATTTGTCATTTATGGACTCTATGATCGTCCGAATCTTTCTGTATTCAGGCCTAAAGTCGTGCCCCCATTCTGAGATACAATGTGCCTCGTCGATCGCAACAAAAGAGATATTGGCCTGCTTTAAAAAATTTAAATTTTCTTGCTTATTTAGCGATTCAGGCGCGATATACAATAACTTAACTTGGCCATTAATCACCTCGCTTTTCACCCGATTAATTTCAGCACGAGTTAACGAAGAATTTAAAAACTGCGCATTGATGCCAAAGGCAACCATTTGGTCCACTTGATTTTTCATCAAGGCAATCAGCGGTGAAATAACAATCGCCGTGCCTGGCAAGACAATGGCGGGCAGTTGATAGCAAAGAGATTTACCCGCGCCCGTAGGCATTAATACAAAACTATTATTTCCCTTTAATGTATTTTGAATGATAGCTTCCTGCTCCCCTCGAAACTGACTAAACCCAAAGGTTTTTTTCAGTTCTTTACTCAGTAATTCTTTTGTTATAGTAATCGGCATATAATTTAAGTCGGCTGAATTGTTTTGTCCTTTTGTTTTTTTAAGATTTATTTTAAACCTTCAAAAAAAACCTTCTAATTTTGAAATTAATCAAAAATATCCAATCCACAGCAAAAAAGATTAGTAATTAAGGTTGAGTCCAATTTTATCACGAAATGACGCTATCAACGTCCATTTAAAATGGAAAAATCAACTCGAATTGGGGTATTTGTTGTGGCCTAACGCATTCTGTTTGAGGACTGTACTAGCATTTCATCTTTTCTGATGAGCCGATTGGCTATCATATTTGCTAGTAATGCGACCACCATCGCATAAAATCCGAAGCCATAGGCTCCTTGGTTTTCCGGTTCAAATACAGGCATGGCTTGTTTGAAAATAATCCAAAAAGTATAGGCCATCGAACCGGCTATTAATAATGAATTTACTAGACCCAGGGTCATTTGGCGCATTCTGTTTTTAAACGAAAATAGTATGAGTATTGTCAAAAGGGTAGATGCAATGAGCAATAGGGCAAGGACAATATGGGAATGTTCATTGACCAAGGCCCCATTTTGAGAAATGGTCCAGTGGGTATTAGTCAATTCCGCACTTTGTCCTGAAATACCTGTTTTTGTCCATATAGGCCAACCATATCCTACGAAGCTTTGCGCTAAAACAACGATGGCTAAAAAAATGGATTGTGGTCTTTGTATCATGTTAAATCTTATTTTTAATATGCAAAATTAATTATTTTCTTGAAATTGTTTGGCCGCAATTTTAGCGGATGACAGGCATAATGGGATTCCTCCTCCTGGATGGACACTTCCTCCTACCCAATACAAATTTTTAATTGCTGACCTGTAATTGGGATGTCTTAAAAACGCCGCAAATTTATTATTGGACGCATTTCCATACAGTGCACCACCGGAAGAGGAAGTTCTACTTTCAATCGACCGTGGGTCTAATATATCTTCGGCCACAATGTAGGGCGCAACATCTATTCCTAAGCACTTTGAAAGTTTTTGAATGACATTAGCCTTTGTTTTTTGAACCAAATCATCCCAATCCTGTCCCTCATTAGCGGGAGCATTGATTAAAATGAACCAGTTTTCACATCCGTCGGGGGCATCCTCAGTCGCTACTTTGCTCGAGATATGAAGGTAAATCGTAGGGTCATCGAACAATGTTTTTTCCTCAAAAATATGTTTGAATTCCTCCTGGTAATGATCTGAAAAGAAAATATTATGAACCCCTACGGCATCAAACTTTCGATTTACCCCCCAGTAAAAAATAATCCCAGAACTTGAGCGTTCTTGATTCAAAAGCTTTTTTGGGGATTGAATTTGGGGCAATAATTTTTTATAGCTTGGCCTAATGTCCATATTACTAGCCACATGATCAAATGAAAATATACCTTTGGCTGTTTTTATCCCTACGGCTCGCTGACCCTCTGTGACAATTTCCTCTACCTTTTCGTTCATTCTAAATTCTACGCCTAATTCCTTGGCCAATCGGCATAGTGAGTTGGTAATGGAAATCATGCCCCCCACGGGCATAAATGCGCCAATGTTATATTCTAAATTAGGAATAACGGATAATGTCGCAGGGGTTTGATAGGGATTTGAGCCATTATAGGTGGCATATCGATCAAATAACTGAACTGTTTTTGGATGTTTAAATCGTCGCGCATGGTAGGTATGCATGGTTGAAAATAGTCCCAAATTAGGGATGTTCAAATAGCCCCTCATGGCCTTTTTACTGGTCCACGTGCTTAGGTCTTGAAGTGAATTTTCTAAAAATAATTCACTAATGATTTCATATTTATCTTGAAGTCCCTTTAAAAATTCAGCCACATTGGCCTCCTCTTCACCTAAAACTTTGGCCATTTCGGAGGCGGTTTCTTGTGCATCCGCATGGGTGCTAAGCTGAGTGCCATCGGCCCAAAAGTATTTGCATATTTCTGGCAATCGTATGTAATTAAAATAATCTCTTGGGTTTTTCCCGGCGAGCTCAAAGAGTTCATCCACGAGCTTGGGCAAAGTAAAGAGCGAAGGACCCGCATCGAAGCGATATCCACCTAAATCAATTTGAGATAATTTGCCACCTGGATATTCATTGGCTTCAAAAACGACTACTTTTTGACCTAAACAAGTCATGCGAATGGCTAATGCAATCCCGCCAATACCTGAACCGACTATTCCAAAATGAGCCATTAATCTATAAAAATTTCAAAGCACTAAATTAAGGATTTAAAGAATAAACTGCTAAATGTTTTTCCCTCAATCCAATTTCAGTAATTTTG
>CAMBGA010000138.1 GCA_945866095.1 Spirosoma fluviale
GCTCATCAATTATATCGTATGAAAGAATCAAACACAAATAAATATATAATCTCTGTAGAAACCACATACATACCAGATTATGAAATGCAATTACCTTATAAATACTTTTTTACGTATGAAATTACGATCCAAAACTTATCGGATCAAACAGGCCAACTGGTCAGTCGTTACTGGGAAATAAAAGATGGATCAGGAATTAATGAGGTGGTAAATGGTTTGGGGGTCGTAGGCCAACAACCCATTATAGAGCCTGGGGATAGTTTTACCTACACATCAGGATGTCCTTTGATTTCGGCGATTGGCAAAATGGAAGGCTATTACATATTTTTGAATTTAGCAGATAATTCTACCTTCAAGGTACAAATTCCACCTTTTGAACTAATCCCTAACTTCGCGTTAAATTAAATGAATCGATTCTTTTTTAACTTAAGAGCAAGAAATGCGCATGGATTACATTCCCCATTTGTCTATGAATTATACACCCAAATCATCAATCCATGCTTACACCAAAGCGGGAAATTAAGCGCTTTGCTGGCAAGCGAATTATCTAATTACCAAGGTAAATCCGTAGAAAACATTAAGTTGAAAGTTCAAATGATAGATATAAATCAATTTGACAGCGAAAATCTTAATGTGAATTTTGAGGATGTTTTACTCATCGAAAATATTCGAAAGCCAAACAATTTAGCTCGTTGGAATCAATTAATCGAACATGAGAAAATTGTATTTTCGATTGAATTATATGAAATAGGCCTATTATTTTTCAATCCAATAGCCCCTAAACAACATTTTGTATTTAAAAAATCTTAGGCTAAAATTGGAGTAATTATTTTACCCGCCACATCAGTTAATCTAAATGACCTCCCTTGAAAAGGATAGGTTAATTTTTCATGATCCAAACCTAATATGTGCAAAATAGTTGCTTGAAGGTCATGAATATGTGCTTTCCCTTCTACTCCTGAGTACCCAATTTCGTCGGTTGCCCCATAAGTAAATCCTTTTTTTACGCCTGCACCCGCCATCCAAATGGTAAATGCGTCAGGGTGATGGTCACGACCTAAAAAAGGAGCTGGTTTATTATCTCGATTTTCTTGCATGGGAGTACGACCAAATTCACCACTCCAAACCACCAACGTTTCATCCAATAATCCCCTTTGCTTTAAATCAAATAACAAAGCACTCATTCCTTGGTCTGTTTCTTTACACTTAGTCCGCAATCCTATTTCCAATGCTTCTGATGCACTAGAGCCGTGCGTATCCCAACCCCAATCGTACAATTGAATAAATCGAACCCCATTTTCAGCTAATTTTCGAGCTAAAAGGCAATTATTGGCAAAAGAAGGAGTTCCAATGGTCGTCCCATATAAATTATGAATATATTCCGGCTCATCACGAATATCCATTACCTCAGGTACGGATGCTTGCATTTTAAATGCCATCTCATATTGAGAAATTCGAGTTAATATTTCAGGATCTTGATATTCTTCGTATTCTCTTTGATTTATTTCATTGATAGCGTCAATGGTACTTCGCCTATTTTCACGAGAAACTTGGCTCGGGTTTTCAACATACAAAACGGGCTCGCCTGTTGACCTACAATGTACCCCTTGATAAATAGAAGGTAGAAAACCGCTTCCCCAAATACTCTTTCCTCCTTCTGGATATTTATTCCCTGAGGTAAGTACAATGAACCCAGGTAAATTAGCATTTTCAGAGCCTAAGCCATAAACAGCCCAAGCACCCATTCCAGGCCTTCCTAAACGTGCACTTCCAGTTTGCATAAATAACTGCGCAGGAGCATGATTAAATTGATCCGTATGCATGGCTTTTAGAAAACAAACTTCATCGACCACATTTTGGAAATAAGGCAAATAATCCGATACCCAAGCACCCGATTGACCAAATTGATTGAATTTACCTTGGGGACCAAGCATTTTTGGAACACCACGAATAAAGGCAAAGGTTTTACCTTTCAGTAATTCCTCAGGACAATCTTTACCATGCCATTTGACTAATTCAGGCTTATAATCAAAAAGTTCTAATTGGGATGGTGAACCTGCTTTGTGAATATAAATCACACGCTTGGCCTTAGGCAGAATATGAGCCAACTTAGCCAAAGATTCTTCTTGGCCTAATGGCGTATTTTCGCAGGATCCCAGCATAGAACCGAGAGCCATCATACCCATCCCTGTAGAACATTGCCGTAAAAAATGTCTGCGAGTTAAATAACTTAATGCTCTATTTTCTAGTTCTTGACTCATATTTTACATTTTAGTCACAAATTCATCCAAATTCAACATGGCACTTGCCGCCCATTCATAGCCTTGAATTTTATTCGATGTTTTCATCGACTGACCCTTGTTAAACAAATTTACCAAAGTAGTTAAATCTTTAGTTTTAATCGGATGAACAAACATTTTTTTATACATCGCAGCAATTCTCTCTTCAGGTTTATCCGTTTTCATCTTAGCCATATCTAAGGCAATTTTATGGGCCGCTTCCACAAAAACAGGATCATTAAGAAGTACAAGTGCTTGCAATGGGGTATTTGTACGGACTCTTCGAACTAAACAAACTTCACGTGAAGGAGAGTCAAAAGTAAACTGAGAAGGGTAAGGACCCGTGCGCCTCGAAAATATATAAATGGCACGTCTATACTGCTCATTCCCTTCACTTTGTTTCCATTTTAAGCTACTGTTCACCGCTTGCCATACTCCCTCTGGTTGGAATGGCATGACAGGTTTACCAAACATTTTTGGGTTTAACAGGCCAGAGACAGACAAAGCTTGATCCCTTACCTGTTCCGCAGATAGTCTGAACCGAGGTCCTCGAGATAAATATTTATTGTAGGGATCTGTGGCAATGATAGATTTACTCGCTTTTGAATCTTGCTGATAGGTCGATGAACAAACAATTTCTTTAATTAACGCTTTAGGCTTCATATCATATTTGAAAATAAACTGATATGCCAAATAATCTAATAGTTTTTGATGAGAAGGTTTCGCGCCTTGAGAACCAAAATCTTCCAACGTTTCTACGATACCCATTCCAAACAATTGTTCCCAAAAACGATTCGCCACATTCCGAGCAAATAAAGGATTTGCAGCATCCACGACCCAATTGGCTAGTCCAAGACGATTCCTAGGCCATTCTGGTTTAAATTTATTCATAAATGCAGGGACATCGGCTTGGACAGAATCTCCATGAACAAGCCAATTGCCACGTTTAAAAACAAAAGTATTCCGACTATAGTCCTTTGGCATTTCTAAATAAATAGGGAAATTATCCGTCTTAGTATTAATTAAGGACAAGAATTCCTCAAAATTATTTTTACTCAGATTTAGTTCTGGTAGTAAAGCAAACCACACTATTTTAAACACATCATCAGCTTTGCCGGCCAATTTCCCATTGAAAGCTTCTAGGTAATAGTCTTGCCTACCCGTAGACTCAGGCCATTTCAAAGTCAACAATTTACCTTTGGAGGTGGTATCCAATTTAACTTTCAAAACAATTTTTCCATCAATACCTCCAGCCCTAATTTGCAATATCCCGCCCGGATTTTTAGAAGAGTACTGAATGAGTAATTGCTTGACCCCTTCTGTTTTTAAATTTGGGAGCCGACAACTACCCGTGTGTCTCAAGCCAATTTGCGTACCTCCCAAAAGGGCTCCCTCATTATAATTGTCTGCATAATGAGCATGAAACCGAGGTTCTAAAAATTTTACAAATCGGTTTAAATAATTTTTTTGTTCCGTAGGTAAAGAAGAAATTTTAAATTGAAAATCCGTTAATTTCTGAAGATCAGTTTCTTTAAATTGGCGTATGTTAGGAGCTTCGTCTCCTGTATCTTCGTCCCTGGTATTGTTTAAAAATGCCATGAATTTATAATATTCATCATGCTTGATAGGATCATATGGATGGCTATGACATTGAACGCAAGAAAATGAGGTACCGTGTAACGCATCCCAAGTCGTATTAACACGGTCTATGACAGCTGCTACTCTAAATTCTTCGTCCACAGTTCCCGTTTCATCATTATTCATCGTATTACGATGAAACCCTGTGGCAATGTAATCTTCATCTTTAGGATTTTCCAATAAATCTCCGGCTAATTGTTTTTTCACAAATTCACGAAAAGATAAATTTTTATTAAAGGAGGATATCACCCAATCTCGATATGGCCAAATGGTTCTACCGTTATCTTTTTGGTAACCCCGGCTATCTGAGTAACGAGCTAAATCTAACCATACGGAGGCCCATTTCTCACCAAAAGAGGGTAAATTCATCAATTTGTCAACAAATTTCGCATAATCTTCATCCGAATCAATAAGGCTAAATTCCTTCACCATAGCTTCTGTGGGAGGCAAACCAGTTAAGTCTAATGAAAGTCGACGAATTAAAATCTCTTTTTCAGCCTGTTTTGAGTGAGTTAATCCTTGATTATTTAACTCTTCCAAAACAAAATCATCGACCGGGTTTTTAACAAAACTTTTAGTCCAAAACATTAATTTTGAAAGCAATCCTTCGCTAGATGGAATAGAAGGTTTTTTAACGGGTAAATAAGCCCAATGATCCTCCCATTTAGCTCCTTCTTTGACCCATTGAGTCAATATCTTGATTTCTTTAGAAGTCAATGGCTCCTTTTTATAAGGCATTTTTTCCTCGGGATCTTTGGAATGTAGACGGCTTATAAAATCGCTTTTTTCTGGATGAAATGGGACAATACTAGGTCTGCCTGAAGCCGTAATGGCATAAGCTTCCTCTTGAAAGAGTAAACTAAACTTCCCTTGCTTTTTAACACCCCCATGGCAAGTGATGCAATTCTTATTCAAGATGGGTTTAACATCTTGTGCGTAGGAAATTTGTGTACGAGAGGAAGATGAAATATAGGTTGACAATAAAATACCACCGATAATCAGCAATACCGTCAACAACCAATACGTATTTCCTTTACTCACCATACAAACTAGTATATGCAGCTTTAATCTTCAAATTTATACTAAGTTTTTGGTATAAAAAAAGGGTGACTGAATTGTCACCCTTTAAAATTGAAAATTTTTTAAGATTAAGCTGGTTTAGCTATCTCAACTAAAACCCTTTTACCCTTAATTTGAGCACCTGCCATTTTTTCTAAAACGACATTGGCATACTCCTTAGGAACATCTACATACGTATGTTTATTCTCTATTTGTATTTGACCTAATACATTTCCTGGAATTCCAGACTCTCCTGCAAAGGCACCTACAATATTAGAAGGTGATATTTTTTCGTCAAATCCAATGTTAACAAACATGCGGACCATATTTTCATCTGAACGATATGGTTTTCCTTCACGATCCATGCGAGGGCCTCTCGGAGCTGATGAACGATCACGATCATTTCCTCTTTCAAAACGTCCTCCACGATCTCCACCACCTCGAGAATCGCGATCAAAGCGACCAGCACCTCTACGGCCATCACGGTCTCCTCCACGATCGTTGCGATCTCTAAATCCTCCACCACCCCCGCGCTCATCACGGCCATATTTGCGTGATTGACGTTCAAGTTCTCCTTCTAAGTTTTCATCTCCAAACTCATTTTTCTGAACTCCCATGCTCAATTTCACTAGCGCACTTACAATTTGATCTACTGTAAATCCAGCATGTTGCAAGTTAGGTAATGCATCAGCAAACAAATCCAAGTCACCTTCTGCGATCGTACTAGCGACACGCTCAATAAACATGCCTTTTTTAATACCGACCACATCAGAGAAAGTTGGAATTACCCCCTTATCTATTTTCACTTTGGTATAGTTCATAATTTCACGTAAACGATTACGTTCTGAACCTACTACCAAAGTAAAAGCTTTACCAAATTTACCTGCACGACCTGTACGGCCGATACGGTGTACGTAATATTCTTCGTCTAATGGGAT
>CAMBGA010000139.1 GCA_945866095.1 Spirosoma fluviale
TCATAATAATAATTTTTAGGTTGTAAAATATTTAGATTGTCTTTATAGCCTGTTTAAAGGCCTTTATAATACGAAATTTAGACAAATTTTTAATTCTCGCAAATTTTTCCAACTAAAAATCACAAAAAAAAGTGAAAAAAGTCAAAAAAGTTAAATTTTAGGCTCTTTTTCTAGTTTATTTAGAATAAAAGCCTTCTTTAAGTTGCTTTTGTACTTTTGCAAAACACTCTGTTGTGTAACGTATATCCTCAAGCGTATGTGAGGAAGTTGGTATGATCCTTAACATAATTTGTCCCTTCGGAACTACTGGGTAGACAACTATACTACAGAAAATACCCATGTTTTCTCTAAGGTCACGAACAAGTTTGGTCACCGCTTCAATATCATAATCACCATGCAAAAATACGGGGGTTACCGGAGATTGAGTTTCGCCAATATCAAATCCCTTTTCTCTTAATCCTTCTTGAAGTGCTTTTACATTCGCCCATAATTTTTCTCTTAATTCAGGATGCTTCTTAATTAATTCAAGACGCTTCATGCCTCCAATAACAAAGGGCATTGGCAATGCTTTTGCATAGGTTTGAGACCTCATATTATATTTTAAATACATAATAATATCTTTTGGCGCTGCTACAAATGCTCCAATGGCTGCCATTGATTTAGCGAAAGTTGAAAAATATAGGTCAATTCCCTCAGTACAATTTAAAAATTCACCTACTCCTCGTCCATTTTCTCCCATAGTTCCAAATCCATGTGCATCATCTACTAACAATCTGAAATTAAAATCCTTTTTCATTTCGACGATTTTATCCAGCGCGCCCACTTTTCCCGACATTCCGAAGACTCCTTCCGTAATAACAAGTATTCCTCCCCCTGTTTCCTCTGTTCGCTTTTTTGCACGCTCTAAATTCGTTCTTAAAGAATCCATGTCGTTGTGATTAAACTTATAATAGGCGCCCATTTTTGCTTTATGCAAACGAATACCATCAATCAAGCAAGCATGTGATTCTGCATCGTATACAATAATATCACGATGATCTACCATACATTCTACTAGCGACATCACTCCTTGGTACCCATAATTAAGTAGGAAGCAGTCTTCCTTGCCCACAAATTCAGCTAATTGCCTCTCAAATTCCTCATGTTCATTCGTATTTCCTGACATCATTCTAGCTCCCATCGGGTAGGCTAGGCCGTATTTAGCTGCAGCGTCAGCATCTGCTTTTCTTACTTCAGGGTGATTAGCCAGTCCTAAATAGTTATTTAAGGACCAATTTAACATCTCCTTTCCCATGAAAGTCATTCTTGGACCTAATTCGCCAGTTAGTTTTGGAAAAGAAAAATAATGATGTGAATAATGTGCATGAGCGCCAATTGGCCCCATATTTTTTACTACTTTTTCGAAAATATCCACTTTATGATTTCGTTTTAATTAAATAATCATGAATTAATTACAAAGTTAAATTTATTTTTTGATCCCGCTTATATTTAATAAGCTCATTCATCATTTTTCTATTAATTTTGTCAAATTATTAACAAGTATTCAATATGAATTTCAAATTTTTCTTTCTTTTTTCCGCCCTTATTTTGTCCAATGTACTTTATAGTCAAAGTACGATTAAACCCTTGGTCGAATCTAAAAAAGGAATGGTGGTCACTACACATCCGTTAGCTTCAGAAATCGGCTTGTCTATTTTAAAAAAAGGAGGGAACGCCATTGACGCTGCCATCGCAGTAAATTTTGCGTTAGCTGTATGCCATCCATCTGCTGGTAATATTGGTGGAGGTGGTTTTTTGGTTTATCGCAATGCCAAAGGAAAAGTTTTTGCATTAGATTACCGGGAAAAGGCCCCATTGGCAAGTAACAAAGATATGTATCTAGATGCTTCTGGTAATGTCATTCCTGGGAAAAGTTTGGTAGGGATTTTTTCTGTAGGGGTTCCAGGAACTGTGGCGGGGATGGAAGAAATGCACCGTAAATTTGGTTTATTACCCTGGAAAGATCTGATTCAGCCTGCCATTGACATCGCGAGGAATGGACATGCACTTACGTCAAGGGAAGCTCGTGGATTAAATGCCAATAAGTTGGATTTCATCAAAGAAAATAAAGGAAATTCATATTTAATTAATCCGAACAATATTGATTGGAAAAAAGATGATCGCTTAATTCAGGAGGATTTAGCAAATACTTTAGAAAGAATTTTACGCAATAAATCAAAAGGATTTTACCAAGGGGAAACAGCGGAATTGATTATTAGTGAAATGAAACGCCAAAATGGCATTATTACACAGAAAGATTTGAATGGCTATAAACCTGTTTGGCGCAAACCAATCGTCCAATCTTATAAAAATTTCCAAGTAATTGGAATGCCTCCGCCATCTAGTGGAGGGATAGCATTGGCCCAATTAATGGGAATGGTGCGGAAATATCCATTGAGTAAATGGGGGGCGAACTCTGATTCTACGGTCCAATTAATGATTGAGTCTGAAAGACGAGTATTTGCGGACCGAGCAAAATGGCTAGGTGACCCTGATTTTGTTCAAGTACCTATTGGGCCCTTATTAGATTCTACTTACATTAATAATAGAATAAGTTCGATCAATTTTGCAAAGGCATCTTTAAGTTCAGACATTTCCGCAGGCGAATTTGCTGGTTATGAAAGCCACGAAACAACACATTATTCGATTGTAGACGCTGCAGGTAATGCGGTGTCGATTACAACAACCTTAAATAATTCTTTCGGAAGCAAAGTATTTGTCGGTGGAGCTGGTTTTCTTTTAAACGATGAAATGGATGATTTTTCTGCAAAAGCCGGTTCTCCCAACTCATATGGTTTAGTTGGATCCAAAGCAAATGAAATTCAACCCAATAAAAGAATGCTTTCAAGTATGACGCCAACCATCATTACCGAAAATGGCCAATTGAAAATGGTTGTTGGCACCCCAGGAGGATCCACCATTATTACGAGTGTATTTCAAGTGGTACTGAACGTATTGGAATTTGGAATGAATATGCAGCAGGCAGTTGAATATCCTCGATTTCACCAACAATGGAAACCTGAACAAACCCGAATTGAACCTAATCGCATGTCAACCATTCAAATGGAACGATTGAAGCAGAAGGGTTATGAATTTTCTAATTCTACATCTATAGGTTTAGTAGAGGGAATATTAGTGCTTCCATCAGGTAAGCTTCAAGGCGGTGCCGATTCACGTGGCGATGACACAGCCTTGGGTCATGATTGATTTATTGAAATAGCGTGGCAACAAAATAGGCCGCCGCAGCAGCAGCTGCACCAATGGAGGCTACTTTCAAGGATCCAATCCATGGATTTTGATCCGTTACCTTACTTTTGAAATACCCAAAAACCAATAAAGCAAGCAACGTTATCTCAGCTGAATACAATAGACCAGACTTGGGGTCATCAACATAAAAATAGGGAACAAGCGGGACAAATCCGCCAACAATATAGGAAATTCCTATAGTCAGGGCTGAGTTTCTAGCTCTATTAGGATTTGGTTTTTCTAAGCCTAATTCAAAACGCATCATAAAATCGACCCATTTGTCCTTATCTTTTGAAATAGCTTCTACGACTATTTCTTGCGCTTCTGGTGTCAATCCATAGCTTTCAAATACTTCTCTAATTTCTTCTTTTTCCCTCTCAGGGACACGTTCCACTTCTTCATATTCACGCTTTAATTCGGCTTCATAATGCTCCTGTTCCGTTTGTCCAGCCAGATATCCACCTAATCCCATTGCGATAGAACCCGCAACAATCTCTGCTATTCCTGCTGTGGTGACAATGGACGATGAGGCTACTGCACCTGAAAGTCCAGCTGCCAATGCAAAAGGAACTGTTAAACCATCCGACATGCCAATAACTATGTCAGTGATAAAATCAGAGCTCTTTAAATGCTTTTCATGTAAATGGTGATCAGGTCCGTTCATGTCAATTGTTTATCTGATGCCATGCATCATTTTTTTAAGTGGCCCACTGGCTAAAATATATAATAATACGGATGCTATTCCCGCCATGATGACAAAAAGCATAAAGAAATCATACAGGTTTTTTATTTCCATACCTAAAAAACTTGGAAATTGACCTGATGCGATTGCATTTACTGGTGGCAACAAAGCCCCTAAGGTTCCTGCTAACGCATATCCGGCAGCATTTGCTAAAAACCAAACCCCCATTAACAAAGACGAAAATCGTTTAGGTGCAAGCTTTGCGACCAAAGATAAGCCTATGGGCGAAAGACACAATTCACCCATGGTGTGAAATAAATACATAATGAATAACCAGGCCACGCCAAGTTTCTGAGAACCTAAATCTTTAACTTGAATCGCAATAATAAGATACCCAAGAGCCAATAACATAAGGCCAATAGCTTGCTTAGCGGGAGAATTAGGCTCAATGCCTCTTTTCTGCATCCAAATCCAAAACCAACTAAACGGAAAGGCCAACAAAATAATAAAAAAAGAATTGGCGTTTTGAACAGAACTAGGTGGCAGTTCAATTCCGAAGAAATTCAAATCAGTTTGTTGGTCTGCAATAAATGTCAAAGAAGATCCCGCTTGTTCGTAAGCTGACCAAAAGAAGATGACAAAAAATGAAATAATATACATGACATAAATTCGCTGACGCTCAATGTTCGTCAAAGTTTTATCTGTCATAATTAAAAATGCTAAACTAATTCCAGCCGAATAAATGACTGGATACACCCAGTCTTTGATTGGATTTGCAATTTCTGAAAGAAACAAAATATGAAATAAATACACTAATGAAGTAAATATTAAAAGAGTAATGCCAATCGATTTGTTTGTAAAATCCGCCTTATCTGCTTCTTCTTCAGAATCCTGTACTTTATTGAAATCGGGAGCTAAGCCAACAGCCTGACCGTCTGGTTTTAATAAATATTTGTTTTTCAAAAAATAAAAAGTGATTGTTCCAATCATCATCGCACTGCCAGCAGCGAGAAAACCCCATTTAAAAGCATCTAGATTTCTTTCTCCATCTACCTTTACGTCTCCTAACCAGGGGCAGATCATCATTCCTAATAATGCTCCCGTATTGATCCCCATGTAAAAAATCGTAAATGCAGCGTCGAGACGGCTATCACCCTTGGCATATAACTGACCTACCATCGACGAAATGTTTGGCTTGAAAAATCCATTTCCAAGGATTAGAAATAATAAGCCTGACCACATGAATAAATTAGCGGTCTCCACTCCCTCCATAAATGTACTCGCTGATCCAAATAGTAATAGTTGGCCTATGGCCATCGTGATCCCACCCAAAATAATACAACTTCGATTTCCTAAATATCGATCTGACACATATCCACCTAACATAGTTGTTAAGTAGCTTAGCCCTAAAAAACCCCCATAAATAATGGAAGCTTCGTTTTGTTTATAGGCAAGGGCATTAACTAAAAATAAAGAAAGTAAGGCACGCATTCCATAAAAATTGAAGCGTTCCCACATTTCAGTACTGTATAATACATAAAGGCCTTTGGGATGCGAAGAAGTATTTTGATTCATAGGATGCTGATGGATTTTGGTCACAATATAGGTAGATAATTTAGTTTTTATATTTTTTGAATTCCAAATTTAATTTTAAATATTGATTTTATTGGGCTGGAATTTAATCAAAGATGTGAAACCTTTTTTGTAATATTGTTGATTCGATTAGTCAAAAGAAAAATTTAGATTTTTATGGGTAAAATCATAGCAATAGCGAATCAAAAGGGTGGGGTAGGGAAAACAACTACTGCGATTAATTTAGCAGCTAGCCTAGCCGCCTTAGATTTAAAAACATTGCTCATTGACGCTGATCCACAAG
>CAMBGA010000140.1 GCA_945866095.1 Spirosoma fluviale
AAAATTACCCCAAGAGATAATAGGGTGATTAAAAGGGTTATCATATTAAATAGGTTTTTGGTGAAAAAGTATTCCAATTAAGTATTAAAATTTCACAAAATTGTTCTATGTTAGGATTTTATTTTCAAACAAATAGCAAACATGGCAAGATTTACAAATCAGGTAGCATTAATCAGTGGCGGAGCAGATGGCTTAGGGAAAGGAATAGCCGCATTAATAGCTTCAGAAGGAGGCAAAGTAGTATTACTCGATAGCAACCCATCCAAATTAGAGCAAACCGAAAGCGAATTCAATTTGGCCGGTTACGATGTCATGACCATCATCGCCGATGTCACTTCAGAGCAAAGTATCATTTCGGCTTATGAGGAGGTTGGCAAAAAATATGGCCAATTACACATCATGGTCAATTGCGCCGGTATCGTGGGGCCAACTAGCACCAAAATCACGGATTATTCCACGGAGGATTTTGATCGATTGTATCAGGTAAACCAACGAGGTACCTTTTTGATGACCAAATACGCTGTGAAGGCGATGGAACCTTTCGGCTATGGACGAATTTTATTGATTGCGTCCATGGCTGGAAAAGAAGGAAATCCGGGAATGATTGGTTATTCAGCCTCCAAAGCCGCGGTTATTGGCATCGTCAAATCCATCGGAAAAGAATATGCCACTGCTGGCATTACGATCAATGGACTTGCTCCAGCGGTGATTAAAACTGCCATGAACGCGGATACCGACCCTAAGCAATTGGAATATATGGTCGCCAAAATTCCCATGGGAAGACTGGGGGAAATCGATGAAGTGGCCAAGATATCGGCTTGGATCGTTTCAGCAGAATGTACGTTTACGACAGGGTTTTTGTTTGATATTTCGGGGGGAAGAGCTACTTATTAGGGAAGAGGTAATAGGTATTAGGTAAGAGGTAATAGGTAAGAGGTAAGAGGTAAGAGGTAATAGGTAAGAGGTAATAGGTAATAGGTAAGAGGTAATAGGTAAGAGGTAATAGGTAAGAGGTAATAGGTAAGAGGTAAATTAAGGTAATAGGTAATAGGTAATAGTGGCGGGCGAGTTTTTCCCGTCCGAAAAAATAAATCGTAAGGGACGGGTATACCCCGTCCAAAAAAAATATAACTATGAAACTAAAAACATACAGCTCAAGGATAAAAATGGGAGTCATTTTTATGCTTTTATTACTAAGTGGAGTTGCGAAAAGTCAGCATAATGATGACATCAACAGCCGAGATATTCTTTATCTGACTTCAGGAGGAAAGTTGCAATCCTTGCAGGCCAATATGGATATTCGGCATTACATGATAAGTTTGGATGTGGATATAGCGAAAAGGTCCATCAGCGGTTTTACTGAGGTCAGTTTGAATTTAGCAAAAAGATCAGACACCCTCCTTTTGGACTTAATACACTTATACAAGGTCACGCAGATCAAGGTGAACAACAAAGCCGCGTCCTATTATCAACATGATGATAAAATATTCATCACCTCCCCAACAGGTTTCAACGAAGGCAACCAAAAAGTTTGGATCGAATACCATGGAATTCCACCCGTGGCCATTAGGCCTCCATGGGATGGTGGATTTACCTGGGAGAAAGATAAAAATGGGAATGACTGGGTATCCATAAACATTCAAGCAGAAGGTGGAAAAATGTATTTTCCTTGTAAAGACCACCCCAGCGATGAGCCTAACGAAGGAGCCGATTTGAAAATAAGCGTTCCTGCTCATTTAAAGGTCGCTGGACCTGGGCTATTAATGAATGTGTCGACTAAAAAGAATAAGTCAACCTATCATTGGAAAACCAATTATACCATCAGCAATTATTGTATTTTGTTCAACATAGGCAAATACCAAGTTGTTAAAGATGAACTTGTTACCGTCCTCGGCAATAAAGTACCCATTGAATATTATGTCTTGGAAGTGGATACGATGCATGCGAAAAAAGTCATTGCTACCAAAAAGCGTGACAATCAAATCTTAGAAAAATATTTTGGTGAATATCCATGGGCAAAGGAAAAAATAGGCATTGCCGAGGTACCCAATTCGGGCATGGAACATCAAACCATGATTACTTTTGACAATAAATTTGTCTACAAAAATATCGGAGGCCAAGAATATTCCGCCAATCTATTTCATGAATACGCACACGAATGGTGGGCAAATAAGGTCACCAACAAAGACTGGGGACATATGTGGATCCAAGAAGGCATCGCAACTTACGCAGAAGCTTTAGCGATGTTTGAACTCGGCGGTGAGTCGGCCTATAATGAAATCATTGCCGGCCACAGAAAAGGCGCTCGCAACAAATTTGCCGTGGTGCCGGGGGAAGAAGTCACTGAGGAGGAAGTCTATTCAGGGGGCGATATTTACGGAAAAGGATCCTTTTTCATGCACAGTTTGCGCTATTTGATAGGCGATGAAGTGTTTTTGCCAACCTTAAAGACCTTAGCCACCGATTCAAAATACACTTATGACAATTTTGTCACCACTACGGATGTTGAAAAACTATTCAGTTCAAAAGCAGGAAAAGACCTAAAACCATTTTTTGACTTTTACCTGAGAACGACCCAAGTATTGGACGTAAATATCAAGGAAATTGGCTTTCAGAAATACCAAATCAAGGTGGGGAATTTAATGATGCCAATGCCTTTTGAGGTAACGGCTAATGATAAAACGAGTCGCATCGTGATGGACAATAAAGGTCTTATTGTCAATAGTGTCTTACCCCCGCAAGTGGATGCAAAAGGATTTTATTTGAAAAAAGTAACGCTCCAATAATGAAACAAATTCTCTATTTATTTTTCGCAATTACCCTATTTTTCAATGGACTAACTGCAAAAGCCGATGATTACCCGGTCAATAAAAACATCGACATTAAGCACTATGCTTTTGAGATAAATTTATCTGATAACAACGATGAAATTAGGGGCATTGCGACGATCACCATTGATTTTAAGCTAGCGGGTGTTCGAAGTTTTCGATTGGATTTCGTCAACCAAAAAGCTGAGAAAGAAAACAAGGGAATGGCGATTGACGCTATAATGGTAGGTGATCAAGCAATTTCTTATACGCATCAAAATGATGAAATCATCCTTAATTTGCCGAGTCCATCCACGAAAAATCAAACCATCATTTTCACGATTAAATACCATGGGGTTCCTTTGGATGGATTAAGGATTGGGAAAACGAAATTAGGGGATCGTAGTTTCTTTAATGAAAATTGGCCTAATCGGGCAAGACATTGGTTGCCAACCTTGGATCATCCATCCGACAAAGCCACCTCTGAATTTATAGTTAAGGCGCCTTCGCATTATAAAGTGATTTCCAACGGTCTATTGCTGGAAGAATCTGAATTAGGAAACAGCATGAAGTTCACGCACTGGAAACAATCCGTCCCTTCCTCTTGTTGGCTATTTGTGATCGGGGTGGCTGAATTTGCGGTCCAATATTTGGATCCATTCATGGGCAAATCCATTGAAACTTGGGTCTATGCTAAAAATAGGGAGGCGGGATTTTATGATTTCCGGGAGCCGACCAAAAAGGTATTGGCGTTTTATAGTCAATATGTGGGGCCATTTGCTTATGAGAAATTGGCCAATATCCAAACGCCCAGTGTGAATGGCGGGATGGAAAGTTCCTCCGCGATTTTCTATGGGGAAGATTTAGTGACCGGCAAAAGGTCGGAAAGAACTCGGAATGTCGTCATCCATGAAATTGCGCATCAGTGGTTTGGCAATTCGGTCACGGAAACGACTTGGGATGATGCGTGGCTGAGTGAAGGATTTGCGACATTTTTCACCTTGCTGTTTATTGAAAATGAATATGGCAAAGAAGAATATACCAAAGGGATCGAAAAGGCTAAAAAAACAGTATTGGACTTAATGGCAAAAATGCCCGACTTCAGCATTGTGAGTCCAAGGTCTGCTGAGAAAGAGCTCGTCATAACAGGCATTACGTATCAAAAAGGGGCTTGGGTATTGCATATGTTGAGAAATCTCATGGGCGAAACCCGTTTCAAAAAAGGGATCCAATCGTACTATGCTAAATTTTATACGTCATCTGCAACGACTGATGATTTTAGAATTGAGATGGAAAAAGCTTCTGGAATGGATTTGAAAATATTCTTTAAGCAGTGGTTGTTCCAACCGGTGATTCCCAAAATACAGGCGAATTGGACTTATGATGCGAAGACTAATAATTTAAAGGTCAATTTGGAACAAATTCAAAAAGGAGATTTTATTTTTAATATACCTGTGGAGGTCGCTTATTATAAGCAAGGAAGCAAAACCCCTATCCTGCTGAAAATGCAAATGGACAAAAAACAAAAAACTCAGACGTTTATGCTGAAAGAGGCGCCGGAGCGATTTGAGGTGGATCCAAGAAATGTGTTGCTCTGTGAGCCGTCGATCGTCAGTAGAGACGCGATACCTCGCGTCTAATTCTCGGTTATCTCATTCATTGTCATGGACTCAAAATAGAAAAATTAACGAAAGGTCCTTTTGGGTACCAGCATTTAACTACAAGCGCAGCGCACGAGCAAATCAACCCGATAGAATGCATGAAAATTAGACTCATTTAACTAAATGATGAACATTTTGAGTATTTTTGGAACTGAATAAACCGATTTGTAGATCAGTCTTTATATGGGAAATATTGATAAAAATAGTTTAGAAAATGCATTTCGTTTATTCGAATCTAATGATATTGACAAAATCGAAGTAGGAACCACCAGAGGTCTTTTGGAGATACATCGTTATCTTTTTAATGAATTATACGATTTTGCCGGAAAAGTTCGCACGCACAACATCTCGAAAGGTGGTTTTAGATTTGCAAACGCTATATATATAAACGAAATTTTAGTAAAAATTGAGCAAATGCCAGAGAGCAATTTCGAAGAAATTATCGCAAAATATATTGAAATGAATATAGCTCATCCTTTTGTGGAGGGCAATGGAAGAACAATGCGAATTTGGCTCGATATGATTTTAAAAACAAGGCTTAAAAAATTAGTGAATTGGCAATTTGTAGATAAGTCATTGTACTTACAAGCAATGGAAAGAAGCCCCATTAATGGGTTGGAATTAAGAACCTTATTAAGTCAAAACTTAACTGACGAAATAAATAATAGAGAAGTTATTTTTAAAGGAATTGAGCAGTCCTATTATTATGAAGGATACGAGAAAGAAGGTGATGAAAACTAACGAAACAATACCAGAAAAAGAATTTGACACAGTTAAGTTCTTTAGAGCAGTGAAAGAAAAAATCTCAAAAGAAACTCAGGGAATGTCATTCGTAGAGTTCAAAGAATACATTAATAAACGAAAATTAAAAACTAATCAATAAAGGTTTATCGCCATTGTTGACTTATTCACAATCTTAAGATTGATCCCGAATTAAAACATACTCAACCAAAACCTTTACCATAAAAAAATGCCTATAAATCAATGATTTACAGGCATTTTTTGAAAATTCCAGTGATCGCGTAGGGATTCGAACCCCAAACCTTCTCATCCGTAGTGAGATGCTCTATCCAATTGAGCTACGCAACCAATACCCCTAAGGGACTGCAAAGGTAAAATTTCTTAGGCAATTTGAAAAGGCTTCGCCTAAAAAATTCAAAAA
>CAMBGA010000141.1 GCA_945866095.1 Spirosoma fluviale
ATTTTGGACTGCTCAGGAAATAGCGTTAGGACAATTTTGGTAAATAGCTTTTTGATTTCGGATGTAGCCGGAAATGCACGCGTATGAACGTGCTTCTCTAAGATGTTTGCGATAAAAGATTCAGGCAGCATAGAATTAAATATTAAAATTAAATTTAGCTAGATCATGGGCTAAAACCGAATTTACTTGCAAATTTGTGTCTAACGTATGAATTTCCAATCGGTCAATCTGCGTTTCATCCCGCTGCGTTAAACCATGTAGATACGCCTTATCGTAATAGTTTAGCGTTATCGCCGCCACTTCACTAAAATCATTTATTTCTAAGCATTCCACGGCCCTTTGAAAATGCTGCCCGCCCAAACGCTTCTTGATCTTTTCCAAAGCTATTAATAAATCAGCTTTTGGATATTGTGCGTAGACTTTAACCAAATGTGGAAGCCGATATTTGGCGTCTATATCTAAAAATAAACAAGGGGATTCACGCAAACGCTCATAAAATGATTCCGTCATAAATACCTTGCCTATATGCCTACTTTCATCTTCCACCCATATCGGCTTTTTCAAATCCATTTGCCGTAATTCATGAAACAATAGGTTTTCAAAGTGCTCACTACTGGGTTGCTCCTCTAAACCTAAATGCCCAAAAGCCGAACCCCGATGATGTGCAAGACCTTCCAAATCAATGACTTGAATACCCCTTTTCTTCATCTCTATTAAGATTTCCGTTTTGCCGCTGCCAGTTTTTCCTCCTAAAACGAGCAATGGAATCTTTTTTGCTAATTCACTTAATACTGTATTTCGATAGGCTTTATATCCGCCAACTAACACCTTAACTTCTAATCCGGCCGTTTCAAAAAGCCAGGCCATGCTGCCGGAACGCATGCCGCCACGCCAACAATGAACCAACAAAACCCCGTCTTTGGCTATTTTTTTTACCTGTTTTACCCATTTGGCCAATTGCGGCCCTACGATTTCCAGACCCAATTCGATGGCTTGTTCTTTCCCTTGCTGCTTATAGGTGGTTCCCACTTGCGCGCGTTCCTCATTCGTAAATATGGGAAATGAAATCGCCCCTGAAATATGCGCCCGTTCAAATTCAGCCGGAGACCGAACATCTATGAGCGGATATTGCTTGGCCTCAGCCAAAAACGATAAAACATCTAATTTTTCTGGCATGTTTAATCCAAATTGATCTCATACATCTTAAAAACAAGTGGATCAAATGTGTCTAGTAATTGTTGAATGAAAGCGGGATGCTCCATGTAATAATTTAAAAAATTCTCATACCTTTCCTGCCATTGACCTTCCGGAAATAACGCAGTTTTTAATTGGTTTAATTGGCGAATCGCAGTTTCATGATTTCTTTCTTCCGCTTTTTTTAACTTTTTGCCCATTCGCTCAAGGCCATTTTCTAGCCGCTTGAACTCAGCTTTTACACTAGCCTCTAAGGTCGAATCTATTGATTTCGCTCGCTTTGCTAATTCGTTGAAAATCGGGTTTAACAAGTTTAATTCAGAGTCGCAGTCTAGCACATGCACACTTTGGCTCGCCACAAATTTCCGCCTTAATTCGAAATCCTCTAAAAACAAATCCGTTAGACCAATGCCTAATTTGTTTATTTTTTGTTGGTGTTTTTCACCTAAGATTATGGCAAAATTCCGAGGCAATACAATCGGGTATGGCACTTGGTGTAAGTCAAAAATCCCTTTTAATTGGAGCCAATACCCAACTTCTGCCGGACCTCCAATATAGGCCAAATTTGGCAGAATCATTTCTTGGTATAAGGGCCTTAAAACGACATTGGGGCTAAACCTTTCTGGAAATTCCGCCACTTCGGCATGTAATTCTTTTGCAGAAAAAGCAGTGGCTGTGTTTAATACCTGATAAATATCTCCCCTTTTTTCAATGCGCTCACGTACCCCGTCCATTAAATAAAATAAATTAATCTCTCTAGCATTAATCTGAGTTTTATACCCCATTTCGATTAATGATTTGGTGGCATTTTCTACCGGTGCGAGATGCGAATGGTCAAAAAGATCCGCTAAAATAATTGGCGCAAAAATGGATTTTAACCTTGCATCATCCGCATCAAGGCAGATTAAGCCTTGGTCTCCGAATAGTTCATGCATGTAAATCCGCACCGCTTGACTTAGATTCTTTGCCTGAGTATAGGCGTCCTGAAAGGCTGGTATTGTGTTGGGAATCTCTTTTAAAAATGGCTCAAATTCCGATAGAGAAAATCTGCCGACAGCCCCTTTTTGAGCTGTTGCAATTTCGAATTTTTTACCTAACCAATAAAAGTGATTTATTTCATCCCAATCATGATCTTCCGTTGCCATCCAATAAATCGGAATAAAATTAGCCTTCGGGTATGTTGCTTTTAATTTTTTGGCAAGGTTGATCGTTGACACGATTTTGTAAATCACATAAAGCGGCCCAGTAAAAATATTTAATTGGTGTCCAGTGGTAACCGTATAGGTATTTTCATCCAATATAGAATCAATCTCCACTTCTTGGGCTATCTCATGATATTGCCCCTTAATCACCTCGTGTAAAATGACTCTGTTTGATGAACTAAATGAATTTTTTCCAAGTATTTGTTGTTCAAAACTTTCTAATTGAGGGCTATTTCCATAAAATTTAGTTAATGCAGGAAACTCCGCTAAGTAATCAATTAGCAGTTTTGAGAAGGATTGTAGACTTTCTATTGGGTAACTTTTAACTTGCATGGATCAATAAATATCTTGGGTAGAATTTTTAAGGCCAATTTTTTTCCAAAAATATCTTACGAAATTAAATATATTTAACCGATTTTTGTGGTTAGAACCCTTAGTAATGAGATTTTTAATTCTTCTTTTTGTCTTATGTATGTCATTTGTTGGCCTAGCCCAGCAAACACCCCAATTTGGCTTATATATGATGAACAGATATCTATATAATCCTGCCTTCACGGGATACGAGGATTATTGGGATATAAAAACGGGGTATCGCCAACAATGGACCGGTTTCAACACCAATATGTCTAGTTTTTATGCCACAGCTAATATGGCATTTGATAAAACGGATCGGACCTCTTCAGGCAAAACGCCGTTTATGTCAAAAACAATCAGGAGGACATTTACGCCAACAAGAATTCGGAAAAAAACATACAGAGCTAATTTTCATCAAGGATTAGGCTTTCAAGCGATGACCGATAATTTTGGTCCCTTGTCAAGTATTTCATTAGGAGCTTCTTATGGATATCACTTGTCATTAGGTGGGGAGGAAAAATTGGCGGTCGGCGCTACGGTCGGGGTATACCAACGAAGCCTCAGCATAGGTGGTTTTTTGGTAAAAGATGAAGGAGATCCTTACATGACTCAGTCAAAATTGAATGGAATCCAACCCCTAGTCAATGTAGGAATCCTATATTACAACCGTAAATTTCACATAGGTTTGTCGGCCAATCAAATTGCGATGGATAATTATAGTCTCACCAGGACTAACATAGCTGAAAATGATACAGTTCGAATACTGTGGCTAGGCCAAACAAATCCTAATATCTTTTTCCAATTTGGAAGAGAGATAAAAGTGGGGCGCTATTGGACATTTTCACCCTCAATCTTGGCTAAATACATGAAAAATGCCGTGTTTGGTGTGGAAGGAAATTTCAAAGTAAATTTTGACGATTTGGTTTGGATGGGTGCTTCATACAGGCACAATGAAGCCATAGGAGTCATGTTTGGGGTGCATTTAAATCAAAGTTTGAATTTGACTTATTTGTACGAAAATCATAGTTTAGGCTTAGCTCGGACTTCTTTAGGCTCTCATGAAATAATGATTGCCATTAAAATGAAGAATAAAGTATACTCCACAAATCCAAGGTGGTAACTATTTCGAATTAGGTAAATATTTTTTATACGCTTCCAACGGGATAGGGCTATTCATTTCTTCAGGATTCGTCGACGGTTTCTCCCATGTTAAATATCCTTTAACCCAGGCAAAAGCTAATCCTAGCGCAAGTATTCCAACAAAAATAATCATTTCCAACAAGGCAAAGATTGGCCAATTCGAATCAGCTAACGCTAATTGCTTATTGCCAAAAACCACAGCCCAAGGAAATAGAAATATTAATTCCACTTCAAATAAAACAAATAAGAGCGCGATCACATAAAACCTTGGGTTGAAGCGGATATTGGCATTTCCCATTGGCTCTTCCCCTGATTCATAAGTGCTTAATTTTTCCGCATTTGGCCTGAATGGTCTTAATGAACGCGATATAAATAATATCAAGGCAATAGATAAAATGCCTGCTGCCAAAAAAGCGATTACATATGCAAATTGCTCGATCATTTTTTGAATTTTAAATAGCCTTTGATGATTGTATAAGTCGTGACTCCTAAAAAAAACAAGATGATGTATTGTACATAATTTATAATCCATGGAAAATGCTGTCCCATGTAATAACCTCCGGCAACTAAAATGCCGACCCACATCGCCGCGCCAAAAACATTTAAAAATAAAAAGCTATACCAAGACATTTTGCTTATTCCAGCGAGTATAGGCGTAAATGTTCGCACAACGGGTAAAAATCGGCTGAGCACCAAAGCCCCAAAACCGTATTTTTCAAAAAAATCTCTCGTGGATTCTAAATGCTTTTTCTTGAAAAAGAAGCTATCAGGCTTCCCTTGTAGAGAGTTTCCGAAAAATCGACCCAGTAAATAACCACATAAAGAGCCGATGACTGCTGCAAGAAATATGCTGAGCATGATAGTCGACAAAGGTTCTTTTAAAACACCTGTCCCGCCGAAAACACCTGTTAGAAAGAGTAAATAATCACCGGGCAGGAAAAAGGCAAAGAATAGGCCATTTTCAGCAAATACAATTAAGGTAATGACTAATAAGCCCGAACGGATAATGGTTTCCGAATCGGTCAACTGATGCCATAAAAGATTTATTTCATCCATAAATAGGCGGGAGATTCCTTAAATTAATCGTGTATTATTACGCTTTAGTCTCAATCTATTAATTTTTCAAAGTATAAATATCCATTTAATTTTCGAAATTTCTGTACATTTAAGGAATGAAAAATGTAGTGCTTACTTTTCTTTTTGTTTTATTTATTTTAGGCGGTCTTCTGCCTAAAGTAGGATTGGATCAATCATTTAAGGCAAACGAACTAGTAAAACATTTTCAGGAGCATAAGAAGATAGAAAAATCAAATTTCAATTTTGTTGATTTTCTTTGGCTTCATTATGCAGCTGATTCCAAACATAGTAAAACAAGTAAGCATCCAAGTCTTCCTTCCATCGATTTTAACGGGATTATAGGCTATTTTATTCCTGGTTTATACTTTTTGTGTATTTGGCCTATTTTGATTTTGATGTCACGTAGGAAAGATCTTCAAGAAATAAATCTGTATCATTTTTCCTTATCCCGCGTTTTGATCGCGCCTCCTATGGCTTAAAAATTGCAGATGCATTTTTTAAGTAAATATTTAGACCTATGATCAATTCAATAATCTCATTTAGTATCCGCAATAAATTAGTTGTGGGAATTTTCGTGATCGGCTTAATTGCTTGGGGAAGTTATTCTTTAAGCCAATTGCCCATCGACGCCTTGCCCGATATTACATCGAATCAAGTACA
>CAMBGA010000142.1 GCA_945866095.1 Spirosoma fluviale
CGTCGCATCTGAAATATTGGTTTCTGGTAACCTCTCTACTTCACATCCCGTGAAGAATAAAATGGAGGCGCTTATTGCTAAAATATTTTTTAATGAATTTTTCATTTCAATGTTCTTTTAAATGTCTATAGATTAAAACGAAAGATTTACACCCACAGAAGCTGTTGAGAAATACGGATAATCATTGTCCGCATTATTTGCTGATTCTGGATCAAACAAGGTTCCAAATTTACCCATCGCTGAAACGGTCAAGATATCTTGTCCAGATACATAAACACGTGCTTTCGAAACGCCTATTTTCTTCGTTAATACATTAGGTAAGGTATATCCTAACTGGATGTTTTTTAAACGAGCATATTGACCATTAAATGCCCATTTGTCGGAAGTTCCAAAATTGTGAGTAGCTCCTACAAAAGGACGAGGGAACAAAGCATTTGGATTTTCAGGTGTCCAGTAATCGCGGTGAATACCCATTGCTTGTTTCCAAGTAACTAAAAGTGGTCCAACGGATTCTGATCCCGCTAAGAATGTTCTTTTACCCACCCCTTGAATAAAGGCAGAAAAATCAAATCCATGTGTCTCAAAGCCTAAATTAAATCCAAAAAGATACCTAGGTGCTGATGAACCTAATAAAAGTAAATCACCATAGTCGGCTTTACTTCCTTTACCTACGGTGATTTGCTTATCGCCATTTTGGTCTACATATTTGATGTCGCCAGCTCCAGTACGGTTATCTTGGAACGCCCAAGCTTTAACCTCGTCTGCTGAGGAGAAATAACCTGCAGTCTGATATCCCCAAATTGTGTTAAGAGGATAACCTTCAATCAAACTATTATTTCCTCTAGCCACCACAATTCGGTTTGAAAAGGCAACTAATTCATTTTGATTGTCTGAGAAGTTACCGCCAATATTGTAGCTGAAATTATCGCCAATTTTTCCACGGTATTTAACTTCTAATTCCCATCCCCAAGATTTCAACTCTCCGTTATTTTTACGTGGAGTGGCGATACCGATGATGGCAGGAAGTTGTTGGGGTGTCAACATATTCTTATTTGATTTCACATAGTAATCACCACTTACCTGTAATTTATTTTTCATTAAACCAATGTCAAAACCCCCGTTGGTTGTTTCGATGGTTTCCCAAGAAAGATTGGTACTTGGCAATGAACCTTGGAAAATAAATGAAGTTCTAGAATCTCCTAACACCAAGTTAGATCCACGATTCAATTGATTTACGTAATCGTAGTTACCTAAGGTACTTCCCAATGCGCCCCCTAATCTACCCCATGAACCACGTAATTTAAATTCAGAGATAAATTGTAAAGATTCACTCATCCATGACTCACGGTGTAAGTTCCAACCAGCTGAAACGGAAGGGAAAATTTTTGTACGACCATCCTCAGCTAATTTCGAACTTTCATCTTGACGTAGCGTACCTTCTAACAAATACTTATCATCATAATTATAGTTGAAACGCCCAAAAACAGATTGGAATGCATAAGTTGCAATCGCCTCTGAATTAGTTTTCGTTTTATCATCACCTAAGTTCAAGGTAGGCAAGTCATTACTCACCATGTTACTTGCCCCAGCAATGGTATTTACATAGCGGAAATCTTCCCATTGATATCCTAATAATGCGCCAAATGTATGCTTATTGATTTTCAAATCATAATTCGCTAAAAATTGTAAATTTAAATTCTTAGTTACTTCGTTTGAAATCGAGTAAGAGTTGACTTGGTTTACATATCGACTGACTGTATAGCGTCCCCACAATGGCACGGTTCTATTGAAGATATATCGATCACCGCGGCGGTATTGTGTACCGGCAACGGATCTTAGCGTTAATCCTTTAACCAAATTTTCTAATTTGAACGTAAAGGTTCCGTCAAAGAAATTACGGCTTCTATTATCATATCCACCTTCAGCTAAATTAGCATAAGTAGTCGCTCCTGACCCCGCTCCATTATATTGTCCTTTTGGAGTAAAAAATGGAGTTCTAGTTCTCAATCGATAAATATCATAGATCAAACCTTGACCACTGGCTCCTCTAGAGCTTTGCTCAGTGAGTTCATTGGTATAGGCAATTCTTGTATCTAAGGATAGCTTGTTGGTCAATTTAGCGCCTAAATTTACGCGCAAATTGTAGCGGGTCAATTGGTCCGGACCCACTTTAAACAAACCTTTTTTATTATAATATCCTCCTGAGATCAAGAAATTAAGTTTGTCGGTACCGCCTCTTGCCGAAATATTATGCATTTGCATAGAGGTATAATCCTTCAAAACTTGTTTGGCTAATGGCTCTTGATTGAAAAACAACCATTGAGTTGTATCCGCTGGATTAACTAAATAGGGAACATTGTTTCTAATTTGTTCCAAGTCAAAATCAGAATATTCAGGACCAGACCCTGAATTTTTACGCGCTAAATTAGAGAAGTTAGCCTCTTCTAATAAGGTCATTCTATCTGGAATATTAGCTGCCCAATCGGCGCCCGACATACCTGAATAGTCAAAAGTTACTTTTCCATTCTTCCCTTTTTTAGAAGTAATTAAGATAACACCCCCTGCAGCCTGTGCTCCATAAATAGCCGCTGCCGCTGCATCTTTTAGAATACTAATGCTCTCGATGTCATTTTGATTCATCGTCTGTAAAGTAATGGAAGGAACGGTTACCCCATCTAAAATAATCAAAGGGTCAACGGATCCATTCGCAGTAGTTGCCCCACGAATCTGAATTCCTAAGCCTTCATTGCCTGGTTGACCATTAGTTCTAGTCACAATTAATCCAGGCGACGTTCCTTGTAATGCGGTTTGTAAGCTGGTAGTTGGCCTATTCTCAATCATTTTCGAATCGACCGTGGATACAGCACCCGTCATGTTGACTTTTTTCTGTACACCATAACCTACCACAACCACCTCTTCAAGGCTTGCAGCATTTTCTTCTAAAGAGATTTCCACGACCGATTTATTCCCAACACTTACTTCTTGGGTTTCAAAACCTATCGAGCTTACGCGTAAAACGGTTTTGGAGTCTACGCCTCCAAGGCTAAATTTTCCATTTCCATCAGTGGTAGTACCTTTTGTAGGCGTACCTTTTACCGAAATAGCTACGCCGGGAACTCCGTCTCCTTTGGCGTCTTTAACATTTCCTGTAATTGTTTTTGTTTGTGCAATGGCTGTGCTTGAGAAGATGAGCCAACAAACGAAAATCCATAGGCTGTTCTGCCAGGACTTTCCTTTTGAGTAAATTTTTGTCATAATTAGATCGTAAATTGTTTTAATTAGGTCGCAAAATTAGCATTTTTCTTTTAAAATTTATAATAAATTAATCTGCTGATTTTAAATTTGATCGTATATCTTTACGATTCAATCCATTAGAACTATGAAAAAAATCCAACTCATTATTTTATTTATGTGCATAGCTTGGAGTTCTTTAGCCCAAAATGCATACAATATTATCCCTTTACCTAAATCGTTAAAACCTGCTGAGGGTACTTTTACGATCAAGAAAGGAATTTCAGTGTACCTAAATTCAGATGAATTTAGTCCATCAGCTAATTTACTAGCCTTACAAATTAAAAATGTTTCTGGTCTAACAGCTTCTGTTAAAATGGCTAAAACTGCTTCTTCAGGAATAGTATTTAGCAAAAATGATGCATTAGGGGATGAGGCATATCGTTTACAAGTGACATCCAAAAAAGTGGAAATTCAAGCAAAAACTGGGCAAGGGGCTTTTTATGGTTTACAGACTTTGCTCCAATTGATGCCTGCGCCTATTTACGGAAATGAGTTGTCGACGGTTGCTTTAACAGTTCCTAATTGTTTGATCGAAGATGCTCCTAGGTTTAGTTACCGCGGTTTGATGTTAGACGTAGGCCGTTATTTTTTCTCAGTGGATGCGGTAAAGCGCTACATCGATTTGATGGCTGTTTATAAATTAAATACTTTTCATTGGCATTTGACTGAAGATCAGGGCTGGCGCATTGAAATAAAAAAATATCCTTTGTTGACCTCTATATCGTCGGTGCGGAAAGAAAGTATGTTGGGCCATTACCGGGACCAAAAATACGACGGAAAGCCACATGGCGGATTTTATACACAAGAGCAAATTAAGGAAGTAGTTGCTTACGCCACTTCTAAATACATTCAGGTAATTCCTGAAATTGAAATGCCAGGTCACTCGACGGCTGTATTGGCAGCTTATCCACAATTGGGTGCTAATGGGGATAAAATATTACAAGTAAAAACAAAATGGGGCGTGGCTGAAGACGTCTTGTTCCCACGTGAAGAGACTTTTACTTTTTTAGAAGATGTGCTTACCGAAGTGATGGCCTTATTTCCAGGTCAATATATCCACATTGGCGGGGATGAATGTCCCAAAACTCAATGGAAGGAAAGTCGTTTTTGCCAAGATTTAATTAAAAAATTAGGCCTGAAGGATGAAAATGAATTACAAAGTTATTTCATTCGCCGGATCGATAAATTTGTTACGTCCAAAGGAAAAAAAATATTAGGTTGGGACGAAATTTTAGAAGGTGGTATATCGCCAAATGCGATGGTCATGTCTTGGAGGGGAACTAAAGGTGGTATCGAAGCTGCGAAACAAAATCACGATGTTGTGATGTCGCCTAACTCCTATTTCTACATCGATTATTACCAATCGGAGGCTAAAACAGAACCCATCGCCATCGGTGGATTTTTACCTTTAAGCAAATGCTATTCTTTTGAACCAGATTTACCTGAATTGACGGCTGAGGAAGCGAAACATGTGGTGGGCATTCAGGCCAACTTATGGACCGAATATATCAGCAATCTGCCTTATGCGGAGTACATGACCTATCCGAGAGCTTTGGCTTTATCAGAAGTTTCTTGGTCTCCCAAAGGATCAAAAAATTATGAGGATTTCAAAAAGCGTTTGAAAGGACATATGCCTTCGATGGATGCTTTGAAGATTAATTATTCCAAAGCATTCTTAAGTCAGCCATAAACAGGATCTCTTTATTTAGCAAAAAAGCCATCATTTCTGATGGCTTTTCTTGAGTGCTCCCCTTTTCCTCGAAAGATGCAACTATAATGCGATGATTGAGTATGTGACTATCAGGAAATTAAAGGGTTGAACTTCGTGAAAATTTGCAACTAATTGGACTCAAATAATTTAATCGTGTAATCTAACAGGTCTTTACCTCCAATTTTTCCGTGACCAGGTATAACAATTTTAACATTTGGATATTGTTGTTTCACTTTCTCAACAGTACTTGACCATTCTCCAACATTGGCATCTCCCAAATACCCTTTTGTGGCCTGTAGTTCTTTTATTAAACAGCCTCCAAATAATATGTTCTCCTTTGGGAAATAACCTACAACGTTATCTTTAGTATGTCCTTGACCAAAATATTTTACAACGGCATATGTATTTCCGAGACTTAATTT
>CAMBGA010000143.1 GCA_945866095.1 Spirosoma fluviale
TCATCATAACTCAAACCATATTGCTTTAATACATCCGCTGGAACACCTTTCCACTCATTCGGTGTATTTCCTTTATAACCTAAATCATCAATACCAATTCTAGAGGTATAAAATCCAGTGGCTGTTAAATTACGCATCAACGTAAAAAAATTGACTCCTTGTGAGAATTGCTTTTTCGCCTTTTCAGGATAGGCAATATCATCTACGATATTGATTCGCTGAGCAGGTGTGATCTGCGTAAACAATTTTGAAAAGCGACGATTTGATTCGCTATCTAACCACCTCAATCCCCCACGAACAGGAGTTTTAAACTCGGGCTTATCTTTGACGATAAACTCGATGAATCCAGTCACGCCCGACTGCGAGGCGCTTCCTGATTTTTTATCTGCTGGAATGATGATGTCCGAAAGGATGGTAATGGTATCTAATTCGTGTTTATTTAAAAACACTTCCGCCATTAATTTAGCATCTCTTTCTGCTTCATCTTTGGTTCTTCCACCTGGAATTTTTAAGGCCGCAGCTTTTGGAACGCCATTGGCATTTTCCAATTGCTCCATCGCTCTTGCATCCGGATTTAAAACGGCTAATCCTAAGGAACTTAAACCGATATTTTTTAAATAATCTCTTCTTTTCATCTTATAAATTGGCTTTTTTTCTTTGGTCTATAATATATTCTGAAGTTCTAAGCGATAAGGCTAAAATAGTCCAAGTCGCATTTTTATCACCCTGTGATACAAATGGAGATGAATCTGCTAAAAATAAATTCTTCACATCGTGCGCTTGGCAATTTGAATTAACAACGGAAGTGCTTGAATTATTTCCCATTCGGGCTGTTCCTACTTCATGGATAATTCTACCCGGATCCGCCAAACCATAATTAGTATCTGCGCCCGGTTTTTTACCTAAGGCCTCACCACCCATTTCCTGAATGATTTGCTCAAAGGTATCTTGCATGTGCTTCGCTTGCTTAATCTCGTAATCACTCCATTTGTAGTTAAAGCGAACGACCGGTATACCGTATTTGTCCACAACATTTGGATCGATTTCACAATAATTATCTTCTCTTGGCACAGGCTCTCCACGTCCGGCAAAACCTACGTAAGAACCATAATACCGGCGATAATCTTCTTTTAAAGTTGCACCGTATCCTCCGGCAGCTTTACGAAGTCCATCTCTTGTATATTTTTCTTTGCCATTTAAGCCTTCAATTCCCCAGCCAAAACCGTAATTCGGCATGCCCATTCCACCACCATACTCAATGTGGTATCCACGTGGGAAATCTAATTTAGTATTATCACCCCACCAAGGCGTGTAAACGTGCAATCCACCCACCCCATCTTCATTATATACCTTGCGGTCAAATAATTTAGGAATAATGGCGGAACGAGAAGCACCCGTTGAGTCGTTGATATATTTACCCACCACCCCGCTGGAATTAGCAATACCATCCGGGAAACGAGAACTTTTTGAATTTAATAATAATCGGGACGTTTCACCTGCAGATGCAGCTAACATGACGATTTTTCCTCTTACGGAATATTCTTGTAAAGTACCTGTGTGCACATAAGAAACACCTGTCGCTAAACCTGTAGCCGCATCCGTCATGACTTCTCTGGCCATGGCAAAAGGCAACAAAGTTAAATTTCCGGTAGCCATGGCTGGTTTTACCAAGACTGATGAAGATGAAAAGTCAGCATACGCTGAACATCCACGGTTACATTGTGCACAGTAAAAACAAGCCCCACGCTCATTATTAATTGATTTAGTTAAAATAGACAATCGAGAAGGGTAGGTAGGAATTCCCAAAGCCTTATTCGCCTTCTTAATCATCAATTCATGTAAACGAGGTTTAGGTGGCGGCAAGAAAAATCCATCTGGATCATTTCTAAGTCCTTCGTTGGTCCCAAAAACCCCTAACATTTTATCTATCTTATCATAAAATGGCTTCATGTCATCGTAGCCAATCGGCCAGTCATCTCCTAAACCATCGATGCTTTTTCTTTTGAAATCATCCGGGCCAAAACGCAAGGAAATACGTCCCCAGTGGTTGGTTCTTCCTCCCACCATACGCGCACGAAACCAGTCAAATTTAGTCCCGTTTTTACGAGTATACGGTTCTCCGTCGATTTCCCAGCCGCCATACGCCGCATCGAAATCTCCAAAAGCTCTTGTCGTTCCTGTTCCTCTGCGAGGGGATTCGTAAGGCCATTTTAATTGAGTGATGTTCTTAGGGTCAGCCGGATCAAAGGGTTGGCCTGCTTCTAACACACAAACTTTAGCGCCAGCTTTCGTTAATGTATGTGCAGCCATTCCTCCTCCTGCTCCTGAACCCACAATGACTACATCAAAAACCTCTTGTTGTGATTGAATGTAAATTGAATTATTGATCATTATTTTTCTATAGATTTAAAGAATGGTAAAAGTATAAAATTTGAGTTATTTTTGCTTTCAATACCCGAAATTATTTTGGCAAAAAATACAAAAAATGGGGAGGAACCTTTGAAAAAAGGGGAAACTCCTTTGTCCCGACAGTTTAATCAGATCAAGGCTAAATATCCTGGAGCAATACTATTGTTTCGAGTAGGTGATTTCTACGAGACTTTTGGGGAAGATGCGGTGAAAGCCTCCAAGATTTTAGGGATCGTTTTGACCCGGCGAAATAATGGAAATGCAGATGATCATTTAGCGGGATTTCCGCATCATTCCTTAGATACATACTTACCTAAATTAGTTCGCGCGGGCCAGCGTGTGGCGATTTGCGACCAATTAGAAGATCCGGCTTCCGCCAAAGGAATTGTGAAAAGGGGAGTGACGGAATTGGTGACGCCAGGAGTATCTTTTAATGACCAAGTGCTTGACCATAAGCGCAATAACTATGTGGCGGCCTTGTCCTTTTCGGAGAAAGAGTCTTTGTTTGGCCTCGCTTTTTTGGACATTTCCACGGGTGAATTCATGTGTTCTCAGGGGCCTTTGCCCTACATTCAGAAGATGGTGCAAAGTTTTATGCCTTCTGAAATTTTATATCCTAAAAAATACCGCGCATTATATTTGGAGCATTTTGGTGACGCCTTCCACACGTTTACGTTGGAGGAATGGATTTTTACCCACGAGTTTGCGTATCCATTAATGACCCAGCATTTTAAGACTCAAAATTTAAAAGGTTTTGGGATTGAAGATATGCCCTTGGGGGTGATTGCCGCGGGTGTGATTTTACATTATTTGGCCGAGACGGAGCATAATCAAGTTGGTCATATCTCTACGATTCAGCGCATTGAGGAAGATAAATATGTATGGCTCGACCGATTTACTATTCGGAATTTGGAGTTAATTCATTCGGTTCAGGAGGTTGGAGTTCCATTGATTCAGTTGATGGATCAAACGCTCACTCCCATGGGCGCTCGCTTGTTGAGAAAGTGGATGGTCCTTCCTTTAAAAGAGTTGAAGGCCATTAATGAACGCCAAGAAGGGGTCGCCGGGCTTATTTCTTCTTCCGATTTATTGGATTCTTTAGTTCATTTATTAAAGCCTGTGGGGGATTTGGAGCGTTTGATTTCCAAAGTGGCCGCTACTCGGGTTAATCCGCGGGAGCTTTTGGCTTTGAAACGGGCGCTTCTACAAATTCCTGAGATTAAGGAATTGCTTGCGAATCAATCATCTGCTTATTTGGCGAAATGGGCGGACCAATTAAATCCTTGCCTTAAACTCGTTCAGAAAATCGACGAGGCTTTGCGGGAAGATGCGCCTATGTTGATTCATCAAGGTGGCATTATAAAAACGGGCTTTTTGCCGGAATTGGACGAATTACATTTGTTGTCGGCCAACGGCAAGGAATATTTAGCCGCCATGCAGAAGCGGGAGATTGAACGTACGGGCATCAGTTCCTTGAAAATCTCGTATAATCGGGTTTTTGGGTATTATTTGGAGGTGACGCATGCACACAAAGATCGGGTACCGGCCGACTGGATTCGGAAGCAAACCTTGGTGAATGCGGAGCGCTATATTACGGAGGAATTGAAAATTTATGAGGAGAAGATTTTAACGGCGGAGGATAAAATCGCGTCGATTGAGTTGGGCATCTTTAACGAATTGGTTCACGAGGCTTTGGGGTATTTGGAATTAATTCAGGTCAATGCGACTGGATTAGCCACTTTGGATGTGTTGACCAGTTTTGCGGTAGTCGCTCAAAAAAATAAATATGCAAGGCCTGTTTTACATGAGGGAGATGCGATCGAGATTATTGCAGGTCGACATCCCGTCATCGAAATGTCTTTGGCCGCAGGGGAGGAGTACGTTCCGAATGATGTGTTTTTGGATCATGAAACCCAACAAATCATGATGATTACGGGACCTAATATGGCGGGAAAATCCGCGCTTTTAAGGCAGACTGCTCTAATTGTTTTGTTGGCCCAAATGGGTTCTTTTGTCCCTGCAGATTCGGCCAATATTGGTTTGGTGGATAAGGTATTTACTCGGGTAGGTGCCTCAGATAACTTGTCCAAAGGGGAGTCGACCTTCATGGTTGAGATGACCGAGACCGCCGCTATTTTAAATAATTTATCTAGTCGTTCATTGGTTTTGTTGGATGAAATTGGTCGGGGCACCTCGACTTACGATGGCGTGTCGATGGCCTGGGCGATTGCCGAGCATCTACATAATCATCCCAAAAACAGTGCTAAGACATTATTCGCCACTCATTACCATGAATTAAACCAGTTGGCCGAAGACTTCCCCCGCATAAAAAACTACCATGTGTCGGTTAAAGAAGTGGGCAATAAAATTGTTTTTCTGCGCAAATTATTGCCAGGAGGTTCGGCGCATAGTTTTGGTATCCATGTGGCCCAAATGGCCGGCATGCCCAATTCATTAGTCTTGAGGGCGCATGAGATTTTACAAAATCTAGAAAAAGATCATTCGTTGGACGACCATGTAGAGCGTTTGAAAGATATGCCAAAAGCAAATTTCCAAATGAGTTTGTTTGGCGCCGAAATTCCGGAGGGATTGCAAAAAGTCCAAGATCAATTAAATGCCTTAGATGTCAATACGCTTTCTCCGATTGAGGCGTTGTTGAAGTTAAATGAGCTTAAACGGGTTTTAGGTAATAAGTAATAGGTATTAGGTAAAATAGGTAACAGGTATTAGGTAAGAGGTAAAAGGTATTAGGTAAGAGGTTGTTGATGCCTGATTAACGTTGACCGTTATTATGATTTTGAAACCTTAGATTAAATATTCATTTATAGGTTTCAGTTATTTTTTATTTACCCAATTTTACCCTTATTAGATGTATTTAATTTACTTTTAAAAAACTCAGGTTTTAAAA
>CAMBGA010000144.1 GCA_945866095.1 Spirosoma fluviale
ACCCCTCTTCTCTGTGGACAAGAATCCAAAGCAGGTGACTTAGATTTCCAAGTCATTTGCTCACGTCCCTTGCGCACTAATTGCTGAATAGTTGGCATTTTAGCGTAATTACCTGTTTAAATATAAATTCTATTAAATCCCTGCAGCAAATGATACTCATACGATTGAGTTATCCCACACTAACGGGGGTGCAAAGTTAATAAATTGAAACGAAAAACAAAATACGAATCAATAAAATTATTTGACAAATCCACGGATTCCCAATTCCAAGCCACGTAATTCCGCCAATCCCCTCAATCGGCCAATCGCCGTATACCCCGGATTCGTCTTTTTACCCTCTTGTAAATCGTCTAACATGCGATGTCCATGATCTGGCCTAAATGGTAATCTATAGTCCTTCCGGCCTTCAGCGATTCTTTTATTTTGTTCTACCACCAATCCCTTCATCACCCCAAACATATCCACATCTCCGTCCAAATGATCTGCTTCATGGAAATTCCCAAACTCGTCCCTTCTTGTCGCTCTTAAATGAATAAAATTAATCCGATGGCCTAATCGCTCCACCATTCCCACTAAATCATTGTCGGCCCTCACCCCATAACTTCCTGTACAAAAGCACAAACCATTAACTGGATGATCATAGGCTTTTAATAACTGAACTGCATCGCTTTCTGTACTCACGACACGCGGTAATCCTAAAATTGGATAGGGAGGATCATCAGGATGAATCGATAAATTAACCCCTTCTTCCTCTGCCACTGGGGCTATTTCTTTGATAAATTCATATAAATGGCCGCGTAATTCGGCATCGCCAACTTCCAAATAGGTATCTATTGCTTCCTGAAATGATTTCAACGTAAAACTCTCCTCACTCCCAGGCAATCCCGCAATGACATTGCGAATCAATTTTTCTTGTTGGCCTAGTGTCGATTGATCATACCAACGCTTTGCACGGGTGATTTCCTGCTCCGAATAATGTGCATCAGCACCTGGTCGCTTCAATAAATAAAGCTCAAATGCAGCAAATTCAGCCGAATCAAATCGTAAACCTGTACTGCCATCCGAAAACTTAAAATCCAAATCAGTTCTTGTCCAGTCTAAAATAGGCATGAAATTATAACACACAGTATCCAAGCCAGCTTTGGCGACATTACGTATCGATTGCTGATAATTCGCGATGTATTTTTTAAAATCGCCGGTTCTCGTTTTAATCGTTTCATGAATAGGGATACTTTCAATCACCGACCAAGTTAAACCTGAAGCCTCTATGATATTTTTTCTTTCCAAAATATCGGCAACCTCCCAAACTTGTCCATTGGGTATTTGATGCAATGCATTGACGATTCCCGTCGCACCTGCTTGACGTACATCTGATAATTTTACGGGGTCATTGGGTCCAAACCAACGCCATGTCTGCTCTAAAGCCATATCTTGTAACAAATTTTAAATGAAGCACTCCTATTTTTCTATTGGCTGTGTTTTGCCTACCAAATGAATCGTCAAAGTTAATCATAAAAGATTTCTATACATCAAGCTGCATTGAATTTGCTTAGGAAATCCCACAAAAAAAACCTTATTCGGACACCGAATAAGGTTTTTGTAATCAAGCATTTATATACTTTCTTAAAAATCTTTCAGAAAGGTTGCCAAAATTAATTGTTTTTTTGACAATTGAAAAAATCTAGTCATTTTGATGTGCAGGCCTTAATAAATCAGTTACTGTTTTTACTGGATTAAAGGTGTCTAAAGGAACCTCCACAAAAATGGTGTTCCAGTGTGCCATGGCCCCATTCCATAAACCTGGAAGCTCCTGAGCCTTCAATTTTCGACCATCTTTCGTCTTTTCAGTTATAAAGCCGGTTGACATATCCCGAAAACCCAATAAATTAAAATATTTCCCTTCATAATCTCTCGTTGAACAAACTAAATCCACGGGATTGAAATGGGTAGAATTTGAAAAAATTTCTTTTTGAGTTTCATTTTCCATATCCACTTGAGCCGACTCCACTAATTGCAAAGCAAAATTTCCATGTCCATCCGAACACCAAAATGGCCCCCCTCCCGGTTCACCCATATTTTTAACCACCCCACATATTCGCGTAGGTCGGTGTAATATGTTCTTTAGCCAATCCACTTTTTCCTCTTTACTTAAATAGCTAAAATCATTTGACATTTTAATGCCCAAATGGCTATTGGTAAATGCCCGTATCTCAACGATCAAACCTTCAGAGATTTCCCCTTGTAAGCGCAACAAATAATCCTTAATCTTTTCGGTAATGCTTAAAAGCAAGCCGCCTATCGCCTTTTTATATCGAATCGTAGATTCTCTCTTAGCATCAGGGACTACATTATCTATGTTTTTGATAAAAATTAAATCCGCTTTTATTTCATTTAAATTTTCCAACAAAGCACCATGACCAGCAGGTCTAAATAACATGTTTCCATCTTTTTCCCGAAATAATTCATTGTCTAATTGGACCGCCACCGTGTCCGTCGCTGGCTTTTGTTCAGAAAACTGAACCTCATAATTGATTCCAAATTTCGACTCTAGTTTAGGCATTAACTCGCCAACTAAATTGAGAAATCTCACTCGATGTTCTGGGGATACTGTAAAATGCAAACGAGCTTTTTTGCCGTCAGAAGCATATTCAGCTGCCTCGAATAAATGTTCTTCTAAAGGGGTCCTAGATCCATCCTCATAGGAATGAAAAGCCAATAAACCCTTGGGTAGCGAGCCGTAATCCAAGCCTTTTTCCCCCAATAACGTTTTAATAATTTCATTCGAATCTTGACTAGGGCATAAACTTAACAATGCTTTTGAAAAAGCAAATTCATGTAAACGACTTAAAAATAGATCAGATTCTTTATTCGATTTGCCCTCCGAAATATGCTCAAATAATGACTTGAACATTCTGGTCGCCGCTCCTGAGGCCGGAACCATTTTCACGATTTGCAAATTTGCTTTGAGTATATCAAATTGATTGACCCAATGGCCCACTTCCGACTCAGATAATTTTAGAATTCCGTCGCCAATAACCGCCGACTTTTCTAAATTCATCCATGGAAATCCATTCCTGAAAAATTCAACTTGTTGGTAAACATCCTCTACTCTAATTCCCCTATTTTTCAGGTCCACTAAGTCCCTTTCTGACAACATACACATGGATTTAAACTCAAAATTAATAGAATTTACCCCGATATTTGACATTTTAAAAGAATAAATTTCAATCAAAAAACAATAGTAGGCCATTCCCTATTTTCTCAAGAACTTTTTTTTGGTAGCTTTGAATTACCTATGAGTCAAATTCACGACATTTTAAAAACATATTGGGGATATTCAGAATTCAGACCTCTTCAAGAGGACATCATTCAGTCGGCTTTAAACCAAAAAGATTGCTTAGCGCTTTTGCCTACTGGTGGAGGTAAATCACTGTGTTTTCAAGTTCCCGCCATGGCAATGGATGGGATTTGCATCGTAATCACTCCACTGATTGCTTTGATGCAAGACCAGGTGGATCAATTAACTCAAAGGGGCATTTCGGCGTTGGCCATTTATTCAGGCATGTCAAAAAGACAAATTGACATTTTATTGGATAATTGTATTTATGGCCAGATCAAATTTCTTTATATTTCTCCAGAGCGCCTAAAAACCGAATTACTCATTGAGCGGGCCAAACTAATGAAAATTTCATTGTTGGTGGTCGATGAAGCGCATTGCATTTCACAATGGGGATATGACTTTAGACCTGCTTATTTAGAGATTCAAAATTTAAAAACCTTATTTCCGGCCGTCCCATGCATGGCGCTGACCGCGTCAGCGACTTCAGAGGTCAAAAAAGATATTTTGGCCAATTTACAGCTAAAAAATCCAGCCATTTTCCAAAAAAGTTTTAGCCGCGCTAATCTATCTTACTCCGTTCTTTGGGAAGAAAATAAGGATGTAAAATTAGTTCAGATGATCCAAAAGGTAGGTGGCTCATCCATTGTGTATGCTAGAAACCGGAGAAAAACACAAGAAATAGCGAAAATGCTTTTGGATAAAGGAGTCAAAGCAAATTTTTACCATGCCGGTTTAGCCACCGAGGAAAGAACAAAGAGACAAAAAGATTGGATCGAGAATCATATCCAATGCATCGTGGCGACCAATGCCTTCGGGATGGGAATAGATAAATCAGACGTTCGACTCGTCGTTCACATGGACCTCCCCGATTCAATGGAAGCCTATTATCAGGAAGCTGGTCGAGCAGGACGAGATGAAAAAAAAGCCTTTGGTGTCATATTAATTGAGGAGAATGACCTGATTGAATTAAAAGCACAATGGCAAAAATCATATCCCACAGCTGATATCATCAAACGAACCTATCAATCCATCAGTAATTTTTTACAAATCGCCGAAGGAAGTGGCGAATTATCAACATATGATTTTGATTGGCAAGAAATGGTTTCTCGTTACCAATTGCCTTCCTCTGAAACGTTTTACGCACTTAAAACCCTCGAATCTGAAGGCTTGATTTTAATGAGCGATGCGATGCAAAATCCATCAAAAATAAAAATTATTGTCAACTCTACCGATCTCTATGACTTTCAAATTAGAAATGAAAAATTTGAATCAATATTAAAATATTTGCTAAGACAGTTTGGTGGAAATTTATACAATCAGTTTGTAACCATCTCGGAATCAACGATAAGCCAACAATTTAAAGCACCTGTCGCAGATATTGAAAGGTCATTGCAATTATTAGAAAAATTCGAAATAATCGAATACGAAAAACAAAATGGGCAACCCAAAATCACTTTTTTAACCCCAAGAGCATCCGTACATAATTTGCCGATTAGTTGGCACACCTATGTCGCAAAAAAAGATTCCAGTAAGTCAAAATTAGATGCCATTGAAACCTATGTAAGGCAAAGTCAATTTTGTAGAACGGTACAAATATCTGCTTATTTCGGAGAAAACATCGAAATCCCCTGTGGCATTTGTGATATTTGCATTCAAGAAAAACGCGTAAATTCTGGAAAAGCTTATCCTGAAGGGAACGTTCAAGAAAGGAAGTTGATCCTTCAATATTTAAAAAATGGCCCCATGAATCTAAGCGACTTAGTCGACTGCCTCCGCCCTCTCTCCAAATCAGAGGCCATAAAAGTCATTCAATATAGCCTGGAAAGGGGGGAAGTTTTTTACGCTGATACGGAAACAGTAGCCTTGGCATCCTCTTGAAATACAAAAGAGATAGGCGTTTTAACTTTCTCGTCCAATAAGGCTAAAGACAAAACTTCAATCGCATTTTCAACATA
>CAMBGA010000145.1 GCA_945866095.1 Spirosoma fluviale
GTAAATAGCTTTGCTTTTTGCCTTTTATACATAAAACCTATTTTAATGACTACTCGACGATCTTTTATTCAACAATCTTCTTTGTTGGCCTTCTCAACTTTAATCCCTTTTTCGGCCAATAAATCTTATCAAATGGGTTATTCAGCCATTACTTGGTCTGGAAACGACGAGCAGGCCATCACGGATATTGCTTCATTAGGTTTTAAGGGAATTCAATTGCGGGCTAACTCATTTCCAATGTACAAAGATGATCCCTCTGTTTTAAAGGCAAAATTGGATGCTGCCAAATTGAAGTTGGTGATGTTCTCAAGTGGAAATGTTGAAATCGATCCGGCAAAAGAAATGGCGACGATCGAACAGCATGTCAACCATGCAAAATTCGTTAAGGCTTTAGGTGGAACATCGATCCAATTGACCAATAGTCTTCGGAAAAAAGGAGTTTTGCCTACAGAGGCGGAATTAGTTCGCTTGGCGCAGGTAATGAATGAAATTGGCAAGCGCACGAAGGAAATTGGCATTCAAACCACGTATCACAATCACATGAATCAGTTTGGGGAGACGCTTGAGGAAGTAGAAACGTTAGTGAAAAATATGAACCCGGCTTATGCCAAATTACTTTTGGACGTCGCTCATTATTTCCAAGGAGGAGGCAATCCTGCGGAGGCAGTTTTGAAGTATAAAAATGTTATTCATGCTTTTCATATCAAAGATGTGGAGGCTCCAGTGAGAGGCCAAGAATCTAATCCTAAATCATACAAGTTTGTGGAATTAGGCCAAGGAAAGGTAGATTTAGCGGCTGTTTTCAAAAATATGGATCAAATTAAGTTCAAAGGTTGGGCTATCGTAGAATTGGACTCAGTTCCTGATAAAGCTAGAACGCCTTTGCAATGTGGTCAAATCAGTAGAAATTTTTTGAGCGATAAAATTGGCTATCAATTTTAGTAAATTTTTAAATTAGGATAGATGGCTTCTAAGCGCAATCCCGCGATAGGTTTTATTTTTATTACTTTATTGATTGATGTGATGGGCATCGGCTTAATTATACCCATTTTACCTACGTTAATTCGTGGGTTTACTGGGGGTGATTTGAGTACGGCTTCTCAATATGCCGGTTGGCTAATGGCCTCCTATGCCATTATGCAGTTTTTTTTCTCCCCTGTTTTGGGAGGATTGTCGGATCAGTTTGGGCGCCGCCCCATCATTTTAGCTTCTCTTTTTGGCTTCTCCATCGATTATTTAATTTTGGCGAATGCGCCTAATATCATGTGGTTATTTATTGGCCGATTATTGGCCGGTATCACGGGGGCCAGTTTTACTACGGCTCAAGCGTATATAGCTGATATTTCAAAAGCGGAAGATCGTGCTAAGAATTTTGGAATGGTGGGTGCTGCTTTTGGCCTTGGTTTTATTATTGGCCCCGCCGTAGGTGGGTATTTAGGAAGTTATGGGGTTCGAGTTCCTTTTTATGCTTCTGCTGTTTTAACATTGTTGAATGGTTTGTATGGCTATTTTGTTCTACCAGAATCTTTGTCAAAGGAGAATCGAAGGCGATTTGACTGGCGTCGTGCAAATCCCTTGGGTTCCTTGAAGAACATTACAAAATATCCTTTAATCGCAGGTTTGGTCGGTGGATTCTTTTGTCTGCAATTGGCAGGCCAAGCCCATCCCAGCACCTGGTCCTATTTTACGATGAAAGTTTTTGGTTGGAGTCCAAAGGAAGTCGGCTATTCATTAGCTTTTGTTGGTTTAATTGTCGCTGTCGTTCAGGGTGGACTTAACCGCTTAATCATTCCCAAAATCGGCGAAATTAAAGCTATTTCGTATGGTTTGATTTTATATGCCATTGGTTTTTTCCTTTTTTCCTATGCCTCTAAATCGTGGATGATGTACGTGTTTATGGTGCCCTTTGGGTTAGGTGGGATCGCTGGTCCAGCTTTACAAAGTTTGATTACCCAGCAAGTGGGTCCAGATGAGCAAGGGGAGTTGCAAGGTGGATTAACAAGTCTTCAATCTGTCACAACCATTTTAGGGCCTTTATTATCATCTAATTTGTTTGCTTATTTTACTTCTACTAGAGCTAGTATTTATTTTCCGGGAGCCGCGTTTTTTATGGCGGGAGCACTTGTGGTCGTGGGTTGGTTTGTGGTGATGCGATCTGTTCCCAATCGTAAAGCGGTATAATTTTTTAATCGGTGATTTTTTAAGATTAACGGAAATAAAAATAAAATAAAAAAAATTACCTTTAGAAAATCAAACCCTTAAAATATTTAAAACATGAAATTAATCAAAAGAAGTATCGCATTAGCGATTTTGTTTTTGACCAGTACAGGTATTTATGCACAAACTACTGATGAAATTATAGCGAAGCATCAAGCGGCTATGGGCAGTCCTGAAAAATGGGCTTCTGTTAAATCCATGGTCATGAAAAGTAAGTTTAACGTACAGGGAATGGACATTGAAAGCAAGTCGTCGATTGTCGTAGGTAAATCATTTAGAACGGAAGTGGAAGTAATGGGCAATAAAATTATTACCGTTATCGATGGTGAAGGTGGTTGGATGAACCGTCCTGCCATGATGGGCGGGAGTGGCGAGCCGGAAGATTTGCCACGTGAGCAGGTTAAAGCAGGTATTTCTCAAAAGAATATAGGGTCTTCATTATTGATTGCCAAAAATGAGGGTTCCAAAATAGATTTAGTTAGTAAGGAAAAATTAGACGGAGCTGACGTTTATTTATTAAAAGTCACTAAAAAATCGGGAGAAGAGTCACAAGTATTTGTTTCAGTTTCTACAGGTTTTATTGTGAAGGCAATTAATAAAATGAATGTTCAGGGCCAGCAAGTTGAGGCTGAGGTTTTATACTCAAACTACAAATCCATTGAGGGATTGTTTTTTCCTTTTACGGTTGAAACACCAAGCCCAATGGGTGGGGGAAATATGGTCATAGAAACTTCGTCGATCGATTTGAATCCAGTATTGGACGCTTCTTTGTTTGCTAAACCAGCTAAGAAATAAAGAATAATTCTGTTCCGTAAAAATTTTAAAATACTCAAAAAGCTTATTGTTTTTTGAGTATTTTTTTAGGGTAAAAACTGGTTTAAATGATTTCTGGATGATCTAATGGCTTTTACGATATCATCATCTGAACCTTCATAGGCCTTGTCTTCCACTTCAATCACGATGGGTCCTCGGTACCTGACATCATTTAAGGCACTGATGAATGAACCCCAATGAATATCTCCCAATCCGGGGATTTTAGGGGAATGATATTCTAATGGATTGGCTAAAATCCCTACTTGGTTCAGTTTGTCGTGATATACTTTAACATCCTTTAGGTGAATGTGATGCAATTTTTCTTTGTAGGCATAAATGGGGTATAGGTAATCCATCATTTGCCAGACCATGTGAGATGGGTCATAATTCAGTCCAAAATTGCTCGAAGGGATGATGCTGAACAATTGGTCCCATATTTTAGGTGTAGTTGCCAAGTTTTTTCCTCCAGGCCATTCGTCGTCAGAAAAAAACATGGGACAATTTTCGATGCCAATTTTTATATTTAGGCTGTCGGCTAGGTCAATAATTTCAGGCCAGACCTCTTTAAATTTTGAAATGTTGTAATCAATGTTTTTGGTGAAATCTCGGCCGACAAACGTATTAACATTTCCGATGCCTAACACGGACGCGGCTTTGATGATTTTTTTTATGTGATTTCTGTAAAATGAAGCCTGCTTTTCATCGGGGTCCATTGGGTTAGGATAGTAGCCCAAAGCTGAAATTTTAACGGATTGGTTCGCTAATTTGTCTTTTAATGCCAATAATTCATCTTGACTTAGCGCATCCACTGAAATATGTGAAACACCCGCATATCTTCTGGTATCGACATTTTCGCTTGGCCAGCACATCACTTCTACACAAGCAAATTGTTCTTTTTGGGCAAATGCTAATACCTCATCTAAATTTTTATTGGGTAAAATAGCTGAAACAAAGCCAAGGTCAAGCATCTTATTTTTTTAGGTTTAATACATAATAAATACCATAAGAGAAGGAGGCAATCCAGATGCCTACAGCCTCACGAGCCAATTCTTGGTTCATTGTTTTCATGCTAAGACCATCGGTTAAAAAACCTTCCCATGCTGTCATTTCTGACCATATTTGTAAACCGGCTGTAGCCGATAAGACAAATAATACGATGAGTAATTCTGAATTGCTTTTATGTCGAAAGGCTTGAATAGAAACATAGGTGGCTACACCATAAATAGGTACCCATAAGATAGGATCTGGGTCATTTAACTGCCAATATGAGAAAAAGACGAAAATGATGGCAAAGATTGCGCCTAAATAGGTTTGTATTTTTTTTATCATAATTTTTATTTACACAGGTTTTTTAGTGCATCTTTGGCCCCAGGATAATTTAATTTACTTGCTTGATTAAATGCTAAGCAAGATTTTTCGAAATTATTTTTTTTGTAATAGCTTAGTCCCAAAGCGTAATAGGACTTTCCATATTCCGAATTTAATGAAATTGTTCGTTCAAAATCTAAAATAGCTGAATCTAATTTATCTTCTTGGAAATAGAGGTTACCACGGTTGTAAAATGCATTAATTTCTTTTGGGTTTAATTTAATGCTGGTTTTGAAATCTTCTTTGGAAAGGTCGATTTGATGTAATGCAGCTCGAATAATTCCTCTTTGTAAATATCCGGCACTTGAATCAGGGGCAATTTTGATTGCTTTTTCGATCGGATTTACTGCGTCTTTCCACGCATTTTTTTCCATAAAAGCGGCAGCTAAATTTAATTGGCCCAAGTAATTCGATGGTTTTAAGTCGACCGATTTCTGATAATCAAGAATGGCTTCATCTATTTTTTTTTCTTGAAAATTGATTACTCCTCGCAAATTATAGGCTTCTGAATAACCTGGATTTTTTTCAAGTGCTTTTTCAATGGCTTCTCTGGCCGTAATTAAATCCCCTTTTTTCATTCGAGCTTTCGCTTCTTCAAGCCATGACTCTGCTGAACTTGAACATCCTAGGTATAGAATATTCGAAATGATGAACAAAATAATATAATTGCCTAGGCGCATATGAAATCCTTTTTATAAAGGTATTAATGAGAATGCAAATTATCCATTATTATTTTGAAAAAAGCAGGTTTTATGCCATATTTGCAACGGCAAATTACCAGCTCCCGCTGAATCCCCCAGATTTTGATCAAAGCAAGGGTAGGTTGGTTGAGCGGTGAATTTGCCATTTTTTTTGTCTATTTTAA
>CAMBGA010000146.1 GCA_945866095.1 Spirosoma fluviale
GTTGCTTGGCTTTTGCATCATATATAAAAAACAAAATTAATTAATTATGCTTAATATTTTTGATAAATAACCTAGAATAGCTATTTTTGCATACCAAATTTTAAAGACATGGCTGTAACAAGATTAAAACGTAAAGACAGAAGAAATAAGGCAGTAGCTAACAACAAGGTAGCCGCTATCAAAATTTTAAAACGTAGACCAATTATCAAATTGGTGGATGTAGAAGAAATCAAAGCTACTTTTAATAAGTAATTTTTATATCTTTATATTTAAACCGGTTTTTACCGGTTTTTTTTTATCTAAAACCTACTAAACAAAATGAAAAAGACACTCTTTGTATTCTTTATTTCGCTTTTCACATTAGCATTTAATGTAAAAGCTCAAGATAATCGACATGCCGTTGTAAATCCAACAAATCCCGAAATCACCGAATATTGGGATCCAGAAGTGAAGGTTATTACACCCGGAACCACTCCTTCGGATGCCATCATTCTATTTGACGGAAAAGATTTAAGTAATTGGGAATCAGCAAAAGATGGTTCACCTGCTTTATGGAAAGTCGATCCTGCAGATAAGTCAATGACGGTTGTTGGCAAAACTGGCAATATATCGACTAAGCAAAAATTCGAAAACTATCAATTACATATTGAATGGAGATCCCCTATGGAGCCTGACACTAAAAAAAGTCAAGGCAAAGGAAATAGTGGTGTTTTCATGCAAGGAATGTATGAAGTCCAAGTAATGAATTCATATCAGAATAGAACATATCGCAATGGACAAGCAGGCAGTATTTATAAGCAAAGTGCTCCTTTGGTCAATGCTACTTCTAAAATGGGAGAATGGAATACTTACGATATCATTTATACGGCTCCAAAATTTACGATTAATGGGGGAATAGACACCCCAGCATACGTAACTGTTATCCACAATGGAGTTGTGGTACAAAATCATACTAAAATCCAAGGAACTACAGAATATATAGGCCAACCCAAAAATCCAGTGCATGGACCGGGCCCTATCAGCTTACAAGATCATGGAAATCAAGTGAGTTTTCGAAATATATGGATTCGAGAAATGTAAAAAGATCTAAATTTTAATTAAGGAAGGTTTTTTTATCAAAAAACCTTCCTTTTTTTGTTATATGAAATATTTAATTAGCTGGGTTTTAAGAAATATCCCACGAAAATTCATTCAATTATTTGCGCATAAATTAATCAAACTTTATAGTTTGGTTTTACGAGGCGACCAAGTTCATTGCCCAATTTGTGATAAATCATTCAGCAAATTTTTGCCTTATGGAAGAATGTTCCCTCGTGAAAATGCTTTATGCCCATCGTGTTTAAGTTTAGAAAGGCACCGATTAATGCATTTATTTCTGAAAAAGGATACTACATTTTACACCAATAAACCCCATTTATTACATATAGCTCCTGAATATTGTTTTATAGATCGATTTGAAAAATATTTAGGTGAGAATTACATTACGGCTGATATTGAATCCCCATTAGCTAAAGTCAAAATGGATCTTCATCATATACCCTTTGAGGATAATACATTTGATGTGGTATTTTGTAATCATGTGCTAGAACATGTTAAAGATGATTTCCAATGCATGAATGAAATAAGACGCGTGCTGAAAAGTGACGGTTTTGCTCTTTGCCAAAGCCCACAAAGGTATGATCTAGAAACCACCTACGAAGATGCTAGCATCACAGATCCCAAAGAACGTGAAAAGCATTTTTTGCAAGATGATCATCTACGTATTTATGGAAGAGATTATGGAATGCAATTGAGAAATTCCGGATTTAATGTGGAAGAAATTAATATAGTTGAAAAAATTGGCCTACCTGAAGCAAAAAAAATGGCTTTGCCATTAGAAGAAATTATATATTTATGTAAAAAATAATATGCGCTACGAAAAACTATCGTCAACATTATTTATAAAAAATAGGGCTAAATTAATTGAATTACTGCCCCCTAAATCTTTAGTCATCATTAGTTCAAATGATATTATGCCAACGAATGCCGATGGCACAATGGGATTTAAGCAAAATTCTGACTTGTATTATTTATCTGGATTAGACCAAGAAGAAACGTTTATAGTACTTTATCCAGATGCACCTGAAGATCAATACAAAGAAATGGCTTTTGTTAAAGAGACCTCTGAATTAATTGAAATTTGGGAGGGTCATAAATTTACCAAGCAAGAAGCATTTGAAATTTCAGGAATTAAAAATATTCAATGGACAAGTAATTTTGAGCAAATACTTAAAGCCATCGTTTATAGTTCAGAACAAATCTTTTTAATTGATAACGAACATATTCGCAATAGTTCAAGCGTCGAAACCCAAAATGATCGATTAAACTTAGAAATCCAGGAAAAATATCCTTTACATAAAATTGGCAGACTCGCGCCATTGTTGAATACCATCCGAATGGAAAAGGAGTCGATTGAAATAGAGGCCTTACAAAAAGCGATCGATATTACCGAAAAAGCCTTTAGAAGGATTTTAAAGTTTATCAAACCCGGTGTATTTGAATATGAAATTGAGGCTGAATTCATACATGAATTTATTAAGAATCGAAGTAATGGCTTTGCCTACACTCCTATTATAGCTTCGGGAGCTAATGCATGTGTTTTACATTATATTGAAAACAATTTAGTTTGTCAGGAAGGAGATATGTTGTTACTAGATGTTGGAGCTTGTTATGCGAATTATAACGCTGACATGACTAGAACAATCCCGGTCAATGGTCGATTCACCAAGAGACAAAAACAAGTATATCAAGCAGTTCATGATGTTTTGAATTTTGCTTCCCAACTAATGACTTCGGGTACCTATTGGGTTGATTATCAAAAGGAGGTTGAAAAATACATGGAAAGTAAACTGATCGATTTAGGTTTATTTACGCGTAAGGATGTAGAAAATCAGGATAAAAACCAACCACTATTTAAAAAATACTTCATGCATGGTGTTGCGCATCATTTGGGTATAGATGTACATGATGTTTGGGATAAATATAAACCATTTGCTGCTGGCATGGTTTTAACCTGTGAACCCGGAATATATATTCGAGAGGAAGGGCTAGGAATTAGATTAGAAAATAATTTATTGATCACTGATAAAGGAGCCGTAAATTTGATGAATAATATCCCAATTGATTGGGAAGAAATTGAAACTTTAATGAATTCATAGAATGATTCATAATCCGTTTTCAATGATGACTTTTAATAAAAAATATATTAATTAATATTAATGAAGAACCTTCGAAATTTTTGCATTATTGCGCACATTGATCATGGTAAAAGTACTCTGGCAGACCGATTAATTGAATTCACTAACACGGTTCAAAAGCGGGATATGATGCATCAATTATTAGATGACATGGATTTAGAGAGAGAAAGAGGTATTACGATCAAGTCTCATGCGATTCAAATGCAATATCCCAAAGACGGAGAAATATACACGCTAAATTTGATTGACACGCCGGGTCACGTAGATTTCTCGTATGAAGTTTCACGATCTATCGCGGCATGTGAAGGTGCTTTGTTAATTGTGGATGCTTCACAGGGGATTGAAGCACAGACCATTTCAAATTTGTACTTAGCCATTAATCACGATTTAGAAATTATACCCGTATTGAACAAAATTGATCTTCCTGGAGCGATGCCAGATGATGTATCGGATCAAATCATTGATTTAATAGGTTGCAAAAAAGAAGACATTATTCACGCCTCTGGAAAGGAAGGAATCGGAATCCAAGATATTTTAGATGCTGTCATTGCTAGAATTCCTTCGCCAAAGGGTAATCCGGAAGCGCCATTGCAAGCACTTATTTTTGATTCAACTTTTAATTCTTATAGAGGGATTGAAGTCATATTTAGAGTCTATAATGGGGAAATTAGAAAAGGAGATCGGGTTAAATTCCTAAATACAGGAAAAGAATATTTTGCCGATGAAATAGGCACCTTAGGTTTAGAGCAAGAACCTAAGTCAATCATTAATACAGGAGATGTTGGATACCTAATTTCAGGTATTAAAGAAGCAAAGGAAGTAAAAGTAGGTGATACTATTACCCAAGTATCAAATCCATGTAAAGTAGCAATCCAAGGTTTTGAAGAAGTAAAACCCATGGTGTTTGCCGGAATCTATCCAGTAGAAACATCAGAATTTGAGGATTTAAGGGATGCTATGGAAAAGCTCCAATTAAATGATGCCTCACTAGTGTGGGAACCTGAAACTTCCATGGCCTTAGGTTTTGGTTTTAGATGCGGGTTTCTAGGGATGCTACACATGGAAATTGTACAGGAAAGACTTGAGAGAGAGTTTGACATGACAGTTATTACAACGGTTCCGTCGGTGAAATTTAAAGTACTTACTACAGCTGGTGAAACAGAATGGGTTTCTGCGCCAAGCGAATTGCCGGAGCCTAATTTGATCAATATCATAGAGGAGCCTTATATTAAAGCACAAATTATTACTAAATCTGAATATACAGGGGTCATCATGAGTTTGTGTATGGATAAACGTGGTATTTTAAAAAATCAAATTTATTTAACGACTGACCGAGTGGAATTAACCTTTGACATGCCATTATCTGAAGTTGTTTTTGATTTCTTTGATCGGTTAAAAACAATTTCAAGAGGTTATGCATCTTTAGACTATGAGTACAAAGGGTACGAACCTGGAGAAATGGTTAAATTAGATATTATGTTGAATGGGGAGAAAGTGGATGCTTTATCTGCCATTGTTCATCGAGATAAAGCGTATGATTGGGGCAAAAGATTGTGTGAGAAATTAAGGGAGTTATTGCCACGCCAACAATTTGAAATAGCTATTCAAGCGGCGATAGGACAAAAGATAATTGCCAGAGAAACTGTTAAGGCCTTAAGAAAAGATGTATTAGCCAAATGTTATGGTGGTGATATTTCCAGAAAACGTAAATTACTAGAGAAACAAAAGAAAGGTAAAAAGAGAATGAGGCAGGTAGGAAATGTAGAAATTCCACAAGAAGCCTTCATGGCTGTCTTGAAATTAGATTAAGACAAATAATTTTTTTGTAAATAATTTTAAAAGAAGCGTTTAAAGCGTAATTTTAAGATTCAAAATAAATAAGATGGCTCAAGTTATAAGAATGCCCAAGATGAGTGACACGATGTTAGAGGGTGTCATTGCTAAATGGTTGAAAAAAGAGGGAGATACAATTAAG
>CAMBGA010000147.1 GCA_945866095.1 Spirosoma fluviale
GAGAACGGAGATTATCTTCGTTTCCAAAACATCTCATTGGGATATAATATTCCATCAAAGTATTCTTCTAAGTTAGGAATTAAGCGCGCTAAGTTTACTGTTTCAGCTACGAACTTGTTTACAATCACTGGATACAAAGGATTAGATCCGGGTGTTGGTGGTGCAGCTGATACTGGATTTGGTATTGATGTGGGTAACTATCCAGTTACGCGTGGATTTAACGCATCGATCAACTTGAATTTCTAATTTAGCGAAAGCATATTTTAATTATAAGAAAATGAAAAAATATCAAATTTTAAAGCGAATAGCTTTGGTGAGTGCGTCAGCGTTTATGTTGACCTTCGCTTGTAAGGATCAGTTTTTAGAAGTTGCACCTACGGGCTCTTTGGCTCAGGCACAATTATCTTCTAAGGCTGGTGTTGAGGGTGCCTTAATTGGCGCTTACGCTCAGTTGGCAGCTAAAGGTTTCTCTCGTTTGGGAGCGGCTAACAACTGGGTTTGGGGTTCCATTCGTGGGGGTGAAAATAACAAAGGAACTGACCCTGGTGATTACACAGCCATTAACCCAATCCAACGTTATGAGATTGATGCAACGAATGGAGATATGAATGATTCATGGAGAGCTAAATATGAGGGTATTGCACGTTGTAATGCAGTCATTAACTTAGCTAGTGGATCTAAAGAACTTTCCGCTGCAGATAAAACTCGTATTACTGCAGAGGCACGTTTCCTACGTGGATTCTATTATTTCGAATTGAAGCGTTTATGGAATTCTGTTCCTTACGTGGATGAGAAAGTAGGATATGGCCAAGGAATTGAAAAAGTGGCGAATACTCCTGCTATTTGGGATAAAATCGAAGCTGATTTCAAACATGCTTACGACAACCTTACTGAAACTCATTCAGATGCGGGTCGTGCAAACAAATGGGCTGCTGGATCTTTATTAGGTAAAGTTTATGTTTACCAAGCGAAATGGGCTGATGCAAAAGCTATATTAACAACTGTCATTAATAGTGGAAAAACAACTAATGGCAAGAAATATGGTTTGGTTCCAAAATTTGCTGAAATTTTCAATGCTGAAAATGACAACAATGAGGAGGCTATTTTTGCGATGCAATCTTCCATGAATACGGGTTCGACTAACAACGCTAATGGTTTTGACGACTTGAACTATCCTTATAATACGGGTTCTGACGGTCCAGGTAACTGTTGCGGTTTCTTCCAACCCACTTTCTCGATGGCTAATGCATATCGTACAGTAGGTGGATTACCTATTCTTTCTGAGCAAGGTGATGGAACTCCTGATTATAACTTAGATGCTAATGCGGTAAAGCATGATTATGGCAAGAATACTACAGATGCTTTCACAGAAGATACGGATCCATTAGATCCACGTATTGACCATACAATCGGTCGTCGTGGTATTCAGTATTTAGACTGGATCGAGCATCCAGGTGCTAACTGGATTCGTTCTCAAGTATATGCTGGTCCATATTCTCCAAAGAAATATGTGTACTACAAGCGTCAAGAGAATAGTTTGACAGATGGTTCTGGTTGGACACGTGGATATGCTACAATGAACTTTAATATCATCCGTTTCGCTGACGTGCTTTTATTAGCTGCTGAGGCTGAAATCGAAGCTGGAAGTTTAACGACTGCTTTAGGATATATTAATCAAATTCGTAAGCGTGCGGCTAATGCTGATGGTTTTGTAACCAAAGGTGGAAAGCCAGAAGCAAATTACGTGATCAATCTTTATACAGCTTTTGCTGATAAAACTGAGGCAACTAAAGCACTTCGTATGGAGCGTTTGTTAGAATTAGCTACTGAAGGTCACCGTTTCTTCGATTTAGTTCGTTGGGGTATTGCAAGCAAAACGTTGAATGCATACTTGAAACACGAATCTAAATTCTTAGTAACTAAGTTTGGTGGTTCGAAATACACAGCTGGAAAAGATGAGTATTTACCTATTCCACAAGCTCAAATTGATATTCAAGGTGCTGCTGTATTAAAGCAGAATCCTGGGTATTAATATTTGATTTTGTAATTTTTTTAAAAAAGGTGGGGAGAAATTCCCACCTTTTTTTTATTAATTTTGTTTGATTAAAATAAGCCATGAAATCCATTCATATTACTTTCATTCTCATTTTTTGTATCTTTTTTTACGGGTGTAAAACAAAGTCGACCTTTGAACTTATCCCGAGCGAAGACTCTGGCATTGAATTCAATAATCAAATTGTGGATAATGATACCCTCAATATTTTAACCTACGAATATTTATATAATGGTAGTGGTGTAGGCTTAGGTGATTTTAATGGAGATGGCTTATTAGATGTGTTCTTTTCAGGAAGTCAGGTCGACAGCAAACTGTATTTAAATCAAGGGGATTTCAAGTTTAGCGATATTTCAAAATCCGCTGGAATAAATACCTTGGGCCGCTGGTGTTCAGGTGTTTCCGTGGTCGATATAAATGCGGATGGATTATTGGATATTTATGTGTCTACTACCATGAAAAACGCAGCAAAAGATCGTGAAAACTTGTTGTTTGTCAATCAGGGTGTGAAAAATGGAATGCCTACTTTTAAGGAAATGGCCACGGAATATGGGGTGAATGATTCAGGCTATTCTGAGCATGCTGCATTTTTTGACTATGATCGCGATGGGGATTTGGATTTATATGTGCTGATTGACGTGATAGACCAGCAGCCTGCTTTATTTAGGCCTAAGGTGACCGATGGCTCTTATCCCAATACGGATCGCTTGTATCGATGCGATTGGTCTGCCGATTTAAACCATCCTGTGTACACGAATGTCTCAAAAGAGGCGGGAATTACGATCGAGGGATTTGGTTTAGGTGTGGCCATTTGTGATATTAATCAGGACAATTGGCCTGACATTTATGTGACCAACGATTATGTATCGGATGATTTATTATACATCAATAATAAGAATGGGACTTTTACAGATCAGTCCAAAAATTATTTTAAACATACCAGTTTAACGGCGATGGGGAATGAGGTTGGCGATGTCAATAATGATGGATTAGCCGATATCGTAGCCTTAGATATGTTGCCAAAAAATACGGAAAGAAAGAAACAATTAGCGCCACCTAACAACTACCAAACCTATATTAATAGCGATCAATTTGGGTATACATATCAGTACATGCGCAATACGTTGCAATTGAATTCAGGTAAACAGGCTGACGGTTCCAGCAAACCTTTTCATGAAATCAGCTTAATGGCAGGTATTTCCGAAAGTGAGTGGAGCTGGTGTCCTTCTTTGGCCGACTTTGACAATGATGGATACCGAGATTTATTTGTGACCAATGGATATCCGCGGGATGTAACAGATCGTGATTTTATGCTCTATCGGGCCAATACTTTGCAATTGTCGTCCTCCGCTTTAATGTTAGAACAAGTGCCTGTAATCAAAATAAGTAATTACGCCTACCGCAATCGGGGAGATTTGACTTTTGAAGATGTCACTGAAAAGTGGGGGCTAAGTGTACCTTCATTTTCCAATGGAGCCGCTTATGGCGACCTAGATAACGATGGAGATCTCGATTACATTGTTAATAATATCAACGATAAAGCATTTTTATATCGCAATAATTCGCGCGAAGAACAGGCCGATAAATCGCATTATTTACGTGTTAAATTTAAAGGAGATCAAAAAAATCTTCAAGGTTTTGGAGCCAAAATTGAAGGTGTTTTTGAAAATGGGGAACGCTTTTATTATGAAAATACTCCTTACCGCGGCTACCTATCTTCCGTTGAGCCTGTGGCTCATATCGGCTTAGGAACGAAACGAAAATTAAAGGAAATCCACATTGTTTGGCCTAATGATAAAATGCAAGTCATTAAGAAGCCAGGAGTGGATCAAATATTAACGGTTTCTATGGATGCAGCAAAAGAGCCGTATCAAACTCTTTTTGAAGCGAATAAGCCTTTATTAAAAGATATTTCGGAGGAACTGAATTTAGTGGACGTGCATCAAGAGTATGACTTCATCGACTTTAATTACCAAAATTTAATGCCTTTTAAGTTATCCCAATTAGGACCAGGATTATCGGCCGGGGATGTGAACGGGGATGGCTTGGAAGATTTTTTCCAAGGAGGGGCTAAGTTCTATTCGGGTATTTTTTACATCCAAAATCAAGCGGGACAGTTTAACGCTAAGCCTCTAGAAAAAAGCATTTCAGTGCCCAAAAAATTGGGAGAAGATTTGGGTTCTTTGTTGGCCGATTTTGATCAGGATGGAGATCTGGATTTGTATATTGCTCGCGGAGGCAATGAGGACAAATTAGGTGCGGCCAGTTTTCAGGATGTTATTTATGTCAATGATGGCAAAGGTAATTTCACCTTAGATGCTTTATCATTGCCCATATTTACGGAGAGCAATGCAGCCGTTCGAGCATCCGATTTTGATCATGATGGAGATTTAGATCTATTTGTGGGAGGGCGCAATGTTCCATTCCAATATCCAAAATCCACCACTTCACGTTTATTGAAGAATGAGTCAGTCAAAGGACATATTAAGTTTGTGGACGTTACTCAAACATTAGCCAAGGACCTAATCAATGTTGGATTAATATGCGATGGAATTTGGACTGATTATGATTTAGACGGTTGGCAAGACATCATCCTCGCAGGAGAATTCTCCGACATTAAAATATTGAAAAATGACCGGGGTCGTTTTACACTTTTGAAGGCTACGGGTTTGGAGGAATTGTCAGGTATTTGGACTTCTTTATCTAGTGGTGATTTCGACCATGATGGCGACATGGATTATGTAGCCGGAAACATGGGAAAAAACACTTTATTAAGAGCGAATTCCAAGCAGCCTGTGGATATTTGGCACGGGGATTTGGACGGCAATGGGGTATATGATTTATTTCCTTTTGTGTTTTTTCAAACGGCTAATGGTAAAATGGCTTCTGCCTCTTTATTTGGGAAAGACGATGTGCATAAAATGTTAAATCAGACTCGTCAAAGATGGGTTTATTACAAAGATTTTGGCCAAGTGACGCAGGAGAATTTCTTCATTGCTTCCGAAAAAGAAAAAGCAAAAAAGATATCCATGCAAGAAAACGCTTCTATTTGGATTGAAAATTTAGGGGAAGGGAAGTTCAAAACACATATGTTACCATTGATGGCGCAAATATCGGCGATGAATGG
>CAMBGA010000148.1 GCA_945866095.1 Spirosoma fluviale
AAATTAATTATTTTTTCGGCCCCTTCGGGATCAGGTAAAACGACCATCGTTAAGGAATTATTGAAAAATAATTCGAATCTAGGTTTTTCCATTTCGGCATGTACACGAGATAAAAGAGGCCGATTAGAAGAAAATGGTCAAGATTATTACTTTCTTACTCCAGATAATTTTCGTGAAAAAATCAATGAAGGCGCTTTTGTCGAGTGGGAAGAGGTCTACTCCGGTGCCTATTATGGTACCCTAAAATCAGAGATTGAGCGTATTTGGGCTAGTGGAAAGCATGTAATTTTTGATGTAGACGTTAAAGGGGGACTCGCTTTAAAACAGTATTATGGGGATAAGGCTTTGGCCATCTTTGTCAAAGTCCCTTCCTTAGAGATATTAGAAGAACGGCTTCGGTCAAGAGGTACAGAGACGGAGGAATCGCTATCTAAGCGAGTGTTCAAAATGAAATTTGAATGGTCATTTCAAGATAAATTTGACGTAATTCTAGTCAATGATACGTTAGATTTAGCTATCCAAAAGGCACAGAAATTGTTCACCCAATTCACAAGCTAACATGAAAGTCGGATTGTTTTTTGGCTCTTTTAATCCCATACATCATGGGCACCTCATTATTGCCCAAGCCGCATTAAATCAAACAGCTTTGGATCAAATTTGGTTTGTCGTCTCTCCACAAAATCCGCATAAAAAAAGCAAAAACTTATTACATGAATTCGATCGACTTGATTTAGTTGATAGGGCCATTGCCGATAATTTTGCTTTTAAATCCTGCGATATTGAATTTAGCTTAACCAAGCCATCTTATACCATAGATACGTTAATCCACTTAACAGAGCGCCACCCTACGAAAGAATTTTCTTTGATTTTGGGAGGTGATAATCTTGAGCAGTTTAAAAGTTGGAAAAATTTCGATAAGATACTTGATTATTTTACGCTCTATGTATATCCTCGAGGTGAAATAGCTACCTCCGATTTATGGCAACATAAGAGCATTATCAAGATTGACGCGCCTATTTTACAAATTTCGGCTACCTATATTAGATCTTGCATCCAAAATGGCAAGTCTATTAAATATCTAGTTCCTGATCAAGTAGAGGCTTTAATCAGTCAGAAAAAATTTTATCTTTAGGTCTATCTGCCTAAGCTTTGTATTCTTTTTTCCTTCGTTTCCCTTTTCTTCGAATTGCCATTTTATGGATGATTGGAATTTGCATGTATGCGTATTTTCCATTTTTTTCAACTCCATTTATTTATGTTTTAAGTGCGCTATGGATGGCTATTTTCATAGGGAGCTTTTTCAAGATTCGTAATTTCTTAAGTATTTCATTTAGCTTATTATTGCCGATTGCTAGTTATTTAAACGCTGGTTTTAACGCTCGGGCCAACTTAAACTTTGATCTAAAAAAAACAAATACGTTTGTTTTTGAGGTCATTGATTTTCCAGAAAACAAGCCTAAATCAATCGGTTTAATCGTTCATTGCATTGCATTTTTAGACCAGAAGAACTGGAAAAAGGGTTCTGGTAATTTTAAAATATACCTTGAGAAAACGGTAAATAAGCCTGTGAAAGGAAGTAGATTGCTCGTACAATCTACATTGATTCCTTTTCCCCAACCATCATTTCCCTTTGAAAAAAACTGGTCAGAATATTTTCATGCCAAAGGAATTTATGGCTCCACATTTATTGCCAAAAATTCATTTATGCTCTTAAATGAAGCTGCTGTAAATAAAAATATAGTTTACTATTTCCACTTGTGGCAATCTTATTTGGCCCAACAATTAGAGCTTGCCATGCATCCAGGAATCAATTTAGACGTGGCAAAAACGATGCTCTTAGGAGTTAAATCGAGTATTGACTTTGAAACGTTGGCGGTCTACTCTTCTTTGGGGGCAATTCATATATTGTCGGTCTCAGGCTTGCACGTTGGCCTTTTATATGCAGGGCTAAGTTTTATTTTAGGCTTTTTATTGCGAAAGGGCCGTTATGGCAAAATTCTTTTTTTCATTTTAATGATGATTTTACTTTGGGCGTATGCTGGAATTTCTGGTTTTTCTGACCCTGTTCTTAGGTCCGCTTGGATGTTTTCGGTGATGCTTTTCGCTAAGGCATTTTTGTACCATCAAAATGGAATTAATACATGGGCTTTCTCATGTTTCGTACTATTGGTATGTAAACCAATGGCATTGTTTGAACCTGGGTTTCAACTGTCTTATTTAGCCGTGTTGGGGTTAATTATATTCCAACAAAAATGGGCAACTCTGGTAACAATTAATTTACCATATAGGCCTCTTCAATTTATTTTATCTAATACTTGGGAGCTAACCTGTGTGGCTCTGGCAGCCCAAATTTTTACTTGGCCTTTAATTATTTATTATTTTTATCAATTTCCCAATCCATTTTGGTTCTTATTACTTAATCCTATTTTAATTGTGCTGTCGACTATTTCACTCGGCACAGGATTCTTATTTATTAGTACATCTCCTATTTTGGTTTTTCTAAAGCTTGATTTTTTATTGCGATGGTTGGGACTTCTATTAGATTTTAGTTTTTCAATGTTGCATTTTGTCATGTTTAAGTTTGTCTATCTTTTTCACCCGATATTGCCATTCCTTAAAATTCACTTGATTGAAGTCTTCGTCTATTTTTTGCTTGTCACATGCTTGTGGTGCTGGTTGATTTTCCGAAAGCGCTGGTATTTGTCATGGGCAATTTTTCTGATCAGCTTTGAATGTATATTTCATGTAATCCCCTCACGAAACCATCCACAATCTTTCTTGTCTCAATATAATGGTTATCCCATTTTTGTCCTGATTTCAGGCATGAAATCTTATTTTTTTGTTCCGGTTGATTTGAGGTTGGATCCTCTTTGGATACAAGGCCACTTGAGTCCGCTTTGGGCTAATGCGGGAGTTCGTGACACCTTAGGAATTTACTATGACCCCACTAAAAATTACAGTTGGCCTTATAAAAACAACAAATTCATTCTTTTAAATAAAGCAGCCATTAGACCTAAAGGCTATGGAGCCACGGTGATGGTATCCAAAACGGCTCTCTTGATGAAACCTCACTGGTTACGTACTTGGGATCATTCAACTATACTAATTACAAAGAAACCTTCGAGTTATTTTCAGTATTTATGGTCGACTTATTATCCCAAACATGTAATTCAGGAAGTAGATTTTTTGGATCAGAGAGCAGCGATCAGGTATTAAAAAAGACTACCTGTTGGGGTAGTCTTTTTGCATTAGCTTGGTTTTTTCTCATTGCGCTTACGCTCATTGGGATCTAGCCAAATTTTACGCATTCGAAGTGATTTAGGAGTAATTTCTAAATATTCATCCTTTTGGATAAACTCCATACATTCTTCCAATGAGAAATTTAATTTAGGCGCAATTTTAGCGTTTGTATCTGTTCCAGAAGCACGCATGTTAGTTAATTGCTTCGCATTTTGTAGGTTAACTTCAATGTCATTTTGACGATTATGCTCTCCTACAACCATTCCTGTATAAACCTCTTCGCCTGGATCGATAAAAAATACGCCTCTATCTTGTAATTTATCTATCGCGTAGGGAATAGCAGCTCCCGTATTCATCGAAATTAATGATCCGTTGATACGTCCTGGAATTGGTCCTTTAAAAGGCTCATATGCGGTAAAACGGTGCGCCATAATGGCTTCACCAAATGTTGCGGTTAATACTTTTGATCTTAAACCGATTAAACCCCTAGAAGGTATATTAAATTCTAAATGTTGAAGGTCGCCTTTAGGTTCCATAATCAACAATTCTCCTTTTCCTTGGGTTGCAAGTTCAATCACCTTTCCGGCAACTTCCGCAGGTACATCTACAACCAAAGTTTCAATAGGCTCTAAACGCTCTCCATTTTCACCTTCTTTGAAAATTACTTGGGGTTGGCCTACTTGTAACTCATATCCTTCCCGACGCATCGTTTCAATGAGCACGGATAAATGTAAAATTCCTCGACCAAAAACTAAGAATTTATCTTCACTCTCAGTGTTCATTACTTTTAAGGCCAAATTCTTTTCAGTCTCCTTGAATAAACGCTCACGAATATGACGAGAAGTAACCAATTTACCCTCTTTACCAAAAAATGGAGAGTTGTTGATCGTAAACAACATATTCATCGTAGGTTCGTCGATAGCAATACGCTCCAAAGCCTCCGGGTTTTCAGCATCAGCAACTGTGTCGCCAATTTCAAAATCCTCAATACCAGTAATGGCGCAAATTTCTCCGCATTCTACTTTTTCCACCCTCACTTTACCTAAACCTTCAAATACTTGAAGTTCCTTGATGCGCATTTTCTTGGTACTTCCATCTGCTTTACAAAGGGCAATTTGCATTCCCTCTGTCAATGTTCCTCTTTCTAAACGCCCGATGGCAATACGACCCACAAAAGACGAATAATCTAATGAGGTAATTTGCATTTGTGGGGTTCCTTCTTGAACCTTGGATGCAGGAATATTTTTAATAATAGAATCTAATAATGCAATGATGTTATCTTTAGGAGCCTTCCAATCTTCACTCATCCACCCTTGCTTCGACGATCCATAAATACATGGAAAATCTAATTGCTCCTCTGACGCATCCAAATTGAACATTAAGTCAAAAACTTGCTCATGAACTTCATCTGGACGACAATTCTCCTTGTCTACTTTGTTGACTACAACAATCGGCTTAAGACCCAAAGCAATCGCCTTAGATAATACGAAACGAGTTTGAGGCATTGGGCCTTCAAATGCGTCAACTAATAGTAAAACACCATCAGCCATACGTAAAACACGCTCTACTTCTCCTCCAAAGTCGGCGTGACCAGGAGTGTCAATAATATTTATCTTAACTCCATTGTAGCGTACGGATACGTTTTTTGAGGTAATTGTTATGCCTCGCTCACGCTCCAAATCATTGTTATCTAGAATTAAATCTCCAAACTCTTGATTCTCTCTAAATATTTTTGAGGCGTGAATGATTTTGTCAACTAAAGTAGTTTTACCGTGGTCAACGTGGGCAATAATGGCAATGTTGCGGATGCTTTGCATAAAATGAAGGCTCGTAAATTTTAAGGTGCAAAGGTATGGATTATTTCTTTGAAAAGTACTATTTGATTTAAATTA
>CAMBGA010000149.1 GCA_945866095.1 Spirosoma fluviale
GATTTTGGGAATCGTCTAATTGTAGCAGTAAATAGCGATGATTCAGTTAGAAGATTAAATAAAGCAGATAATCGACCGATTAATTCAGAGAAAGCCAGAATGTTATTAATAGCTGCTTTGGGTTTTGTTGATTTAGTTTTAGTTTTTAATGAGGAAACTCCTCTAGATTTGATTAAATATTTACAGCCCGATGTACTTATCAAGGGTGCAGATTATGATGCATCGGAGCTTGATTCCTCAAAAATAAAATACATTGTAGGGTCTAAGGAAGTTAGAAGTTATGGTGGTGCAGTTTGTACCATTGATTTTGTTCCGGGATATTCTACGACTTTAATTTTAAAAAAAGGAAATTAATTTTTTTATTTGGTTTGCAACTTTTATAGGTTGTTTTTAGTCTTAAATTAAATACCTTTACAAATTAATTTTTCATATGATAAGCATGTTTAAATTTACACTCCCTTTCCTATTTATAAGTTGTTTTTCTTTTTCACAAGTTCCAACAGCAAGTTTTTCTGCTCTTCCATCTACTGCTTGTATTGGAGCAACAACTGTATTTACAAATACATCTAACGGAGGAGCTTCGGCACTTTCCTATCAATGGAATTTTGGTGATAGTACTTTTTCAACTTTAACGAGCCCAACTCATACTTTCACTAGCGCAGGAACTTATAATGTGACTTTACTTACAACATCTGCAAATGGGTTTACTTCCTCTGCATCACAACAAATAATTATTCAACCCATTCCTACACCAACTTTTGTTGCACCAATAAGTAGTAATTGTGCACCTTCATCAATTAATTTTAATAATACTACACCATCTGTTGTAGGTTCAAGTTATTTATGGAATTTTGGAAACGGATTGACTTCAATACTTGAAAATCCTCCTGCTCAAACTTATAGCTCTAATGGATCTTATACTGTTTCTCTTACAATAACCACTTCCTTAGGCTGCACAGGAACTATTTCGATTCCAAATTTTATTTCAATAAGTGATGTCGCCCCAATTTTTTCAGCAGATTTTGAAGGTGGTTGCGATAGTTTAACTGTTCAATTTTCAGATCTATCTGCTTCCCCATCGTCTACAAATTTAATTAATAATTGGACTTGGGATTTTGGTAATGGTGTAACTTTTAATGGTCAAAATCCTCCAGCTCAATCATATACTACCTTAGGTTTTTATGATGTTTCTCTAAGTGTAACAACTCAGTCAGGTTGTTCAGGGACAACGGTTTTAGATAATTTTATAACAGTAGGACAGGTAAATTCAATTAATATTAGTGTTGATTCACCTGAAAATTGTATTAATACTGATTTTGAGTTCACTTCTTCTGTTGTAGTTAGTCCTGCAAATCCTGATTCTACTCAAATCACTTATTTTTGGGATTTTAATGATGTTTCTATATCAACAGATCAAAATCCAACCTATCAATTTGAATCAGATTCAGGGTACTTTGATGTTATGTTAGTTGTTGATTATTTAGGTTGCAAAGATACGCTTGTTATGAATGATATGGTCTATATCAACGCTCCAAAAGCATTCTTTGATCTTGATACAAATCTAATTTGTAATCCCATTTTTTTAGTTTCTGCTGCTTCTCCAGCTGTGGCGATAGTAAGTGATACCTCTGTTCACGGACTCTTAAGTGACAATGTTCAAATGATTTGGCAGTGGGGTGATGGCTCACCAAATACAGTATTAAATGATGCTGAGCTAGACGACGCAGATGTAGGAGACACCACTCATAATTATTCAATTTACGGAACCTATGAAATTCAGCAAGTAATTCATAATTTAACAACAGGCTGTAGCGATACCAGCAAACAATTTTTTTATGTCTCGCGTATTACTTCAGACTTCTCAATTCCTAACGATACTATTTGCCAAGGAGTCGAGCTTGAACTCACCGATTTAAGTACATCTTGGAGTTCACATAATATTGATTATTTTTCTTACAATATGGGAAATAATGAATTTTTAAATGATGTACAAAATCCCACTTATACATATCCTGCAGCTGGGACATTTGTAATTACTCTTATTACAACTAACGAAGTAGGTTGCTTGTCTTCAAGTACCGAATCTATAAAAGTTTTATCTCCTCCTTTTGCTGTAGTATCGACACAAGCAGCTGATGAGGGCGGATGTTCTCCTCACTTGGTTACATTATTAAATTTGACTGTTCAACCCTGTTCATTTAATCCTATGAATCATTTTGATTGGACTTTTTCCGATGGCTCACCGGGAATAACTACTTTACCTGTTCCAGATCTCGGCGTACCAAGTACAATTAATTTGCTAACATCAGGGAGTGGATATTCTACTGCAAATAATATCGCAACAACTGGAGGTAGTGGTTTAGGATTAACTGTAGATATAACCACTATTATCGGTTCAGTAGATGCAGTAACTATAAATAATGCAGGTTCTGGATATAATTTATATGATACTATAACAATTGTTGGAGGAACTAATCCCTCTACATTTAGAATAACTTGTATTTCACAACCTCCACAAACATCTGTTCAACATACGTTTATAGGTGAAGGTGTTTATGTTGCAACCTTAACAGCTTATAATGATTTTGGCTGTTCTAGTTCTTCAACGAAAGAAATTACTCTTACAACTCCAAATGCATTTTTTACATTGGATAATCTTGTGTGTAATGGCAGTGTACTTAATACAGACAATTTATCAGTGGGTGTTTCACCTGTTACATATCAATGGTATTTAGACGATACAAGTGGTGTTACGCTATCTACCGATATCAATCCATCTCTACCATATATTGAAGCAAATTTACCACCAGGTGAAAACAGTGCAATTCATAATTTGATTTTAGTCGCACAAGATATTAATGGATGCCAAGACATTGCAACAATTTCTTTTATAACATCTGTTCCTAACGCTGATTTCACTGAAAATCTTCCCAATTCTGTTCCCTGCCCTCCAATAACAGGAGATTATTTAGATGCATCAACTTCTTATGGAACAATAAATACTTGGCTGTGGGATTTTGGTAATGGCAATCAATCTGCTTTACAAAACCCATCAAACACCTATCTTTTTCCTGGCACTTATGATTTGTCACTAACTATTTCTGATCAATATGGTTGTCAAGACGATACATTATTCAATGATTATATAATGGTTGGAGGTCCAAGTGGTAATCCTCAATATTCTGATACTTGCTCTCAAACAGTAAATTTCTTCATAACAAACCAAAACAATATTGAATCAGCATTGTGGGATTTAGGTGATGGTACTACTCAGTCTAACCTGAGTTTTGAGCATGATTATAATTTAGGAACCTATTCACCAAACGTTACGTTAACGGATGCAGCAGGTTGTGAAGTTGTTTATCCTATAAATCCACCAATAAATATTACCAATATTCTTAATGCAAATTTTTCTGCAAGTCCGAATCCAGTTGCTATGAATACACCAGTTACGGTTATTAATCAATCTTCTTATACTGGGTCACCAATTGTAAGTTATTTATGGGATTTTGGAAACGGATCAACTTCAATTTTTGAAAATCCTCCTGCCCAAACCTATACTTCTAATGGATTTTATACTGTTTCACTTATAATTACAACTTCCGAGGGCTGCACAAGTACTGATAGTATTATAATTACAATAAACTCTGTCGTTTCTATTTTACCAAATGTATTCACTCCAAATGGAGATGGGACTAATGATATTTTTGCTTTAGATGCTGATTATTTTTCTTCATTTGTTTTTACCGTTTTGAATAGGTGGGGGAATACTATATTTGAAAAAGATAGGGATCCATCTTCCCCATTATTTTTATGGGATGCAAAAACTAATGGAGGCGAAAAATGCAAAGATGGGGTTTATTTCTATCGCTTAAAAGGTTTGTTAAATGAAGGAACCGAATTTGATAAAACAGGGTATATTACACTCGTTAATCAATAAGGCATTATTTTTCTTCCTCTTCAAAAAAGAAATCTATTTTTTGAGGGTTATTTGATGCAGCATTAAATGCTAGAACATCACACTTTTCATTTTCTGGATGTCCATCGTGTCCTTTTACCCAAATAAAATTGAGTTCGAATTTAGGATGAAGCTCTAAATAGCGCAGCCATAAATCGGCATTTTTTTTCCCCTTAAAGTTTTTCTTTTCCCAGCCAAAAACCCATTTTTTAGAAATGGCGTCAATTACATATTTTGAATCAGAATAAATATGAACAGGGTATTTGTTTGTTTTTAAATTTTCAAGTGCATAAATTACTGCTAATAGTTCCATTCGGTTATTTGTTGTTCTACGAAAACCCTGAGAAAGCTCTTTCACTTGTACACCAAATTGTAAAATAACTCCAAATCCACCGGGTCCAGGATTTCCTCTTGACGAACCATCAGTATAAATATTTATGATTTTCATTTCTTTTCTCGCTTAGGATTTTGAGATAAAAATCCTTTCCAGGACCCTCCATTCCCTTTATTGTGTTCTCCTATTCCTTTTGAGAAATAATGACAAACAGCAACTGCTAATCCGTCAGTAGCATCTAGATATTTTGGAATGTCATCAAATGCTAATAATTTTTGAAGCATAGCCGCAACCTGTTCTTTCGAAGCATTTCCATTTCCTGTAACCGCTTGTTTTATTCTTCTAGGTGAATATTCTTCAAAAGGAATATTGTGATTTAAACAGGAAGCAATTGCTACTCCTTGAGCTCTTCCTAATTTAAGCATTGACTGCACATTTTTACCAAAAAAAGGAGCTTCTATTGCCATTTCATCCGGATGAAATTCCTCAATTAAGCCATTTAAGCGATCCAAAATCCGTTTTAATTTTTCAGGATGATTAGCAAGTTTATTTAACTGAATAATTCCAAAATTAAGCATTGTTAATTTTCCGTTTTTCACTTGAATTAAGCCATAACCCATGACGGTTGTTCCAGGGTCAATTCCAAGAATTATGCGGTCTTCAATCATTATTTCTTTTTCAGAAATAAAACTAAATATAATTCAGGGATATTTGTATTTTTTGACTTTAATTCCTAAAAATAAGT
>CAMBGA010000150.1 GCA_945866095.1 Spirosoma fluviale
TGAAATATTTTCCGCCGATAAGTAATTCATACGATTGTGTTAGTTGAATTCAATTAAGAATTCGATTCAAGGGCTTCTTCCCTCATTTTTTTTCTTAGGACTCTTCCAGATACCCAGATACTGATTTCATACAATCCTAACAGTGGAAAAGCCACAAGGAGTTGGGAAATCACATCGGGTGAAGGGGTGATGATCGCTGCGACAATTAAGATGACAATCATCGCATGCTTCCTATATTCCCTCATGAAAGAAGGTGTTAGAATACCTACTTGGGATAACACAAAAGCCACCATGGGTAGTTGGAATGTCAATCCGCACGCAAGCGTAAGCATGGATAATAATGAGATATAATCATTAACGTCAAACTGATTTTGAATCGTAGCATCCAATTTGAAATTAGCTAGAAAGTTGATCGCCATCGGAGCCACCACATAATAACCAAAGGAAACCCCCATGAAAAATAAGGTGGATACCCAGAAAACGGCTCCTTTCGCTGCTTTTAATTCTTTGTTTTTTAAGCCTGGCTTAATGAATCTCCAAAGCTCAAAAAACGCATAGGGGAAGGAAAACAATAATCCAACAATAATGGATTGTGTTAATGCCATCATAAATTGACCTGAAACCTCTCTACTTTGCAGAATGAAGTCCGCTTTTTGCATACACAAACTAGCCCAACCTGTGATGTCGGCTAAATGACAAAGCGCTAAATTGGTCGCAAAATCGACTTTTGTTGGCCCCATGATAATGTTGCCAAAAATCTCATTTCTAAAAATCCATGCGGCAATGGTGAAAACTAAAATCGCAGCGATGGATCGCATGATGTGCCAACGTAACTCCTCTAAATGGTCTAGAAACGACATTTCAGTCCCATCTTTCTCTTCTACGTCGTCATCAAAATCATTTTCCCAATCTTGGTCTGTGGCCATATGCTATTTTATAAATAAAGCGGGAATTGTTTAACCCACTCATTAACTTCTCCTTTAATCTGTTTTAAAACAGATTCATTATCATGGTGCATGAGGGCTTTGTCGATCATGTCAACAATCTGGCTCATGTCATTTTCTTTTAATCCTCGGGTGGTCATGGCCGCTGTACCTACTCGCATTCCTGAAGTCACAAATGGTGATTTATCATCAAAAGGAACCATGTTTTTGTTGATGGTAATGTCCGCTTGAATTAACGTATTCTCAGCTAATTTGCCACTTAATCCCTTGGGTCTTAAATCAATCAACATCAAGTGATTATCTGTTCCCCCAGAAATAATATCATATCCTTTACTTAAAAAAGCCTTCGCCATGGCTTGCGCATTGGATTTAACTTGTTGGGCATATTGGCCAAATTCTGGCGTCAAAGCCTCTCCAAATGCGATCGCTTTTGCGGCAATTACATGCTCTAAAGGTCCTCCTTGTGTTCCTGGAAAAACAGCTCCATCGAGACAGGCCGACATCATTTTCAATTCACCCTTCAATGTTTTGAAGCCAAATGGATTCTCAAAATCATTGCCCATCATGATCAAACCACCTCGAGGTCCACGCAAAGTTTTATGTGTGGTTGTCGTTACAATATGGCAATGTTGCATTGGATCGTTCAATAAACCTTTCGCGATTAAAGCGGATGGATGAGATATATCGGCCAATAAAATGGCACCTATTTTATCTGCAATAGCTCTTAAACGTGCATAATCCCAATCGCGAGAATACGCAGAAGCCCCACAAATTAATAACCTAGGATTTTCTTTCAAGGCAGTTGCCTCTACTTTATCCCAATCAATTAAACCTGTTTCTTTTTCAACGCCGTAAAAAAACGCTTGAAAATATTTACCTGAGAAGTTGACCGGTGAACCATGAGAAAGGTGTCCCCCATGTGCCAAATCAAATCCTAAAATTTTATCTCCTGGATTTAAAAACGATAAAAAAACAGCTGCATTCGCTTGCGCACCTGAGTGAGGTTGCACGTTCGCCCATGTGGCGCCAAATAATTTTTTGGCACGTTCGATGGCAATTGTTTCCACGACATCGACCACCTCACAACCTCCATAATACCTTTTTCCAGGTAAGCCTTCTGCATACTTATTTGTCAAAACACTTCCTTGTGCCTCCATTACTTGAGGGGAAGTGAAGTTTTCAGAAGCAATTAATTCGATGCCGAATTCTTGTCGATGTCCTTCTTCGCGGATTAATGAAAAAATTTCAACGTCTCGCTGGGTGGGAAATGTGCTAGCAGCCATGTAATAAATGTGGATTGAATTTCGTTTTAAAGAGTGTAAAATTACGAATTTTTAACGGAATAGAAAAACGATCATTCCCCATTTTTGAATAAATATCCCATGAGGTTACGCTATTTTTTGTTAATTTTGAATCTTGAAAAAAGGGGAAGAGGCGATTTTAAAATTATAGAGAATGAAACTGAAATTAATCATTTTGCTTTTCTTGGGTTTTGTGGGATTTACAGGCTTGGCCCAAAAAATCACACCGGCTAAATGGTCATGGACTTTGGAGCCAACAAACCCCATCGTTGGCCAAAGCGCTGAAATTATATTTAAAGTTAAAATCGACAAAGGCTGGTACTTATATTCATCTGATTTCGACAAGGAATTAGGGCCTGTGGTCACGACCATTAAGATCAAAGAGGGTCTAGGCGTATCTATTGACGGACCTCTGAAGGCCATAAATCCACATTCAAAATTTGACAAAGAGATTTGGAACGGTACATATACCTATTTCACGGAGGAAGCTGAATTTCGACAAACCGTAAAAATTACCTCAGATTCTTGGAAGATAGACGGATCTTATGATGCACAAACCTGTTCGAATGAAAGTGGTTTGTGTGTGCCAATTAAGGGTCCATTTCTGATAAGTTCCAAGCTAAGCGCATCCTCTACGCCAGAGGATTCAAAAAAAAAAGCCTCTAATTTAGCTGTAAAACTAACAGCACCAGAAGACGATCAGTCTTTATGGCAGTTTTTCTGGGTGGCAATGGGCGCTGGTTTGTTGGCCTTGCTGACCCCCTGCGTGTATCCACTGATTCCCATGACGGTTAGTTTTTTCACTAAACAACAAGGGGGGAAAAAATTGGCTTTTTTATATGGCTTCTTTATTGTTTTGATCTATGTGTTTTTTGGCACCATTTTAGCGTTTTTTGCCGGCGCAAGTTTTGCTAATTTTTTAAGTACACATTGGATTCCTAACCTGTTATTCTTTGCCATTTTTATCTTTTTTGGAATTTCTTTTTTGGGGGCATTCGAAATTGTGTTGTCTTCAGGTTTGGTCAATAAAGTCGACGCGAAGTCTGATAAAGGCGGATTATTAGGTGTGTTCTTCATGGCATTTACGCTGGTTTTGGTCTCATTTTCTTGCACGGGACCATTAGCAGGATCTATCTTGATTGCCTCGTCTCAGGGAGTATTTTTGAAGCCCATCATAGGGATGCTAGGATTTTCATTGGCCTTTGCGATTCCATTTACGATGTTTGCCATTTTCCCTGGGTTTATGCAAAAAATGCCTAAGTCGGGCAATTGGATGAACGAAGTAAAAGTGGTGTTGGGATTTTTAGAAATTGCCTTAGCTTTCAAGTTTTTAAGTGTGGCAGACCAGGTGTATCATTGGCATTTGTTGGATCGTGAAATATTTTTAGCCATTTGGATTGCCATCTTTACTGCTTTAACCTTGTATTTATTTGGTAAAATTTCCTTGCCTCATGATGGACCCTCTGGAAAATTATCTGTTCCCCGCGCGCTTTTTGCCACCGCTTTTCTTGCCTTCGTCATTTATTTAACTCCAGGCATGTTTGGTGCTCCATTAAAGGGTTTGTCGGGTTGGTTGCCTCCCATGTCAAGTCAGGATTTTAAGGGATCCACACCATTAAGTGAAGAAAATAGGAATTCGTCGCGTTCCTCATCATCCGTTAAATACAGCGAATTTTTAAAATTGCCTTTAGGGCTGAATGGCTTTTTTGATTTTGAGGAGGCGAAGGCTTATGCCCAAGAAGTTGGCAAGCCCCTTTTTATCGACTTTACGGGACATGGATGTGTCAACTGCAGAAAAATGGAGGAATATGTGTGGTCTGACCCCGCGGTTTTGTCCATTCTTAAGAACGACTATGTTGTCGTCGCTTTATATTGTGACGATAAAACGGAGCTCCCTGAAAATAAGTGGTATATCTCTAAAGCTGATGGCCAAGAAAAAAAGACTTTGGGCGATCAAAATTTAGATTTTCAAATCTCTCGATTTAATTCCAATGCCCAACCTCATTATGTACTTTTAGATCCGAGAAAGGATGGCGCACCCATGGTTCCGCCAGTCGCTTTTAACGCTGATATTAATCATTTTATTTCGTTTCTTAAAAAAGGAATTGACGCCTATAAATCAAAGTAAATATGTCTTGGGGAGCCTATTCCGGAGTGATGATTGCCACAGGTTTAAAATTTATCGCCGGTCCTATTACCGGATTTGGTCTAGGATTGACCTGGTATGAAACCGTTATTTTTACTTGGATGGGCGCTATGATAACGATTTCATTGACCTTAAGTATGGGTAAATTAATCATCGGTTTTATCGGTCGATTCAGAAAGAAGAAAGCAATTTTATTTTCAAAGCGAGTGCGTTATGCCGTTCAGATCTGGCAAAAATTTGGAATTAAAGGGATTGCTGCGCTTACGCCACTGATTTTTACGCCGATTGGAGGGAGTTTATTGGCCTTGTCTTTCAAGGTGTCTTTGCCGCGTGTACTCTTTTTTATGGCCATATCTTCGCTCTTGTGGGCCTTGTTATATACGGGGGCGATTTACCAACTCACTTTTATTCGCGAGTGGTTTGGGCAATAAAAAAAGCCGGATAAACCGGCTTTGAAATATTTTTTAAGGAAAGACTAATTTCCTTGGTTGATGCTTTTTCCACTAAACATTTTCTCTCGAAGCGCATTTGCTTTTAACTCTAATTCTGGCTTGGCGTCATATTTATTTTTTAACTGAGCCGCTGCACTATCCGGATGAACCCCGTAAACATAAACC
>CAMBGA010000151.1 GCA_945866095.1 Spirosoma fluviale
GATTCAGCAGATTGGTTGCCTCTTGCTGACTCATTAAACCAATTGGTCGGGTATAAATTGAATACCTCGCATGTTAAGATTTCAGAAATTTCTAAATCTTCATTTGCTAAAACTTTTGATTATGATTCATTTAAAGATGTCAAAGGACAGGCATTTGAAGCCATTTTCCCTCATGACACTACTTCCTTTAAATGGAATAGAGATTGGTTTGGACCATTGCAAATTCCGGCAAAAGGTTGGATGGTCAATTTAGACGCAAAAAATGTTAAATTATACCAAGAGGCCATTCAAAAGTATGAAGGAAACGATGGCATAACTATCGACGGAGATAAAATTTTACAGAATGGAAAGGTATTGAACAGCTATACTTTTAAACAAGATTATTATTTTATGATGGGGGATAATCGCCACAATTCAGCAGATTCTCGGTTTTGGGGTTTTGTTCCTGCTGATCATATCGTAGGAAAGGCTGTATTTGTCTGGATGTCATTAGATCCTAATAAAGGTCTTTTCTCTGGTAAAATTCGCTGGAATCGCATCTTCCGTTTTGTCAATTAGATAACTCTTAACACAAAACCTTTTAGGTAATTACTTTCTGGGTGAAATAAGTTGATCGGATGATCGGGTGCCTGAGTCATTTGATGAATTACTTGGATTTCTCTACCGGTCTCTATTCCTGCGGCGACTAACATGTTGTAAAATAAGTCTCTTGTAATTACTTGAGAGCATGAATATGTGAAAATAAGGCCGTTTTTCTTAATCTTCTTGATGGCTAAGTAATTGATTTTTTGATACCCTTGTAGCGCCTTGTGTTTACTGCTAATCGATTTAGCAAACGCGGGAGGATCCAATATAATAATATCAAATTCCTCTTCACAATTCTTTAAATAGGGTAGGGTTTCGCCTACAATGGATTCATGCTTTTTAGTAGTGAATTCGTTTAAGGTCAAATTGATGTTGACTAAATCAATGGCTTTAGCAGAGGTGTCCAGAGACACAACTCTCTTGGCACCTTCTTTTAATGCATACATCGAAAACCCGCCGGAATAGCAAAATGTATTTAAGATGGTCTTGCCTTTTGAATATAGTGATAGCAATTGTCTATTATCGCGCTGGTCAATGAAGAAACCTGTTTTTTGACCCGTAATCCAATTTACAGAAAATTTTATCCCATTTTCTACGATTTCATGTGGTGTTTTAGCACTTCCCTCTAAATAGTCATTGTTGCAATTTTGTGCATATTCAGGCGGCAAGGTTTCCTTACTTTTATCATAAATGGCTTTAATCTTTTTCCCGAATACATGCTTCAGCGCTTTGACTACCTCTAGGCGATCTAAATGCATCCCTATGGTATGCGCCTGAAATACAAAAACTCCATTGTAATGGTCAATCACCAGTCCAGGGCAACCGTCTCCTTCCCCATGGATTAGTCGATAAGCGTTAGTTTCTCCCAAGGGTAGCTTTTGCCTTAAATCAGAAGCATTTTGAATTCTTTGTATCCAGAATTCTTCTTTGGATGTGATTTCTTTGAAAGAAACAATTTTGACAGAAATACTTCCGTGATGAAAATGACCTGTACCTAAGAACTCATCTCTTGAACTAATGACCTTGACCCAGTCTCCATCTTTTAAATGATCACTTTGCTTTAAGATAGCTCCTGAGAAAATCCAAGGATGGAATCTTTTTACTGGTGAATCTTTTCCTGGTTTTAGCTGTACAAATTTTATGTCTTCCATGCTGTAAAATTGCAAAATTTTATTTAAAAAAGGGTTGGCCCGCTTCAATCCACGCTGAATACCAAATATCACCTACATGTTTATATGCACTTTGAAATCTATTTTCTATTTGATGGTCAAGTACTTGGTGATATTTTTTGCTGTATTCTACGCTATAATTCTTTTGTAATACGCCACCCTTTTTTTCGAAAGTATACTTTTTTGATTGTTTAAAACTGGAATTTAATTTCGCTTCTTGGTCGATTAAAATTTTTACTTCACGATGTGATTCCAATACCCAATCCCAGGTAGATTTAGTTACATTGGGGATGAAATTAGCTGGGCCAACCCACTCCTCTAATGCCTCATGTAATAATTCAGGAATTCGTGATTCCCAAAAAGCATGTAATCCTGTTTGCCCCGTTTTTTGGCCATCATAATTCGATGTGGTATGTAAGGGAAAATGTAAATCGCCGACGTAATGTCCCATTTCGGCCGATAGTTTAATTACCATAACAGTATCTCGACGAACAAACGCATATTTCAATTGTTGGTATAAAATGGGAATGTGCCAAGGAACGATCCCATGCTTGACCAAACTATCTGAATGGATGTTCTTTGTTATTTCGGCCCAAGTCGTATAGTGAATGTCTGAAATCTTGTAACGGTCTAAATCAATATAATGCCTAGATGCCTCATTGTCCATGATGTATCTTCGTTGATCCGGCAAAACCGATAAACTCTCGATTTCCTTTTGATGCCTTTTGTAAAATGTTATCATATCCACAGGTAAGGTATATATGGCCAGCGTGTTTATTTTTTTATGTGCAAAAAATCCCCAAGGTTTGATTAATTTGCTTGAAAATGCGCTAGAATGAAGTGTCAGGATTAAAATTATAAGGATCTGACTGCTTTTTTTGTTTAGGATGTTGTGTTTTAAAATCATTTTGTTTAATTTTGCATTTCAATTTTATTAGAAGAAGAAGATTATTTAAAACAATGGCAAATCATAAATCAGCATTAAAGCGTATTAGAGCAAATGAATCAAAGCGTTTGCGTAACCGTTATCAACACAAGTCTACTCGTACGATGATTAAAAATCTGCGTTTGGCTACAGATAAAACCATAGTTGTTGATTTGTACAAAAAGGTTTCTTCTGCTTTAGATAAACTAGCTAAGAAAAACATCATTCATAAGAATAAAGCAGCAAATCAAAATTCTAAATTAGCTAAGTTGGCCAATAAATTAGCCGCATAGTTATAGATTATCAACATATTGATAAACCCCGCAATCGCGGGGTTTTCTTGTTTATAAGGATTACCTTCAGGAAAAATGTTCAAATGAATTATTTACTTAATGGAGGTAAAATCAAAGAAATTCGATTAGAGGAAAGGCCACGTGAGTTGATGGCAATTAAGGGGAAGGATACCTTACGGATTGAAGAAATATTTTCCTTGTTGATTGGATCAGGGATTCCAAATAAATCAGCATTAGATCTTTCCAAGGATATATTGAACTCCATTCAGGGGGATTTGAATAAGTTAGGCCGCTTTAATCAATTTGACTTCATGAAATTCAAAGGGATTGGGAAAGCTAAATCAGCTGTTTTAGTGGCTGCATTAGAGCTAGGTCGACGGCGAATGGTTTTTGAAACGACACATCGTATAGACACTATATTGGCTTCTAAAGATGCTTATAACTTATTGAGACCCCACTTAAGTGATTTAGCGCATGAAGAATTTTGGATTATTCATTTAAATCGCGCTTCTCGATTAATTAAATTAGAAAAATTTAGCGTAGGTGGCGTAGCGGGTACTTCTGTGGATATAAAATTATTGTTTAAATCTGCTTTAGAGCAAACATCTTCAGCCATCATATTGGCACATAATCATCCTTCTGGTCAATTACAACCAAGTCAGGCTGATAAGCATTTGACTAAAAAGATTATTGAAGCAGCAAACTTATTTGAAATACAGATTTCTGATCACTTAATTGTGTCTTCAGAAACCTATTTCAGTTTTGCCGATGAAGGAATACTTTAATTTTTTATTTGCCTCTTTCCTTGTAAATATGTTGAAGTTTAGCTCCTACAATGATAGCTACTGCAAATAAAATGATAAAAAAGGCGGCTCCTGAATATCCCATATGGTGTTAAATTTTACTCAAAATTATGAAATTAATTATAGTAATCCTTTTGTGCTAGGCAAAGAATTTAAATTATTTATATCTCTTTTAACGGCTAATTGGATTGATTTGGCAAAAGCCTTAAAAATCGATTCAATTTTATGATGCTCGTTTTCTCCTTCAGCTTTAATATTTAGATTACATTTAGCACCATCCGAAAATGATTTAAAGAAGTGACTGAACATTTCAGTTGGCATCTCGCCGATCTTCTCTCTTTTAAATTCAGCCTCCCAAACGAGCCAATTTCGACCAGAAAAATCTAAAGCTATTTGGGCTAAACAATCATCCATGGGCAATAAAAATCCGTATCGAGCGATGCCTTTCTTTTGACCTAATGCCAATGTAAATGCTTCACCCAAGGCAATTCCAGTATCTTCTATGGTATGATGTTCGTCTATATGTAAATCACCATTGACTTGTATGCTAAGGTCAAGGTTACCATGCTTTGCGATTTGATCTAACATATGATCAAAAAAGGCTAAACCAGTTTGATTATTGGCATTTCCTTTCCCATCTAGGTTCAATTGGATCGAAATTTTAGTCTCATTCGTATTTCTCGTATGAATGATGATGCGCTCAGGTAATTTTAAATAAGAATATATCTCATTCCAATGAGTAGTTTGTAGCGCTATGATTGATTTTAATTCAGTGGGTACCTCTAAATCACTAATCAAGAATGCTTTTGCACCTAAGTTTTTCGCCAATTGAATGTCGGTGATTCGATCGCCAATGACAAATGAATTTTTTAAGTCATACTTGGCCGTCAGGTACTCACCCAACAAACCTAGACCTGGTTTTCTAGTAGGAAGATTATCTTGAGCAAAAGATTTGTCAATTAAAATATTCGAAAATAAAATCCCTTCAGAAGCTAACGTTTCCAACATTTTGTTTTGGGCTGGCCAAAATGTTTCTTCTGGAAATGAGGTAGTACCTAATCCATCTTGGTTGGTGACCATGACTAATTCAAAGTCTAATTCTTCATTAATCTTCTTTAAATTAGATATAACATGAGGCAAAAAGGACAATTTTTCTAAACTGTCAACTTGCTGATCTGGTTGAGGCTCAATTATTAAAGTGCCATCCC
>CAMBGA010000152.1 GCA_945866095.1 Spirosoma fluviale
TTCGTACCTATGGAAAAGGAAATGTTTTTTATACGGCCTACGGTCACGATGAAAGAACTTGGGACACGGAAGGATTCCAACAATTAGTCACCCAAGGTATTTTATATGCGGTCGGTGAAGAAAAAAGAGCTTTGTTGGACCAATTAAAATTAGCTCCGCTAGCTTATCGCGAAGCCAGACTGCCCAACTACGAAAAGCGTCCCGGAGTACAATTGCAGCAATTGCCCTTAAGTCCTGAGGAATCTGTGAAATACATTCAAATTCCGGTTGATTTTAATTTACAGGTTTTTGCCTCTGAGCCCAATGTCATGCACCCCATCGCGATGGCATGGGACGAAAAAGGTTTATTATACGTGTTGATTACTAAAGACTATCCCAATGAGCGCAAGGCGAGTGGCGGAAGCGACTATATTTTACGTTGCGAAGACACGAATAACGATGGTAAAGCAGATAAATTTACTCGGTTTGCGGAGGGTTTAAGTATTCCTACCGGTATGGTTTTTGCCAACGGAGGATTGGTTGTTTCCCAAGCACCACATATTTTATTCATCAAAGATACCAATGGAGATGGGGTTGCTGATCAGCAAAAAGTGTTAATCACGGGTTTTGGAACTGGTGATACGCATGCTGGACCGTCTAATTTACATTATGGATTTGATAACTGGATTTGGGGTTGTGTCGGTTATTCAGGATACAAAGGAAAAGTGGGTGCTGATTCATTGCAGTTTGCTCAGGCCTTTTTCAGGTTTAAACCCGATGGTTCCAAAATGGAGCACATGACAACGACTTCTAATAATACATGGGGTTTTGATTTTAATGAGGCGGGAGATGTATTTGGTTCGACGGCCAACAATGCACACGGTTGGTACATGGCTATTCCCCACCGTAACATCTGGAATGCGCCCTTCAGTCTAAATGGAAGTAAGAATATTGACACCCATAAAGACATGAAGACAATCACCAAAAAAGTACGTCAAGTGGATGTTTTTGGAGGATATACCGCTGCTGCTGGTCATAATTTTTATTCGGCACGCGCGTTTCCTAAAAAATATTGGAACCAAATTGCCTTCGTTTCGGAGCCAACAGGCCACGTGGTACACCAAAATAGAACCGTAAAAACCGGGGCCGATTTCAATGACCAAGAAGCATTTAATTTCTTGGCTGGGGCGGATGAGTGGGTTTCTCCGGTATTTGCGCAAGTGGGTCCGGATGGAGCGCTTTGGATTGCGGATTGGTATAGTTTCATCATCCAACATAATCCCACGCCAAAAGGTTGGACCAATGGTTTAGGCAATGCCTATGACCATGATTTGCGGGATTATACGCATGGTAGAATTTACCGAGTAGGCTATAATCAAGCGCCTGCTTATACTCCGGTCAACTTAAATTCTCCAGAAAATTGCGTGGCGGCTTTAAGTAATTCGAATTTATTTTGGCGTTTACAAGCTCAAAGACTACTAGTTGAAAGAGGCAATAAAGACGTAGTTCCAGCACTTTTAAAAGTTTTGGCTACGGCTAAAACAGATGAAATAGGTTTAGCGGTGGGAGCCATTCATGCGCTTAGAACTTTGGAAGGATTAGGTGCTTTAGAGATGCCAGCCGTGAAAATTGCGTTAAAAAATGCCTTATCGCATACAAGTGGTGCGGTAAGAAAGCAGGCGGTACAGGTTTTACCGAGAACTGCTGAGATGGCCAAATTATTGTTAGAAAAGAAATTACTAGCCGATAAAGACACGCTTGTGGTCTTAAACACCGTTTTGGCATTCATTGAAATGCCTAACTCACCGGAAGTCGAAAAAGCGATGTTGGCCAAAATTTCTACGGAACAAAGCGCAAAAGACCGCTGGCTCCCAGAGGCCTATTCCGCTTATATGATGGGTCATATGGGTTCGAGAAGAACATCCTTTATCGAGTCAGAAGGCTCAAAAAAGATCCCTGTGGTCGCAGAATCCTTAGGTAAAAATATGGCAAACCCTAATCCTGAAGGATCAGCATCCGGTATCGATTTGGTCGTACAAGAAATTCAAATCAAAGGAGGAAATTTCAAACTTCGGGAAGGTTTACCCTTCACCGTTCGAGTAAAAAACAGAGGAGATGTTGCCCTTCCAAAAGGCACTCCATTGCCATTAAGCATTAAAATTGAAGGCATGGGAAGTCGCATCGATTATGAATCCTATACGTTTGTGGATGGTGTGGCTCCTGGCGAAACTGTTTCTGTGACTAAAAATAATAATGGTCCATGGGTCGGAAATTTTGGTTGGACCCCTGAAACCGCGGGGAAATACATCATGGAAATTCAATTAGATCGCAATGCCGTTTTAGGTGAAAAAGAACGTTCCAATAACATCTATCGAAAGGCCATTGATGTATCACAATCAGCCGGATTAAATGTATTAATGGTCGAAAAATTATTCCGTGCCGGTGCAGTTTCATGGTCGGCCGATGAGGTGGTACAACATCTTCAAAAGATGAAAGAAAACTCTTCCCCTGCCTTTGGAGCCGCATTAAAAGGAGCTTCTGCGACTTGGAATGTTAAAAGATCGGCTAATTTATTGCCAGAATCTAAGGATTATTTAGCTAGTTTGGCGCCTATAGTTCGCACGGTCGATTTGGAATATTTAAGTCGCTTGGCAATGGCTTGGAAACTAGAAATTCCTGCTTTAAAAGTTGCTGGTGAGGTAGTTACTCGAGTATTAAAAACGGTACCGGAAGCCATGAAATATGATCAAAAAGAATTCACGGTTCCTGCAGGGTCCACAGTTGAATTGATTTTTGAAAATACCGATGCGATGCCACATAACTGGGTGCTAGGAGCTTTAAAAAGTGAAGAGAAGATCGGCTTAGCAGCGGATAAAATGATTACGGCATCTGACGGGGTCGCTAAAAACTACATTCCTTCGTTGCCAGAAATTTTAGCTTATACGCCATTGGTTGAGCCAAATGGCCGTGTGAAAGTGGTCTTTAAGGCGCCAACGGTCCCTGGAAATTATCCATTCTTATGTACATTCCCCGGTCACTGGCGAATTATGAATGGGATTATGAAAGTTGAGTAATTCTGTGTGAATGGCAAATGTTTTTCAACGCATTTGCCATTCATCCATTAATTTTTTGCCTAGCTTTGCCGAATGAAATTTGAAATAAGTCATACGGATCCAAGCTCAAAAGCGCGTGCGGGGGAAATAACAACAGACCATGGGACTATCCAAACGCCCATTTTCATGCCGGTAGGAACCGCCGGTACGGTGAAAGCCGTCCATATTTCAGAATTAAGCAAGCCCATTAATGCCCAAATAATTTTGGGAAATACCTACCATTTATACCTTCGTCCAGGCTTAGAAATCATCGAAGCGGCGGGTGGCCTGCATCGGTTCAACGGTTGGGATAAGCCCATATTGACCGATTCGGGAGGATACCAAGTATATTCATTGGCCGGAACTGGAAGAAAGATTGTCGAGGAGGGAGTGAAATTCAAATCTCACATTGACGGTAGCACGCATTTTTTTAGCCCCGAATATGTGATGGACATCCAGCGAACGATCGGCGCAGATATCATCATGGCATTTGACGAATGTACGCCCTATCCTTGTACCTACGAATATGCGCGAAACTCGATGGACATGACGCATCGTTGGCTGGATCGCTGCATTACGCGTTTTGACGAGACATCCCCTAAATACGGGTACCAACAAGTACTCTTTCTAATTGTTCAGGGAAGTGTCTATTCAGATTTGCGGAAAGTTTCTGCGGAATATATTGCCTCAAAAAATGCATTTGGCAATGCCATCGGTGGACTTTCTGTAGGCGAGCCGGTGGAAGATATGTACAAAATGGCGGATGAAGTAACCGATATTTTACCCAAAGACAAACCAAGGTATTTAATGGGCGTGGGTACGCCTGCTAATATTCTAGAGGGTATTGGGCTAGGGATAGATATGTTTGACTGCGTGATGCCTACCAGGAATGCCCGAAATGGGATGATATTCACCACGGAGGGAATTATCAATATCAAAAATGAGAAATGGAAGTCCGACTTTTCGGTCATTGACCCATTCTTTGCTGAAGACACGCATGGCCAATATACAAAAGCTTACCTGCGTCATTTAATTCGATGCGAGGAGATGCTCGGCCCGATGATTGCCAGTGTATTTAACCTTAGATTTTACCTCTGGCTTGTGGGTGAGGCTCGAAAAGAAATTCTTGCCGGGACATTCACGACATGGAAAAATCGCATGTTGCCACAGTTTATGAATCGCCTGTAAATTAGATCAAGGAATAGGCAAAACCTTGCTTTCTTTGAAGGTAGACAAGATTACCATCGTAGATGTCGCTGAAACCTCTTCGATTTCGTTTATTTTTTCCAACATCAATTTCTGGTAGGTTGAAATATCTTTTGAAATAATTTTCAACATAAAGTCTCCGGCGCCAGTCACGTGATGGCATTCGATCACTTCTGGAATGGAATTGATTTGATTAACAAAAGACTCAGTCACTTGCTTCTTATGACCCGTCAAAGTCACTGTCACAAAAGTAGTGACACCCAAGCCCACTTTATCCCTATCTAACTGAGCATGATAACTTTGAATGATCCCGGTGGCCTCTAATTTCTTCACCCGCTCAAGCGTTGGCGCTGGCGAAAGCCCGACCTCCTTGGACAACTGCGCGTTGGTAATTTTGGCATTACTTTGAAGTATTTCAAGTAATTGATGGTCAATTTGGTCTAGCTTGTTGATGCTCATGATAATTATATAAAACACAAAATTAGAGAATATTTCATTTAAATTTGCTTTCCTCTTGCATAAATGGGTGTAAGGTCTTAATTTTGCATCCACAAATTGCGAAAGTAGCTCAGCTGGTAGAGCGCGACCTTGCCAAGGTCGAGGTCGCGGGTTCGAACCCCGTCTTTCGCTCAAAACAAGAAGGCACCTTCCGGTGCTTTTGAGTTTTACAGGGACGCT
>CAMBGA010000153.1 GCA_945866095.1 Spirosoma fluviale
CGATATTCGATTTCGGTTTGGGAAGGCGAAGAGTCCCGATTCATATTACTTGGATTAGATTTCTATACTCACGTTTTTTTAGCCTACAAAAATATTTAAATTATCCTAAATTTCAGCTCATTTGGATGCTCTTTTTCCAACTTTTAACACATTCTTTGTAAATGGTCAATTACTGGACCTTGGGGGTACATTAAGTTCAGGCATTAGCATGGGAATTTTGAATGTGACGCCTGATTCATTTTATGAAGGAAGTCGAATTAATTCTGTGGAAGCTGCTTTGCGCCAAGCAGAAAAAATAATTTCGGAGGGAGTCACTATGATAGATGTGGGAGGGCATTCGACTCGGCCTGGTGCGGAACCTGTTAGTGAGCAAGAAGAGATTAGCCGCGTGATTCCGATTATTGACGCATTAAGTAAGCGTTTTCCGGCACTTATTATTTCCATAGACACTTATCGACTATCCGTTGCCAAAGCGGCATTTGCCTCAGGGGCTCATATTTTAAATGATATTGGTGGGGGCCAAATGGATGTTGGCATCTTTGATTGGATTTGTTCTGAGCAAATTCCTTATGTGTTGACGCACAGTGTCGGTAAATTTGAAGAGGTTCATCAAATCCCAGCTTATGAAAATGTAGTTGAGGCGGTGTGGACTGATTTAGCTAAAAAAGTACAACATTTGAGGTCGCGGGGATTGAAAAATTTATTGATAGATCCTGGTTTTGGTTTTTCTAAGTCTTTGGATCACAACTATGAGTTATTGGCAAAATTGAGTCAATTCAAATTATTGGGCGCTCCGATTCTGGTGGGACTTTCTCGTAAGACCATGATTCACAAATTTTTGCACATTGATGCGGATCAATCGTTGATTGGAAGTACTGCTTTGCATGCAATCGCTTTGAATAAAGGGGCTAGCATTTTAAGGGTTCATGACGTGAAAGAAGCCATGGAGGTTATAAAATTAGTTCATAAATTAAAACAATATGGCGTATCCGATATTTGTGAATGATGGTTGGGTTTCCCCAGACAAGGCTCATGTTAGCGTAAAAGACATTGGTTTTCTCCGAGGATATGGCATTTTTGATTTTTTTAGAATCATGGATGGGCAGGCAATATTTTTGTCGGACCATTTGGATCGATTTCTATCCTCAGCTCAAAAAATGGGAATTGAGCACAGGTACTCAAAAGCTGAACTTTCCCAATTGATTCTTGATTTAGCTAAAACCTCAAAGGATTCGTGTTTGGGGGTTAAATTAGTGTTGACCGGTGGTGATAGTTTGAATGGATTTGAGCCCATGGAAGGAGGATCTAATTTATTTATCTTTCCTGGGGTCTTTTCTTTTGCGAATCCCATGGAGGGAATGCATTTAATAAGCCAAAAATACCATCGAGAAATGGCGGATATTAAATCCTTAAACTATGCTTTTGCGATTAGGTATTGGGCTGAGGTGAAAAGCAAAGGAGGGAATGATTTGATTTATTATACTGATGAATTGGGGGTTTCTGAATCGTCTAGGAGCAATTTATTTTTTGTGAAATCGGGGGTTGTACATACTCCGGGCCAACAAATTTTAGCGGGTATCACTCGGAGCCATGTAATGTCTTTAGCCGCTCAGGAGTTCGAAGTTCGGGTTGGCGATTATTCATTGGATGATTTTTTGTCGGCCGACGAAGTATTTACGACAGGAAGTACTAAAAGAGTATTGCCTATTTTCTCCATTGACGGAAAACAAATCCATAGCGCCCAAAGAGGCAAAATAACAGCACATCTATATGATCTCTTAGTTAAATCAGAATGCTAATTTGAGGGAGGTCTGAAGGCTTTCATGTTCGCTTCGTTGCAAACTAAAAAGGGGCCGTCAATTAAATCGATGCAATAGGGGATGGCGGGAAAAACAGCCTCAAGACACTGTCTGATTGCTTTTGGTTTTCCTGGTAAATTGACAATTAATGTATTTCCTCGAATGCCAGCCGTTTGCCTACTTAGAATGGCCGTAGGGACAAATGCTAAACTAATTGAACGCATTAACTCACCAAAACCGGGTAGCATTTTTTTACATATCGCTTCTGTTGCTTCAGGGGTAACATCTCTAAGGGAGGGTCCAGTTCCACCCGTGGTGATAATTAGACACGTTTTTTCAATGTCGGCCATGTGAATCATCGCCTCTTCCAATTGCTTTTGTTCGTCGGGAATGACTTTATAGACGACGTCAAACTCGCTAATCAGGTATTCATGCAGTAGTTCGACCACGGCTTTGCCAGGAATATCCTCATAAATTCCTTGGCTTGCACGGTCTGAAACATTGATAACCCCTATTTTGATCATTGCTTTTTTGATTTTCTGCCAAGGTTCATGTGGGCCTTTAGTCTTTTTTCCATGGGAATTTCTTCGTCTAAAATATCCCGAATGACCACTGAAGCACAAGCCCCGCCAAATGCGGCTGGTAAATAGGATATGGTGCCATAGGCTGATTTTTTAAAATTAGAACCGTCCGTTAAAATAAGGGATTCGTCGCGTACTTTTTCTAAAGAAAATACCGCTTTTATCCCTCTTCCGACGCCCAATCTCCGAATTCGTTTTCTGACTAGAGCGGCTAAATAGCATTCTCTAGTATCTAATAAATCGGTGGTTCTAAGTTTTGTTGGATCCATTTTGCCACCGGCTCCCATGGAACTTACTGTTTTGAGACTAAGGTCATAGGCCGTTTTTAGCAAGGTTAATTTGGGTGTTACGGAATCAATGCAATCCATGACATAATCGAAACGTGTTGTTTCTAAAATTTCTTTGGCTGCGTCAGGACTTAAAAAAGTTTCATGTGCATGTAAAACCAAGTCCGGATTAATGGCCATTAAACGTTCAGCCATAATTTTTACTTTGGCCACCCCATGATTGGTGGCAAGCGCAGGCAATTGGCGATTCCGATTGGTTGGGTCCACCACATCCCCATCGACTATCGTCATGGTTCCAATTCCAGCCCTGGCGATAAATTCAGCGGCGAAGGAACCTACACCCCCAAGGCCAACGATCAATACATGAGCAGATTGTAATTTTTGAATACCCTCTGCGCCGATTAATAGTTCGGAGCGACTAAGCCAACTTAAATCTTTTGAATGCATGCTAAGAGACTTCTTCCTTGATTTTATAATCCGTTGTTTTGTCGGAGTTTGTAATTAATAATTCGCCAATAAAGCCGGCTAAGAATAATTGGACCCCTAAAATGATCGCGACTAATGCCAAATAAAATAAGGGATTATCTGTGACGTTTCTATATTTTAAATGGTTTGCTAGATTATACAATTTTTCACTGATCAACCATGTCGTCAACAGGGTCCCTGAGAAAAAAGATAGAATCCCCAAGCTTCCAAAAAGGTGCATAGGTCTTTTCCCAAAAGCCTGTACAAATGAGATTGAAAGAAGATCTAAGAATCCGAATATAAATCGTTCTAGGCCAAATTTAGTCACCCCATATTTTCTAGCTTGATGTTGGACGACCTTTTCTCCAATTTTAGTAAACCCATTCCATTTTGCTTGAACGGGAATGTAACGATGCATTTCACCATAAAGTCGGAGCGTTTTAACCACTTCTTTTTTATATGCTTTTAGCCCACAATTAAAATCATGCAGATGTACACCAGATAATTTTCTCGTGGCAGCATTGTATAATTTCGTGGGTATTGTTTTAGAAATAGGGTCAAACCTTTTTTGCTTCCAGCCTGAAACAAGATCATAATCTTGCTCAGTGACCATGCGATATAGTTCAGGAATTTCATCGGGCGAATCTTGTAGGTCGGCATCCATCGTAATGACTACTTCACCTTCAGCCTTAGAAAACCCTTCATGCAAAGCGGCTGATTTGCCATAATTTCTTGAAAAGCAAATGCCTTTAACGGGTTTGTATTTTTTTGATAAGGAATTTATTACCTCCCATGATGCATCAGTGCTACCATCATTGATGAAAATCAGCTCGTAAGAAAACGAGTTTGCTTTCATCACTTGGTCTATCCAAGCCGTTAGCTCTGGAAGAGACTCGGCTTCGTTATAAAGAGGAACAAGAATAGATATTTGCAACATATATGGATGTATCTATGAACAAAAATACAAAAACATGTGGTTATTTTTTATTCGAAGGTTAAATAGTAGGGATTAAGTAACATTTTAAACGCCTCTGTGTATTCATTGTTTTCGTCTTTGATGTAAAAGTTTTCAAGGGCCTTGTCTTGTTTTTCAGTTGACCCGAGACAAATCACCCGAAGCAGTTTTGAATGGGGAGTGGGAAACACATGCAATAATTGATGGACAAAAAGTCCATTTTTTTCCATCTCATTTTCAAATTTATCCATGACTTCTTTTGGATAAATCACGGCAAATTTCCCTCCAGGTTTAAGCAGATTTTTAATGGCAAGAATCAAATCCACAAAATTTAATTCGTCGTCATGTATGGCCAACTGTCTATCTTCTAAAGTGGCTGGAAGGTGATTGGTAAAAAATGGTGGATTGGAAATGATGAAATCATAACGATCTTCCGTGGATATAGATCGAATATCACCATTCATTACTTGAATCTGATTTTTGAATGGGCTATTTTGTATATTTTCTGAGGCGAGAATGGCAACCTCTGGATGAATTTCAATGGCATCTATACGCACATCTGGATTGGATTGAGCAAGCATGCAAGCTATTAAACCGCAACCAGTCCCTATATCTAAGATTTTACCGTTGGCAAATTTGGACGCCCAAGCACCCAACAAGCAGGCTTCCGTACTTATTTTTAATCCCGGATCTCCGTGGGCTAGGGAAAATTGTTTGAAGGTGAAGACTGATCTACTTCCTCCCATAATCTGCTGGATTTTCACCCCAATCTTCGGTTTCCCACTTTAGTATTTTAGTTGCATAATGATTTTTATGAAGCCACTCTAACGCACTATCAACCATTTTAAAAAGCTCTTCTGTAGC
>CAMBGA010000154.1 GCA_945866095.1 Spirosoma fluviale
ATAAGGCTCCTACGATAACGACTGCAGCTCCAAAACTGGCCACTACATTAATTGACTTTTCTAATCCTCTCATTTGATCAATTTATTTTTTTGAGTTTTCAATCATTAAATTATTTCATATTGGGACGTCCCAAATATCTCATAGAACATCTAAATCCAATAAATGAACGTTTTCTTGTTTGCAATTCATAGGCACGAGTACCTGTTTCCAAATAATACGCGATATCCTTCCATGATCCTCCCCTAGTAACTTTTCTAGGCTCGTCCGCATCTTTATTGACCGTATTCAAATCCCACGTAATGGCAACGGAATTATCTGCATAAGCATCTTCACACCATTCAGCCACATTTCCCGCCATATTGTACAATCCAAAATCATTCGGATCATAGGCATTTGCCGGTGCAGTATAGGAATACCCGTCCGCATCGTAATTACCTCTATGCGGCTTGAAATTAGCCATCAAACAACCCTTTGCATTCGCAATATAAGGGTTACCCCAAGGATATTTAACCGATGCTCTTCCTCCCCTAGCTGCCCATTCCCATTCTGATTCAGACGGAAGTTCAAAACGAGGAAGTATGTACATATTTTGTTTTTTACGATAGTCATTCATCATTTTGGAACGCCATAAACAAAAATATTTGGCCGCGTCCCAACTCACCCCTACGATCGGATATTGATCAAAGGCTGGGCTAGAAAAATAATATTCCGTCATAGGATCACCATTATGGAATGTAAAATCAGCATTCCAAACAGTCGTATCAGGATAATATGCCGTCATAATTTTATCCTCTCCCAAGACTGAAACTGAATCTTTCAATAATGAATTGGTGAATTGACGGTATTCATGATTCGTGATTTCTGTATCGTCCATGTAAAATGCCGACACCGTCACACGCTTATTGAAATTTATTCCTGCACGAGATATTTCCTCATCTGCTTGACCCATCATGTAACTACCTGATGGCACCAAAACCATTCCATAAGGAGTGGGCTGAGTCCAACCACGGCGATTAGACGCCACAATTTCACCATTAGCTATCCCTGGAGCATCTTTAGAACCCTTGCCAAACTTCAACAAGCCTCCTTTCCCTGAACTTCCTTTTTTACTACTTAGTGTTTTGGATCCTCCTGAGTTTTTTGAACCACAACTATTGATCATGGTTAAAGCAACTAAAACGGATGAAATCAAAAACAAACGCTTTGCTAAAAATTGTAAATTCATATAACCGAATTAAAAATATCTTTTGTTGAACGAAATCTATTCTAAAAAATTGTGTTAATCACTAGTAAAAGAATCCAAATAGATTCAAATTCCCCAAAATTAAAGAATTATTCTAATAATAGTAAGGAATTAACTTTTTTTTCCGAGGTTTAAATTAATTAATCTTAAAACGCGGAGTCTTTATTGGCACCGCCTCAACCCCCAGTTTAAACGTAGGAAGGTTAAACTTAATAAATACCTCATGGGTCAACAAGGACTTTGCATCTACATTCACCAAGGTATAATCAATGGAATATCCAAGATTTAATCGATTATTCAGTAAAGATACCCCCATCATACCGATTGCAGCATCATTTAAACGAAAAGAACCTCCCACCCAAAACATATCTCGGTATTCAACTCGGGCCCCCAATTCCGGCAATATTTTTCCTGAATAATACCGTATTTGGCCAAATGGCAAAAAATCAAAAGAGGTATTAATCAAAATTTCCGCTCCGGCATGAGCTGTAAAAACCGTAGTCAAAGGCATCGCTGCTGCAGTCGAATTAAATGTGTAGGTAGGACTCGTGAGGTGGTCCATGGAAATTCCGGCATTCCAATTGTCCTTCGAATAAACCACTCCTAACCCAAAATCAGGCAAGGATTGACTCACCGTTTTACCAGATAGTTCTAAGGCCAATGGGTCATTTGAATCTCGAACACGGAAAACACGGCCATCAAAAGATTTAGCTTGCATACCCATGCGAATTCCCGTAGAAATTAACCCAGAACCTAAAGAATAATGATGCGCTAATTGCAATCGAACCGTTTGCATACCGACCCCAGAAGGGGTATTGTCCGACATATATAAAAATCCGATTCCTGCGTTTAATATACCCAAAGGCATGGAAGCAGTTAATAATTGGGTTCCTAAACTACCGGAACCATCTTGGGTAGATTCATAGCCTGACCATTGATTTCGAACATGAAGCTGGACAGAAGTCTCATTGCGCCAACCAGCAAACGCGGGATTTAAATTCGCATTGTTTAAGGAAAACATGCTTAATCCGGGATCCTGCTGGCCTAAAGTAGCAAAACTAATCAATCCTAAAGCAAGAAAAAGCCATTTCCTGAAGTCAAAAACCGAAATAAAGCTATTACTATGGCGCATTGAATAAAGTCGAATTTTAATAGGCGAATAAAAATAAGCAATAATTTGCTTCGAGCAAGATTATTTCAAAAAAAAAGCTCCTTAAAGGAGCTAAAATTAATTATTTGCTAGTTTAATATATTGCTCTAAAGCACCTGTCATAGAAGGGGCATTCGGCATAGGAGCCTGAATATCCAAAATCAAATTGGCATCTTTTACCGCCTGAGCAGTCGTAGGGCCAAAAGCCGCGATTCGAGTGTTATTTTGTTTGAATTCTGGAAAGTTTTCCAACAATGAAGTTATCCCCGATGGACTATAGAAGGCAAGAACATCATAAAATACATTTTCCAAATCCGACAAGTCAGATGAAACCGTTTCATACATAACCGCCTCCGTGATTTTAAAATCATTGGTGCCCATGTAATCCGGAAGATCTTTTTGGCGCTTATTTGAACAAGGGAAAAGAAAATTCTCTGTCTTATGCTTTTTTATTACCTCCAATAAATCCAAAGCTGTCTTAGTTCCTGTAAAAACTTTGCGCTTACGTATCACTATATACTTTTGAAGATAATTGGCCGTTTGCTCCGTGATACAAAAATATTTCATATCCGATGGAGTTTCAATTTTTGCCTCTTTACATATTCTAAAGAAATGGTCTATCGCATTCCGACTCGTAAAAATAATAGCCGTATGCTCTAAAATATTGATTTTTTGCTTCCTGAATTCTTTATATGCTATTCCCTTCACCTCGATAAAAGACCTAAAATCTACCTTGATATTGTATTTCTTTTCAATATCAAAATAAGGGGATTTGGGATCCGTGGGCACAGCTTGAGTAACCAAAATATTTTTGATCTTTTTCAACCTTTTGGGATCTGGTTGTATCACATTTAATTCACTCATACAATTTCAATCTTTTGTTATAACCCATTTTGAAGCTAGATTCAAAACGAATGCAAATATACGATTAAATTTCTCAAATCTCAGCCATGTGAATTACATGAACTCTGGAAAAATCAATTCTCTTATACCAAATAATAATACTTGGCCTTCTATAATGGCTAAATACGCAATAAGAGATAATGGATTGAATTTGAAATGCTTTTTAAAAATAATAAAAAAGTAAACGGCCCGGAATAGGAAGTAAACATCGACTGCCGTTCTAATCCAATTTAAATTATTAACAAATGCTGGCCCCATGTAGACCGAATAGATCAATATGAAAAAGATTAGTAATGTGAAAAACTGGATGTTGGTTTGTATGGATTTAAAGAAATGGACGCTGGCCAAATTATCCAACTTGAATAAAGAGCAAAACATTTGGTACATAAAAAACCGTAAGCCAAATAAAATGAATGCCACGATCGTCTTTGTGCCTATAAATAAAAAGGCTTCACTGAAAACGTCACTCAAAGAACTCCCTATTGTAAAAGTTTGATTTAATGTGTGCAATAAGCCATTAAAGTAGGCTAAATACGCGGTAACTAAGCTTAAGATGAAAATGACAAATAAATTGGGGAATGCGAAAGGCATTTTTGCGATGTTGACATCCTTAATTTCGAGACTTAGCCAATCGGAATACCTGAAATACGAATGAAAATACTTAGGGAAAAATGAATATAAAAAACCAAGAAGACTTAATAAACTTAACATAGCTAAGGCAAAGAAATTATTAATGCCTGAGCCCTCACGAATCTTCATCTCAAAGGTATTTAACAAGGACATCTTCCCCTTTTCTACATTCTGCTCAATAAAAATATTTTTGGGGAGTCCATTTAATTTATCTCCATAAAATGTTAAAACCATCCGGTCGGCTGAGGGATGCTTTTGGCCTAGGCTATCCAAATTCATCCGAAGCAAGGAACCTTGTGTTATTTTTCGACTAAATACTCCATTAATAAATAAGGTATAGTTCTCCGATGCGTCAATTTTCAAATGGCCCTTTGGGAAATCAGTGGGCTTAATCAGCAAGGATTTGGATTTGTAATTAAAGTGCTTCGTGGAGATATAAGGCAGAAAAGCTTTCCAGCTGGGTTGGAATACCAACCAATCCTTCTCAAACGAATGGATCGTTTTCCATTCAGCCATGGATGAGAATGAAAGCGTTGTAAAAAGAAAAAATAAAAAAAATCTGCTAAACAATTGCTTACATACCAACTGTCTAACAGATCTTTTTAGTAAAAAAGGAATCATCCTTTAATGAAATTTATTTCGCGGCAAGCGCCTTGATCATTGTTTCGCCAATATCAGCTGGAGAATACACCACATGAATTCCACATTCCGTCATGATTTTCATTTTAGCTTCAGCCGTATCATCCGCACCGCCAATAATGGCACCTGCATGACCCATTCTACGACCTTTGGGTGCTGTTTGACCCGCAATAAAGCCGACAACCGGCTTGCGATTGCCATCTGCTTTGATCCATTTAGC
>CAMBGA010000155.1 GCA_945866095.1 Spirosoma fluviale
TTTTTCTTTCTTAAAATGAACTCAAATACTGATGTGATTTATTATTTTTTCATCTTTCTTTCGCTATTAACCATGCCACATTTTTGGTTAATGCATCAAAATGTGAAAAAAAACTAGTGCCCAAACAAGATATGTTTATATTTTTTCAATATTTATTTTAATTTTTTTTTGTATATTAAAAACATTTTTAGAATATTTGGGTTTACAAACCAAACTTATTAAAAGTTAAGAAACCAAACTTATTTTCAACCTTTTTTAAACAATTAAATTATGAATCTATTAAACGTTTTATTGGACGGCAGTTTAGCTGCTGGTGATTACATTGGATTTACCTTTTTTACAGGGTATATGTCGATGTTAGCCGCCTCTATTTTCTTTATCGTAGAGCGTGGAACAGTTAATGATAAATGGAAAACATCTTTGTTGATTTCAGCATTGATTACCTTTATCGCTGCAGTACATTATTTTTACATGCGTGGTGTGTGGTTAGAAACACATGAGTCTCCAACTCAATTCCGTTACATTGACTGGACTTTAACAGTTCCTTTGATGTGTATCGAGTATTATTTGATCTTAAAGCCAGCAGGTGCTAAAGGCGGGATGTTATCTCGTTTGATCTTTGGATCTGTGGTGATGTTAGTTGCAGGTTACATTGGAGAGGCAGTAGTTCCAGCACAAAACGTGTTATGGGGTATCATCTCTACTTTAGGATGGGCAATCATCATTTATGAAATCTACATGGGTGAGGCGTCTAAATTAGCAGCTTCTTCTACAAGTGAGGCTGTAAAGTCTGGATACAACGTAATGCGTTGGTTCACTTTAGTAGGTTGGGCTATCTATCCAATCGGTTACATGATGTTACCAGGTAACTTATTATCAGGAATGGCTGGAAACATTGATTTGGCTTACAACATTGCTGATGCTGTTAACAAAATCGGTTTTGGTTTAGTTGTTTATTCAATTGCTAAAGGAGCAACAGCTAGCGAAGCATAAATTATCAGTTGTTTGGTTTTATAAAAGGGGGAAGAAGCTAAGACTTCACCCCTTTTATTTTTTACACCAAAAATTTAATTTAAGCATCTATTTTTCCTTAAAATAGATTTTCAAAGTGAATACAATAATTAATTCCTTTGGTATAGTGTTTAAAATATTTTAACTTCAATGTTTGAACGCAATAATGGTTGCGTTTGGGTCAATAAAATTTTAAAGCTGAATTAAATAATGAAATTCTTAGTCGCATCGAATGTTCTGTTAAAGCAAATTTCCGCGATCAACGGAGTGGTTGCTAGTAATCCTATCATTCCAATTTTGGAAAACATTTTAGTCGAGTTGACGGGTGATAAGCTCACCTTAACCGCGTCTGATTTGCAGACGGTGATGACGACAACACTAGATGTGGAAGGATTTGAGAATGGTTCTATTGCTTTGCCGGCCCGATTATTACTAGAGACATTGCGTAGCTTACCGGACCAACCGGTCACTATAGCTGCGGATGCAGGTACTTTTGGTGCGGAGATATCTACCCAAAATGGCCGATTTAAGTTGAGTGGCGAGAACCCGATTGACTTCCCTAGAATTCCTGAGGTGGCTAAAACACAATCGATCAATTTATCGGGATCAGTATTAGGAGAAGCTATCGCGAATACGTTGTTGGCCGTTTCTAATGATGACATGCGTCCGGCGATGACCGGGGTATTGATTCAAATGATGGGCGATCATACGAATTTTGTGGCTACGGATGGACATCGTTTGGTTCGTTATAGAAGAAATGATATTCGTCCAGAGGCGCAAAGCAGTTTGATTTTACCAAAGAAAGCTTTGGCACTATTGAAATCCACTTTGCCGATGGATGATACGCAGGTAACGGTTGACTTTTCAGCTTCCAATGCCTTCTTTAGTTTCCAGAGTTTCCAATTGATTTGTCGGATTATCGACGAGCGTTTCCCGGAGTATGAGAATGCGATACCGAAGGAGAATAATGAAATTTTAACGATTAATCGCTTGGAGTTTTTGAGCTCTGTGAAGCGTATTTCGATATATTCCAATAAGACGACGCATCAAATTCGTTTGAAATTGACGGCTAATTTGTTGACACTTTCTGCGGAGGATTTGGATTACTCGAATGAGGCGAATGAGGCGCTGCCTTGTGAGTATTCGGGCAAAGACATGGAGATAGGATTTAACGCTAAATTAATCTCGGAATTGTTGAGCAATTTATCGGCCAAGTTTGTGGACATTAAATTGAGTGAGCCCAACAAAGCTGGCTTAATTATCCCGTCTGATCAGGATGAGAGTGAGGATATTTTGTTGCTAGTGATGCCGGTGATGTTGAATTCATATAATTAAAAATAGGTAAGAGGTATAAGGTAATAGGTAAGAGGTATTAGGTAAAATTAGGTAATAGGTAATAGGTAATAGGTAAAAGGTAATATTATTAATGATAAAAATATGAAAAAGGTCTTGTTATTTTTGTTGGTGATGTTGAGTCTATCTGCCTTTGCGGCGGAGGGCGATGGGGTAAAGTTTTTTGAGGGAAGCTTCCGTCAGGCTTTGGCTAAGGCGAAGAAGGAGAAGAAATTAATCATGTTTGACGCCTATACTTCTTGGTGTGGACCTTGCAAGGTGTTAAAGACTAAGGTATTCCCAAATAAAGAGTTAGGGGATTACATCAATGCGCACTATGTGTCGATCGGTGTGGACATGGAAGCGGGCGAAGGTCCGGCTTTGGCTAATATGTATCCTTTAGAGGGCTATCCGACGATCATGTTCATGGATGCGAGTGGTCGTGTTAAGAAAAAGGTATTAGGCTTACCTCAGGGAGGCGCAAAGGAGTTGTTGGGAATTGCGAAGGGGGTAAAATAATTAGTCGATATAGATTAAAATCAAATTTGCGTTTTTACGCTATAATTAATCTTGCATTCTATTTTTCAAATCCATTTTAGCATGTAGAATTCTAATGATTTCTATTTTATCTTTATCTAGCACTCGATAAAAAATAAGGTGCTGACCCGAAGGATAACCTAAAAGCATATCTTTAATTTCATTGTAATTTTTTCCTAATAATTGATTTTGAGCTAAATTTTGGCAATCCTTTATTAAGTCAAAATAATATTTATCTGCTTGACTTTCTGACCAAACATCATAAGTATAATTCCAAATTTGCGTTAAATCATTAACAGCCATTTGGCTAAGCATGAATTTAGACATTTCTTTTTTGGGATTTCAAAAATTCAAGGTGATTATTAGGATTAAAATTTTCTGCAATTCCACTTTCAATGCCTTCATTAATTGCGATTTTGAGTGCAATTATTTTACTTTCTTCTTCTTCTAATAATCTTAAACCTGCTCGGATAACTTCACTGGCGTTATTAAATCTGCCTTCAGAAATACTATTATCCACAAAATTTTCAAAATAATCACCTAATGAAACGGAAGTATTACGACCCATAATAATATGTTTTTTTTGAAATTACCAAATTTTGGTAACTCTTGCAAAAATTCTTATATTTTTTAAAGTAAAAAAATACAACTTGAATTATATATAGTTCGCCAAAGAAATCAATTCATATAAAAAAATTTAAAGGAATGGCTAAACCTTTACTTAAGTTTTAGGAAATGAGCGCATTAAATAATCCCGTCTTTTTCAGCTTGGTTTTTGATGTCATGGATTTCGATGGATTTAGTTGATTTCTTTTTCATTTGGATGTTGATAAATTCAACAAACAGCGAGAAGGCGATGGAGAAGTATAGATAACCTTTGGGAATTTGTCCGATGGTATTGCCCAGAATACTGAGTTCGGAGCCGTGGCTGGCTTCGGCAATGAGCATGAAACCGATCATAATGAGGAAAGATAGGCCAAGTACTTGGAGTGAGGGATGATCGTTCACAAAACGGCCAACGGGTCCGGAGAAAGCCATCATAATAATGGCGGAGGCGACTACGGCGATAACCATCACCCACATATTATCGGATAGGCCTATGGCGGTCAGAATGGAGTCAATGGAAAAGACTAGGTTGATGAGTGCGATTTGCGTCACGATGGTGGCGATACTATTGATTTTTTTGTGGTTGGCACTCAAGTGTTCCTCCTCCCCTTCCAGCTTCATGAAAATTTCATTGGTAGCTTTATAGAGCAGGAAAAGTCCACCGACAAAAAGGATGATCGCTTGACCGCTAGGCGCCATTTTAAAAAATCCCCAGTCGATGTGCGCAAAAGGTTTTTGTAAAGAGATAAGAATTGAAATCCCAAATAATAGAATCACTCGAAAAACCATGGCTAAGAGTAGGCCAATATTGCGCGCTTTGCTTTGGTCTTTGAGTGGAAGTCTTGAGGCGGTAATAGAAATGAAAATAATATTATCAATTCCAAGGACAATTTCTAAAAAAGTAAGGGTCAGTAAACTGATGAGGTTATCGAGGCTAAGAAGTTGATCCATGGCTTAATATATGTAACCACAAAGATGCGTTCTTTCGGTCAAAAAATCAAAAGAATGCGTTAAGGTTCAAAAATATCCATTTATTTCTGTTGGTCACTTGGAAAAAAATAAATAATTTCGGATATTTGCAATCCCATTCAGCGGAATGGTCCTATAGCTCAGCTGGTTCAGAGCACCTGCCTTACAAGCAGGGGGTCCTAGGTTCGAATCCTAGTGGGACCACCAGAATCCACCTCAAAAGGGTGGATTCTTTTATTTTACGGGAGTG
>CAMBGA010000156.1 GCA_945866095.1 Spirosoma fluviale
GCTAAAGGATTTTGTAATTTTTGCCATTTTTTCGTTTTTTAAATTATTATTATCTTTAAAAAACGGTCAATCTATTTCAGGCACTGACATTGAATTAATTAATTAATTATTTTTTTACTATTACTTTTTACCTAATACCTATTACCTAATACCTCTTACCTAACCTACTGCTTCCTAACAATCAATTTCTTGGTAGCGACCGAACGACCGTCGATGCTCAACTGATACATATACATTCCACTATTAAATTCGCGCAATGAAATATGTGTGCTTTTTTGATCTTTTTCCAAAACCACATCTTTAACTTCTTGGCCTAACACATTGTAAAAGGTCAATTTAACCTCACGAACGGATGAGGCGATTTGAAAGTCGATGTCAACAAAATCTAGCGCTGGGTTTGGATATACATGGGAAACCCAAACTCGATCGTTTGAAAACAAATAATTTTCCGAACTATTTCTACTTTGAGTCTGCGCCCAAGCGGTGTTTCCCACCAGCAAGCTTGCAAAAAACAAAAGGCCAAAAAAGAAGCTTCGTAAATTAATTTTCATTTAAAAATATTTAAATCAAAGGTAATCCTTTCTGTTAAAATTGCACCTTGGGCCATTGATTAAAGGGATTTAAATGGTAAATTTTAAGGTTTTTTAACAGTATTTGTGTACTTAACGCGCTCCAACAAATAACTCAAAGTCACTTTTTCTTTATCACGCCATTTAAATCCATCCAAGTATTGCAACTCTTCCGTCCACTCTTTGGGCGGGATGAATTTAGCTTCGGGCTTAGTGATAAACGTAATCTTTTTCACTTTATTGTCCTCAAAAAATAAATTCATCCGACTACACTCGACTCGATTCATTCCGGTGGTAATCTTTTTTTCATCCATCACATAGTAAATACTTTCCCCATTGCCCTCTACATTCACGCGCTTCAACTTACTTTCGGGGTCAAAAAACACCCATACTTTCCGACCTTTGATTTGATTAAAATGGTCCGCGGAGTCCTTAGAAATAACAAAAGATTTACCTCGAAGACGCATTTCCTTCAACTTCTGATTCGTGAGAAACAAGGATATGGAATCCGCTTGAGATTGGGAATCATTGGTCCACAAAATAGGCTTTTGGTAAAAGTGAATGACGGAATCCGTCACATCATAGGCAAGTGAATCGCATTTACCCGATAAATCGGATTTGTAGAGCAGGACATTTTTATACGCATATAATTTACGAATCGAATCCTTCTTATTGTTCAATGAAACCAAGGTGTCCGCCGTTAAGTACAGCGTGTCCTTTTCCATGATGTTCTTCATTAAGGCGTGGCCATACACGCGGGTTAGCCCGGTTTTTCCTGCATACCGACCATGATCACCGGTTAAAATCACTTTTTCCTTTTGGCTTAAAAACTCAACTCGGCCCCTGGCAACGCCTATCTGAGTCGGCGAGTCATAAAATAAAGTATCTGCCGACAGAATATATTCATCGGTTTTAGCCGTAGACCGACCGGTAAAATTGGAGACCTTCGTTAGCGTATTATAAAATCCAGCTGAAGTTAAAACCGTATCTTTTTGGCTGATAATCTCCGTCGGGCAGATGAAATACGCTTCTTTTGAAGCTGTATTATACCGCAAGGAATCGGCTCGAACGGCACCTCCATCTTTGTCTATTACGCGAACTTTTTCCTTAAATAAAAAATTCTTGGTCACCGTATTATAAAAACCTTCCTTGGATGTCAACGTGGATTTCTTGTCAATAATCTTAGCTCCCGTATGGTAGATGGCCATTTTTGAGTTCAAGTCATAATCCAGTTTATTGGTATTCAAGATAATGGTGTGGTCATCCAGTTTCACGCGCCCCGACATAAAAGCCTGACGCATATCTCCATTGTACAAAGCCGTATCACCCGTAATGGTGACCGTATCAGCCTGAATAATTTTCACATGGCCATAGGCCTCTACGTTATTGGTCGTCGAGTTAAGAACCGCTTGATCGCAGCTCAAAGTGGTGGTACCCTGACGCAACAATACGTGCCCCAAAAGCTCCTTACGCATAACTAAATCTTGTTGGTACCCCTTTAAGCTATCGGCCCGTATTAATTCCACTTGGCTTTGCCCCTGACTAATCCACGGCAAAACCAAAAAGAAAAACATTAAAATTCTAATTATATACGGCATCTTAAAAGCGAATCGTTAATTTCGCTAATTGTATTGAACGCGCAATTTACCAATTTTATGCTGGAAGATTTTATCAATTTTGTCCAAAAAGAGAATTTATTCAAGCCAGATCAAAAAATACTGATTGCGGTCAGTGGGGGAATTGATTCCATTATATTATCCAAATTGTTTTCTTTGGCTAAATTTAACTTTGGTATCGCGCATGTAAATTTCAGTTTACGAGGAGAAGAATCATTAGAGGATGAGGTATTTGTAAAAAAGTTTGCCAAAACATTAAAAGTCCCCTATCACACGATCTGTTTTGATACGAACGCCTTTGCTGAAAAGGAAAAGTTGTCAACTCAAGTAGCGGCAAGAATTCTTCGCTATACTTGGTTTGAAGAAATCAGAATTAAACATAATTACGATTTTATAGCGACCGGACATCACCAATTGGACAGTGCGGAAACGATGTTGATCAACCTCACACGAGGAACGGGTTTAGCTGGATTTCATGGGATTCCCATAAAAAATGGGCACATCATCCGACCTCTTTCATTTGCAAGTCAGGAATCTATATTTGATTTTGTTGTGGCTCAAAAACTGGCCTGGCGCGAAGATTCGAGTAATTCAACGACTAAATACCAACGGAATTTCATAAGGCATGAAATTATGCCAAAATTCCAGGAATTGAACGCTCAATTTGAACAAACGCTTGCAGACACGAGTGAAAAAATTCGAAATATTGAACATTGGATATCAGCGGAATTAAATGAATTTAAAGCTAATCGCGTTACAAATGATGCGGAGGGAAATATTTACGTACCCTTCGGCGAAGGGTTTGCAGCAGAAAAATGGACGGTCATTGCCCAACAATATTTACAGGAATTCAATTTTTCTTTTGGGATGATCAATCAAATTTTAGCCCATCCCACTGACAAAGTGGGGAAACTCTTTGAATCGCCGAGTCATATTTTAAATATCGACCGAAATCAATGGGTCATTAGTCCTAAAGATCACGCAGCATTCAAACCTATTTTAATTCAAGAAGAAGATGAAATTGTAGAGTTTGGATCCAATGAATTACACGTTTTTGTTGAGGAAAATAATGCATCATTTGTTCCCTCGACTTCGCCCAATTTTGCTTGTCTAGATGCAGATAGCTTAGAATTTCCATTAGAAATTAGAAAATATCAAGAGGGTGATTGGTTTTGTCCTTTGGGGATGAATTCCAAAAAACTGATTTCAGATTTCTTGACGGACAAAAAAGTCCCCTTGAACATCAAAAAAAATACGCAAATCTTATTGAGCAAAGGATCAATTGTTTGGGTGATGGGACATCGAATCGACAATCGGAATAAAGTAGGTGATAAAACGGAAACGGTCATGATTTTAGAAATTCGGCCTAAGGAAAATTCGTAAAACCCTAATTGATTGGCCCTTGTAAAATGAAGGCCGTTATAGCCTAGTTACCGAATCAATTTTCGATATTGCTCCGTACGAATCGGATCCAATAAACTCAAATACGCGAAGGCTTGTTGGCGCTCCGAAATCGTCGCCTCATCCATAATGGAAAAAATCTCATCTGATTTGGCATCAAAAAATACACGAATATTAGCCGCGCCAGGTCTTAATTGGTTCACCGTTCGAATCTGATTCAGCAAATCTAAAATTCCTTTCCGCGTATTATCAGGCTTTTCTTTAAATGAATCCAATAAAATCCGATGGTAGATGTAATTAACCTCACGCATGCCTTGCACTTGTTGATTGATTAAATTTTCAGCTATCGACAAGCGAGATCGTACGTCGGTAACTACGCCCCAACCCGACCCTGAGGTCTGAGCCAAATTAGTTAAATTATTCAATTTTTGGACAAAGAAATCGCCGCCATATTTACCAAAAGAATCATAGTGATACGCACAAGACAAATACGCATAATAGGCCAATAAGGAGCTTAGATTATCAATAAAAGTATTGTCATTGTATGTGATAGGTGTCCCTGTTTGAAACTTAAAATTGAAACTCTTATCGATCATATTTAAAATAACCGTTTCATAAGACGTTCCATAAACAGGCCTTAATACTTGGACACGAGCATTGGCTTCAAAATCTCCTTGGGCTGAGGCCTTAGTCAACAATAAATTAATACTGAGTTTGATTTTTTCGTCCGGTGCAAAATTGTCCATGGACCAGCGACGGCCCGATAAGAAATCTTGGGCGGTACGCTGCAATTCAGAATAAATTTGGGATGTTCCTCGCTGTTGGTCCAGCTGCAATTGCTCCGTATTAATGGTAACCAAAGCTTGAAGCTCCTGAGCATTTAACACTCGGGAGCCTATTAAGCATAAAATTACAAGTAAAATAGATTTCATAGTGAAATCATTCGGAAAATATTATTTCTCTTCGTTTCCCTCTTCACGCATACGATAATCAACTTTGTCCGTTAAAAAATCGTCTATCGCTAAAGCCGATGGCTTAGGCATACGCTCATAATATTTTGAAATTTCGATCTGCTCACGGTTTTCGAAAATTTCTTCCAAATTATCCACAGAAGAAGC
>CAMBGA010000157.1 GCA_945866095.1 Spirosoma fluviale
AACGGGAGTTAAAATGAACACCGTCTCATAGTTTTTTAATTCCATAAAATTGTTGTTTAAAAACTGAAAAAATTTGGACTGCAAAAGTAGGAAAAATACTTTACAATTAAAAGCCCTGAATTAAAAAATTGAAATTATCGTACCTCAAACGATCCTAGGCCTATTAAAAAGCCCTCGGCAAACAATTCGATTTCGTGCCTTCCCTCACGATATGAGTTGGGCCTTGAATAAATAAACTCGACAGATTGATGATTATTCTCATAAAATATACGCTGCTTAGCCGTATAAACTAAGTCTTTCCCCTTAAACGGAAATGTTCCAGAACCTATTGAATAATCAGATAAAGTAACTCCGGTAGGCTCAATAATTCTTAAATAAACCGTTTTAATTTCTTTAGTCGCCAATGAGTTTTCTTGCAAGTGAAAAATCACCCGAATTTTTTCAAGTTTTTTTGCTTTTTGATTCTGAGCACCCGACTCCCTGCCCCGCGTTGAGATAGCATAGACATTAACCCCCTCAGCTCGCAAAGCGGCTGCTACATTTACCTTGTCTGATAACTCTTGATTACGTACCTCTAAAATTCTTGAACGTTCACTCAATTCTTTTTGCTTAACCCCAAAAGTTAAACTTGAATCCCTCAACGCTTTTTGAACATTTGACAAACCGTCTTGCAAAATCTTTGCCTCCCTACTTAAAGAATCATTTCGCGCAAGTAACACAAAGTTCTCCTTTCGCAATTTCTTTATCTCAACATCCTTTTGGCCAATTAACCGTAAATAATACGCCAACTTACGTTGGATTTCGATTTGCCCCATCTCAGGATTTTCTGATATCGCTTTCTGATCCCCAAGAATTTGTTGGCGCGCAGCTTCCAACTCATTCACCCTACCGCCCAATTTTTTTATTTGAATCATACGAACCTCTAATTGATTCGATATGGAATCCAATCGGTCTTTCGCATCCTTAATAACGGTTTCTTGATTCGCGCCAAAACTAAAGAAATTTGGATTCAGCCTTTCTACCGCCACTATGCCAATTAACAGAAAAATCAAAAAAATTAAAATCCCAACCGTGCGTTGAAGCTTTTTTTCTCTTGAACTTAATGGACTTGAGGGCATATTTAAATTGAATTTGTTAACAAAACTCTGACGTATAACAGAATCAAAAATAATAAATTAATTTTACTTTTAAATTATTCTTTTCATTGTTCTTCGTTTATCCTCATTATGTCCATCGCTAAACAAATATTCAGCATCCAAAATGATTTGGCACATACCCACGCAAAACTTATTGCCGTGACAAAAACGAGGTCAATCGACGAATTGAATTTAACATACGAAGCAGGAATACTTGATTTTGGTGAAAATAGAGTTCAAGAATTAGTCGAAAAACAAGCTATATTACCCCAGGATATTCGTTGGCATCAAATAGGTCACCTGCAAACCAACAAAGTTAAATACATCGCCCCCTTCGTTCACCTCATACACGCCGTGGACTCATTGAAGTTATTAATGGAAATAAACCAACAAGCCTTAAAAAATAACCGAGTTATTAATTGCCTATTCCAAATGTATATCGCTCAGGAAGAAACAAAATTCGGCTTGCTTCCCAATGAATTACATGAAATCTTAGAAAACCCGATCTTGGCTGAATTAAAAAATATCCAAATTGTTGGACTCATGGGCATGGCCAGTTTTACCGAAAATACGGATCAAATAAATAAAGAATTTGCCTCTTTGGCCCAATTGCTCCAAGAATTAAAATTAAACCAAACAGCCTTGCACCTAGGAAATGTAGTTTGGGATGAACTCTCTATGGGAATGTCCAGCGATTACCTATTAGCCGCTGAATTAGGCTCAACTTTAGTCCGAGTGGGATCCGCTATTTACGGTGCTAGGGAGTGATTTTACGGCTATAAAAAACCATGGCCATTTCGATCAAAAAGAAACACAAAGAAGCAATAAAAAAATAAAAAGAAAGATCTGAAGGAGCCACTCCGCTAAATGGCACCTCTTTCATTGCGCCAACTTGAATATTCGGTTTTCCTTGATAGTGATTCTGAATTTCTTCCCTCGAATAACTTCGCATTTCACTTTCCTTTAAAGGGTAATTAATAGCTAAATTCAATGGTTTTTTATCCCAAATTTTAACCTGCCAAAAGCCCGAAAAATTCCTATCCAAAAGTTCCGGCCACGAACAAATCCATTGAGTTCCTGTCCATCTTTGCTCCGGTATCCAGGTTTGCTTTCCCTTAACCATGGTCACTAAACCATTTTCAGAAGTGTTGAATTTAAACTCTTTAGGAGCCACAATTTCAAACTTACTCGAAAACACAGTAGTTGACCAATGATTGAGCCCATCGTTCAAAGCCATTTCTTGGAAAACAGGAAGAAATAATCCATGCTTAAAAAAACTATCCGCCTCTTTGGCAATATCTCCTGAAAAAACATACATAGACCCCAAACCCAATGTAAACTGCGACAAAAAAGGCTTTCCATTCACATACTCAAAAATGGGTGTCCCACCATCCCACATAACATAAGAATTTGAGTTAAACATTTCCAAATTCTTCTTAAAAGATGATTGCTCCAAAATAGAATTAAAAAACGGTGAGCGCTTAATGGGTAAGCGGACAGCTAACGTGCGATTTGAATTCTCCTGCTTAAATGAACTTCCTTGGCTTGAAAAATTCGAATTAAGCCGATTGATGATTCCGCTATTTAACGGGGCACTCGCAATAAAAACAAATGTATTTCCCATTTTGACCCAATTGGAAATCGATTTTAATGCGTCAACAGAAAATAAATTTAAATCATTCAAAATCAAAAATCCTCTCATTTTTGAGAGATTTGCCAACAAGCTTTGCCTGTTCACAGCATGAAAATCGAAAAGAGAATCATTCAAAAAAACGGTAGAAATATATTTTTCACCTGACATGCCTTCCAAAACATAGACATCTTTTGACTCCGGAATTTCTAACAAAAAGGAATACACATTATCAAATAACACCTTATCATCTGAAATCAATTTCGCCTTTATCTCCCTTTTATCCGAAAGGCTAATGCCAAAATCAAGCCATTTCGTTTCTCCCTCGTTCAAATTGATTTTCTCCGTTGATATAGGAAAATCATCTAGATACAAGCTCAATTTCTGATCCTTAGCCGCAAGATTTCCAATATTCTTAATCCTAACTTTTAAGGTAAATGGGCGCCCACTTTGAATTTGAGAGGTATTATTTGAAATACTATCCACCACTATATTGGCCTGCAAAGGACCTTCTATAGGTACTAAATGGACTTCAAAATGCTTAGGAAACACTGGCCATGGGCTCGTTCGCGGAAAATCCGACACCCAAATCAGGTTGGGAGTGGAACCCGCATTTTGTTCCGAATGTATGACACCGATTCGATCTATGATTGATTTGGATTGCCCAACTCGCGCGCTCATTTTTAAACTTGGCCACAAATCATGCACTTCATTCCAAGTCTTAAACTCAAAATCAGCATTCTGAAATGAATTCAAGAGCAAATAGACTGGTTTTTTTGATCGCGGTAATTCAGCCGCCAATGCATTAAACTTAGTCCGATTCCCCTCCATAAGTCCCACATGGTTATCCACAAACAAATACGTTGGCGAAGAATTACCTTTCAGAAACCCCACATTTTTAGGTTGAGAAAAGGCTAATATCAAAGCTACTAACGCTAAAATTCGGAACAATAACAGGACTAAATCATGAAGGATGCGAATGCCCTTTCCTTGGGTAGGAGTCCCCTTTAATACTCGAATGTCAGAAAAGAATAAAGTAGATGTGCTCTTTTTATTAAAAAAATGGAGCCAGATGGGCACCACAATGCTTAATAATCCCCATAAAAATAGTGGTTGCCCAAAACTTATATTCATAAAAGCTAAAATACAAAAAATCCCAACGAATTAGGTTGGGATTATACTATTCAACGAGTCAAGATTTTTATCTTGAGATTGACATAATTTCGAATTCCAAGGTTCCCGCTGGAGCCGTAATCTGGGCTAAATCACCCACTTGCTTTCCTAACAAGCCTTTACCAAACGGTGAAGATGCAGAAATTTTACCCGTTTTTAAATCCGCTTCCTCCTCAGAAACAATCGTATAGGTAACAAGCATCCCATTTTTTGTGTTTTTGATCTGAACAATCGAGTAGATTGACACCTTTGAAATATCAATCGTAGATTCATCTAATACACGTGCATTGGCCACGACCTGCTCTAGTTTTGAAATTTTTAATTCCAATAAGCCCTGCGCATCTTTTGCCGCATCATATTCAGCATTCTCACTCAAATCTCCTTTGTCTCGAGCTTCGGCAATTTGCTTTGCCATATCTTGACGTCCTTGAAATTTCAAAGAATGCAATTCAGCCTTTAACTTTTCTACCGCCTCAGCTGTATAATATTGAAACTGTGCCATCTTAATAATTTATTTAGATTCCTAAAAAACAAAATAGAACGGCTTCCGACCGTTCTACATAATTTATTTGTAGTTTTGTCTCAGATGCCGAACTAGAATAAATGTTTATTTATCAACACGTAATCTTATTTTTTACCCGACAAAGGTAATTAAA
>CAMBGA010000158.1 GCA_945866095.1 Spirosoma fluviale
ATTTTTATTAATTTAAATAATTCCAATAAAATTAAATTTAAAGCCATGAAAAAAGTCATTGACATATTGGCCAAAAAAGGGTCTAACGTAATTTCAGTTTCTCCTGAAGCAAAAATCATTTCAGCCTTGCAGATTATGCAGGAGAAGAACATAGGTTCTGTAGTGGTGATTCAAGAGGGCAAGTATATGGGTATTTTGACGGAGCGCGATTATGCTAGAAAAGTAATTTTATTAGACAAAAACTCATCAGATACCTCAGTAGCAGAAATTATGACGACTGATTTGCCTTTGATCGATCGAACCACCAGCCTTGAATCTTGCATGGTTATCATGTCGGAGAAAAACATTCGATATTTACCTGTCGTGGAAGAGGGGGAACTCATGGGAATTATTTCGATCAATGATTTAATTCGATCTACGATTCAAAATCATTTAGAAATGATCGAGCATCTTAAGAATTACATTCATACCTAAATGAAGACAAACATTGACCTTAAAAAGATTTGTTTTTTAGTAAATCCACAGAAAAGTAACATTAAACCTTATTATGAATGGGTTTTGGCTGAAGTAGCTGAAAAAAGACCTACATGGTTCATTCATTTATTTCATCAACAATGGCCTGCCGACTTACAAAATTTTGACGAAGTTTGGGTCATGGGGGGCGATGGTACCTTCAATTATTTTGTCAATAAATATCCTACATGCTCTATTCCCATAGGTTTATTTGAAGGGGGGACCGGAAATGATTTTCATTGGAAAGTTTTCGGCAAAATTTCAAAAAAAGAACATTTGGACCATATTTTGAATGGCCATACAGCGAGTTACGACGCTGGACAGGTTAATGACATGATCTTTTTAAATGGCGCGGGGATCGGCATTGAAGGGGATGTGCTGAAATCAATGCAGGCCATTCGATTTATGGGTGGAACTTTAGGGTATTATTTGGCGGCGATACCCCAACTATTTAAATTTAAATCCTATGAGATTAGCTTTGATCGCGGAGGAAAAACAATCGTTAAGAAAGTATTTTTGTGCATGATTTTTAATTCCTCCAGAGCAGGAGGTGGATTTCATTTTTTTCCGATGGCCTCCATTCAAGATGGTGCATTAAATATGATGTTATGCAATCCAATTGCCATTATTAAGCGTCTTTTCTATATGCCATTAATTCAAAAAGGCATGCATGTGAACTATTCTTTTTTGGAATTCTCTACCATTCAAGCAACCCGTATCAAATGCAATCGGGTTTTATGTGCCAGTGTAGATGGAGAAGTTTTAGCCTCGGATACTTTTGATTTTAAAATTCTTCCTGCTAAATTCAACTATATTGTCCCAAATTAATCGCATAAATTTTAAATACATGATTCGTAAATTTTTATTTTTAATTCTGTTGTCTATCCTTTCATGGGGAGCTAATTCTCAGGATCTTGACAAAAAAAAGGCCATCGCTCGCATCGCTAAATTGGAATCAACTTATGGCCAAATGGCACAAAAAATATGGAGTTTGGCCGAGGTGGGTTATAAGGAAAAGCAAAGTTCATTATTGCTTCAGGAAACATTAAAACAAGCTGGATTTACTATTGAAGCAGGTGTAGCTGATATACCAACGGCCTTTGTGGCGACTTTTGGCCAGGGAAAACCAGTCATTGGGATCATGGCAGAATATGATGCTTTGCCTGGTTTATCACAAGATAGTATCCCTGTTAAACGTTCTTTAGGGGGTAATTCAGGACATGCTTGCGGCCATCATTTGTTTGGTACAGGTTCTGTGGCTGCGGCCATAGCGGTCAAAGATTGGATGAAAGAAACGGGTCAAAAAGGTACCATTAAATTGTATGGTTGTCCGGCTGAGGAAGGTGGCGCTGGCAAAGTTTACATGGTCCGAGCAGGTTTATTTTCTCAGGCGGATGTCATGTTGCACTGGCATCCCAACGATGAAAATACGGTGGCAGCATCTTCTTCGCTGGCCAATAAAGCAGGTAAATTTCGTTTTTATGGCTTATCGTCTCATGCGGCTGCCTCACCTGAAAGGGGCCGTTCTGCCTTAGATGCGGTGGAGGCCATGGATTATATGGTCAATATGATGCGTGAACATGTACCTGCTTCGACCAGAATTCATTATGTAATCACAAATGGGGGCAAGGCTCCTAATATTGTTCCAGATTTTGCAGAGGTATATTATTACATTCGCTCACCAAACCGCAACATTGTTTTTGATGTTTGGGACCGAGTTGAAAAGGCCGCTGAAGGAGCTGCCTTAGGTACTGGAACTAAATATGAAGTGGAACTGATCAGTGGGGTATATGAGATTTTACCCAATGAACGTTTAGCGGAGACCATGTCAGCTAATTTAAAGATGGTGGGCGGTTATACTCTTTCGCCTACAGAAACTGCTTTTGCGAAGCAGCTCCAACAAACCCCTGGGATGGAGGCCATGGATTTAAATACAACCAATCAAGTATTTTTAAATCGACCTGATCCTAGTTCGGGTGGGTCCACGGATGTGGGCGATGTGTCATGGATGGTGCCAACCATCGGTTTAGGAACAGCTACTTGGGTACCGGGGACGTCAGCACATAGTTGGCAAGCCGTCGCCTCCGGAGGAACCAGCATAGGCCGAAAAGGAATGATGGTCGCAGCAAAAACCATTGCTTTGACGGCTATTGACCTATTTAAAAACCCCAAAATGATTCAAGAAGCGACGGAGGAATGGACTAAAAAAAGAGGCGTGGATTTCCAATATAAGTCCCTGTTAGGAAACCGGAAGCCCGCTTTAAATTATCGAGATAATTAAGCTAAAGGATTGATTATTTATTGGTATTTTCTGATTGCAGAAAAAATATTTTTAGCTCTTTTTTGGGTGCACTTTTTCATTTTAAGAAATTATTAAAAAACATATATACGCTAACGTCACGATTATTTTGTATAGTTATTTTTATTATATTCACCAATTAGTTTCTAAAAGATTCTAAATTCATTTAGTGGTTATTAATTTATAGTTCAAAAACTTACCTATTCTAAATAATATTCGATGAGATCTTTCATTGCTTTACTGCTATTTCTGCCATTTTTTGTTGTTTCTCAAAATACTGATTCAAAAGATTTAGAGCAAGGCAATTTTTTCATTTCGCATTATAAAAGGGATTTTCTGAGGTCTTCTTTTGGAAACTTCGTTGTACTTCAAGATAAGGAAGGGGTTATTTATGTAGGCAATGTTAGAAATGGCTTAATCGAATTTGACGGACAAAGGGTTAGGCGGGTATTACAGAATGGAAAGCCGATGAGTGCTTTTATTCGTGATGCCGTTACAGATTCAAAAAATACGATTTACTTAGGATTTAATGGGACCAATTTTGGGTATTTACAGAAAAATAAATTTGGTCAAAATGAGTATATCTCTCTTTCTGATAAACTACCCAAAAAAGACGAGGTTACATCTACGTTTTGGGGTTTAGTCGTTCATCAAGATACCCTATTTTTTCAAACGGAAAATGCGGTTTATTTATTTAAGGATAAAAAGTACTTGCGTTCTTATAAATTCAAGAACGATGTCCATATCATTCTAGGTTCACCGGATGGAGTTTATTTAAGGATATGGGGAAGAGGCTTATTCAAGTATTCTAGTAAAAATGGATTTTCGGTCATCAAAGGTTCCGAAAAATTGTTTGCTAAAAATCGGATCGAGGCAAATTACCAATTGGACAACGGGGATCACCTGTTGGTTTCTCGAAACATCGGTTTAATCAGGATGACGAAGAAAGGCGAATTTTTGCCTGTGAATAATTCATATGCCAACAAATACGTCATGGAGGGTAAGTCATATATTAATGACAAGGTCATGCGAAATGGCAAGATTGCGATCATTACCAATGACAAGGGAATCTTATTTTTAAATCAAGACTTAAGTACCAACGCGGAGGTTGGCATGAGTTCGGGTTTACCGGAATCAGGTTTTGGATTCGTGATGCAAGACCGAGTGGGGGATATTTGGGGGGCAAATTCAGGAGCCACTAAAATTTCTTTTGACCCTTCTTTGACTAATTTTTCAACATTAAATGGAATTGTAGGTGGTATTAGAGATATCATTAGACATAAAGGAAAATTAATCATTCGCACAACGGATGATTTGTTTCAATTTATACCTAAAAAGTCAATCACTGAAACTTCGGTGTTTAAGTCTTTGAATGTTATAGAGTTAGGTGGTTCCTTGAATTTATTTGATGATCAAATTGTCAGTACAGATAATTATTCGATTAACGCTATTTTGAATGGGAAGAAGATTAAAATTTCAGATACCTACCGAAGTGACAATTCTATTCAATCTAAACTAAATCCTTCTCTATTATTTAGTAGTAATAGTGCTTATGGTCTATTATTACATCAATTTAATGGCAAGGTTTGGAAGCAAATTAAAATTATTGGTGGTGATCAATATCGTGGCTCTGATGTTTCGGAACTTGAGCCTGGAAAAATATTGATATCTACGCGCAAGGGAATTGTCATGTTCAAATATGATGTATCTGGACAAGGTACATTTACACCTATCGATCAAGATAAATCATTTGCTAAAACTAAACAGCTGAAAGGATTATTT
>CAMBGA010000159.1 GCA_945866095.1 Spirosoma fluviale
CGAATGAATTTTAGCTATCAAAAATACGACTCAAACGCGGGTTCTTCAAATTAATCGATTAAAAAATCCATTTTTTTTAAATAATTGGATTTGCCTTATTAACTTTCCTATTCACAAATAGGTTTTATGTCAGCAAGAAAAATTGCTTATTACTTTTTAGTTTTTTTTCTAGGTTGTTTCGCTACTCAGGCTACCCATTTAAAAGGCGGTGAAATTACGGTTAAACGTATTTCAGATAAAACGTTGACCTACGAGTTTACGTTAACCACCTACACTGAAAACAACCGGGCTAATCAGGATCAGGGAGATGTTAATTTTTGTTTTGGAGATGGTACGGCTATTTTTAAAGCAAAAAGATGTTGTGGTAGCCCCGTAGATATCGGCAATGGGACCATGAAAAATATCTATAAGATTGAGTACACCTATCCGGCTCCCGCACTTTTTTATCGGGTTTCAGTTGCAATACCAAATCGGAACGATGGGGTAAGAAATATAACGCGTTCCGTGGAAGTTCCTTTTTATGTAGAAACCACCTTTTCGATTAATTCTGGCTTAGGTCAAAACTCAACTCCCTTGCTCTTAAATCCAGCGGTCGATTTGACCGCTGTGATTGGCCAACCTTTTATTCATAATCCCAATGCAGTGGATGCGGAGGGAGATAGTTTGGCTTACCGATTATCCGTTTCCAAATCGGGGGATTATGAAACATGTTCCTCGGCAAGTAGGGGATTGGTGGCACCGAATTTTCGTCAACCCAATGAAGTGGCTACTGTACCTTCCTCATTTACGATCAACTCATTGAATGGAGATTTGATTTGGAATGCTCCTCAAGAGGTGGGTTTATACAACTGTGCATTCATTATCGAAGAATGGAGGAATGGCGTTAAAATTTCTGAGACAGTCAGGGATATGCAGATTGAAGTCAAAGACGTGGACAATAAGGCCCCTAAAATAACGGTACCACCTGATGTTTGCGTTCAAGCCGGCACTTTTTTAAGTGAAACGATTTTGGCTAGTGATGTTTTATCTAAATCGGGCCGATTGGATCCTATAACGATTTACAGCTTTGGTAATGTATATGCAATGGACACTGTTTATGCCGTTAAACAACCTTATGCTACTTTTTCATCGTCCCCCAAACAGACGAGTCCTGCTACGGGAGTATTTAAATGGCAAACGGCCTGTCAACATATTCGAAAAGAGACGTATGATATTTTCTTTAAAGTGGAGGATAACCCCCCTGTCAATGTAGGCGGTGGTGTCAAGTTGGTCGACAGTAAAATCTGGAAAGTACGTGTCATAGCGCCTACTGTCAAAGGCTTAAAGGCGACGATTAAATCATCTACGGCCAGTGCATTATTGACATGGAATTCTTATGCATGTGCGCTACCCAATGCGAAAATTATCATTTTCCGAAAACAAGCTGCCTGTAATCCTGTGGTGAATAAAATATGTCAAACAGGAATGATATTGACCGGTTTTACGGAGATTGGCCGATTAGATGTTACAAAGACATCATTTGAGGATATGAATGGTGGCGTGGGTTTAATGAAGAATGCGAATTACACCTATGTGTTAGTGGTCATATTTACTAATAGCAAAGGCTCGGATGATTATAGTCCCATGTCGGAATCCGCCTGCGTACTTATTCCATCTGCAGCTCCATTAATGACAAATGTATCTGTGGTGAAAACGGATGCCAAGGTAGGAGAGATGTTGGTCAAATGGACTAGGCCTTTAAAATTAGATACCGTTTTTTACCCGGGTCCTTATCAATATGTTGTTCAGAGAGCGGATGGCCAAAGTGGAAGTAATTTTACTCCAATTTCTTTAGGGATTCCTGCTCAAATTTCGCCGGCCAAATTGGACACTGTTTATGCGGATAAGAATTTAAATACGGTAGCCGGAGCATATCGGTATAAAGTAGATTTTTATTATTCTCAAAATAATCAGTTTAAATTATTGGATTCGCCCAGTCCGGCAAGTTCCGTCTTTTTGTTGGGGCAAGCGGCTGTAAAATCTGTTAAGTTGGCCTGGTCAGCCAACGTACCCTGGTCGAATGATTTTCAAGTGCATCGCGTATATCGCGAGACGCCTCGGGGTTCAGGGAAGTTTAATCAAATCACTGAAGTATCGGTTGCCGGCCCTAATACCTATACTTTTACGGATCAAGGAATAGATTTTTATACTCAGGATGGCAAATTTGACATGGTGATTTCACCGGATTCAACGTATTGTTATTACGTAGAGACTGTTGGCACCTATGGGGAAGGTTTGCCTCGAATTGGCCTAATCAATGCTTCACAAATTGTATGCGTAAAGCCACAATCCGACGTAAATCCATGTGCGCCTAAATTGAGCTTGGCCGCTTTAAATTGTGAAAGTTTGGATGCTTCGTTGAATTGCCAGTTTACAAGTTTTACCAATACGCTTATTTGGACTCCTACCCTGACGGGATCATGTGATCAAAGTATTGCGAGCTATCGAATTTATTATTCGAAGGATGGAACAACATTTGGGAAAATAGGAGAAGTTTCTGATTTAAAATATTTGCATCAAAAAACGGACTCGTTTATTGGTTGTTATTACATTACCGCCGTAAGCCAATTGGGCAAGGAATCGGCCAAAAGTGAAATTGTTTGTCAAGATAATTGCCCCTCATTCGATTTACCTAATTTGTTTAGTCCGAATGGGGATGGTAAAAATGATGTATTTCAAGCCATGAGGTGCCCACGATTTGTTTCACAAGTTACCTGTAAAATAGTGGATCGAAATGGCCAATTGGTCTATCAATATTCAGGAGATATCAATGGATTTGGTTGGAATGGAAGGGATTTAAATGGCAATGTCATGGCGGCTTCTACGTATTTTTATACCTGTGATGTGACATTTGATGTGAATAATGAAGCGTTAAAAGCTAAGCAATTGAAGGGTTGGGTAGAGTTAGTAAAATAATAAAAAATGCATGTAATTATTGACGGGGATTGCCGTTTTTGTCGTGGGTCAACTAAAATACTTCGTCGTATTTTGGTCGGTCCATTGCATGTAATTACTCAGTATGACCCTGAATATACTGATTTTCAAAATCGATTTTCCCCTTCTGATTGGGCTGTTGATAGCATCAAATTGATTGTTGGCGATCAACTATTCATGAAGTCTCAGGCTATTTCTAAATTAATGGTTGGGGTTCATTGGTACTTCCAACCTTTGCGTATTTTCTTTTTATTGCCTACGCGTCTTTTGGATGCTATGTATGATTTCATAGCCAAGAATCGGTACTTATGGGGCAAGGGAAATAACTGTGAAGTTATTTAGGAGTGTAGGGAGTTGTTTGCGTGAAGAAACTCAGTGGCAATGACTCATTCCAACGATTGGCTGCTTGCTCCAGTCCCGCACTATTGAAATGAATGCCATCCCATCTGAACTTATCGCCAGTTAAAGTTTCTAAATCAGCTCCAACCATGGTGTTTTTGATTTCATTCAAAATTCTTCTTTGGGCAGACTTAACTTTCATGATCGGCTCAGCGGTTCCACCCGTATTGCTTTTTGCAATAGAGAATGTTAATTGGGGCGCATCCAATAGATCTCTTGTTTTTTGAATATACATTTTAGTAGATTCAACTATCTTATTTTCCGACAATAAACCATCATTTTCACCATGAGCTACTAAAATTCCTCTTAATCCTGTCTTTGAAATTTCATTAACTAATCGCTTTTCAAATAAAGAATAAGGATACCTCAACTTCCAATCAAAAAATGGGTGCTGGAATGGTAGACCATAAGCCGATAACGCCCAATGCTCAGAACTAGAGCCCCCAATTCCTGTGTTGTATATTCTGATAGGAACATTTAACTTGACTTTTAATTTCTCAGCAAGACGTCCCCAATAATTATTTATAGCCCCATCATATTGCCAAATTAATATATCGCACCAAGTTTGATCATAGTTTTCGATGGTATAAGGTTTTTGTCCTTCTACAAGTGAATGACCAATGACTGCAAAGACTTCGCCCACCTTCACATTCCAAGTTAAAAGTGTATCTGTATAGACTTTGTTATCGTTGAATAATTGGATTTGTGGATAATATCCACCGGCTTTTAACGTAAACTTACCTTTGAATTCTTTGGTGGTTGGGTCTATGTTTAGTGTCAACCAATCAGTCGAAACACCCCCTAATGAACTATTGAATTTTATTTTAGCCGATTGAAAACTTTTGTCAGATTTTCCAACTACTGTAATCGAGCCTTCATTAGTTGCATTTCTTTGAGCAAAATCAATGCTGTTGGCTTTGTCAATGATAACCTTTGAGTTGGCAATAAATTTAGGTGTAATATCTTCTGACTTACAACCATTTAGTAAGAGAATTAAGCCCAAAAATGGTATTATCGATAAATTTTTAATCATAGAATTGTTGGGCTATGTGTTTTCTGTATTTCAGAAAACGCTTCATTTTTTTATCTTTGCAAACAAATTTACATTAAATAATTAATTTATAAATGAAGGCATATATATTTCCTGGTCAAGGGTCGCAATTTCCTGGAATGGGAAAAGATTTATTTGAAAATTATTCGTTTGCTAGG
>CAMBGA010000160.1 GCA_945866095.1 Spirosoma fluviale
TATGCTGTTTTGGATGATGCATCGTTCCCAATTATTGGTGAAGGAACAACTGAGCCGAATGATAATTTTATGTCGCAATTGATTGATGATGCTGAAGCTGCGATAAATGCAGTAGATAGTTTAGGATATATAAATCGCAAAAAAGTGGCAATCGGTGGGCATTCTTATGGTGCTTTTATGACAGCAAATTTATTAACTCATTCGAACTTATTTGCTTGCGGAATTGCAAGAAGTGGCGCTTACAATAGAACACTAACTCCTTTTGGATTTCAAAGTGAACAACGAAATTATTGGGATGTTCCAAATGTTTATAATGAAATGTCGCCTTTTATGAATGCTGAAAAAATGAAAACCCCACTTTTATTAGTTCATGGTGATGCTGATAATAATCCCGGGACATTTACTTTACAATCTGAGAGGTATTTTCAAGCTTTAAAAGGTTTGGGCGCTCCTGTTCGCTTGGTTTTATTACCAAAAGAAAGTCATGGCTATGCCGCAAAAGAAAATATTTTTCACCTGCTTTGGGAACAAGATCAATTTTTAGAGAAATACTTGAAGAATTAGAAGAATAAACGTGTAATTGAATTGGCACATATATTTGAGATTTTAATATCAAGAAAATATAAATTATTGCTTGCCTTCGAAAGAAATACTTGCTTTAGCTGATTTTGAAAGAGCACCATCAGTTTCTATGGATACAAAAAAAGAATACATTATTAAAAAAAAATGTATTTTTACTAAACAAAACAATATTAAAGCTTATAACTAATTTTCTCGTATGAAAAAATGTCTCTTTTTCTTTTTAATAATATTAAGTAATAGCTTATTTTCTCAGTCCAATAAGCAAAAATTTCTTGATGCAAATGAAGTTTCAGCACTGTTTCGAAGCGATGGATTACTATTTCAAAATAAAGCTGCAGGAATAGCCCAATATGAAGTCCCAAAAAATTCTGGTCGCCATACATTTTTTGCCGCTTCCATTTGGATAGCGGGTAAAGATGAAAATGATATTTTAAGAGTTGCGGCCTTAAGATATGGCTCGGGTAAAGATTTCTTTCCAGGGCCATACAGAAACAATCTAGATATCCTTCAAACTTTGGAATACGCAATTCAATATGAAAAACAAATTTGGAAAATTTCTAAAGAACAGATTGCTTGTCACATAGCTAATTTCAATAATCCGTATTATGTTATACCAGAAGATATTTTAACTTGGCCTGCAAATGGAGACACAACTTTAGGTATTTCAGAAAGTTTAGCACCTTTTGTAGACTATAATCAAGATAATATTTATAATCCTGAAAATGGTGATTATCCATTAATTCTTGGTGATGAATCTGTTTTCTTTATAATGAATGACATTGCTCAAGCCCATACTGAAACCGGTGGTTTACCCTTAGGGATAGAAGTTCAAGTAATGGCATACCAGTTTAAAGGTACCAATAGTTATATTGATAGCACAACATTCTTAAAGTACAAAATTATTAATAAAGGAACTCATTCATATGATAGTCTTTATGTATCATTCTTTGCAGATAGTGATATAGGAAATTATGCCGATGATTATTTTGGATCAGATCCTTCTAGAAATATGATTTATTTTTACAATGGCGACTTTAATGACCAAAGCGGTGATGGTAGATTAGGCTACGGAATACTCCCACCAGCAGCTGGTATTCTTTCATTAAATAATACAATGAAAAATTCTTGCTATTTTACAAGCACAACCTCCTATCCTTATAATGATCCAGGGACTGCTGCAGAGTATTACAATTTTATGTTAGGCAAATGGGCCAATGGTTCTGATATGCTTTATGGTGGTTTAGGTTATGCAAGTTCTCCAGGTTCGTCAACAGTTCTCTCCGATCATTGTTACCCTGGAATGTCTGATCTTGCTGGAACTTTATCTACAAATGGTGTAGATATGTCTGGTCTTTTTCCAAATGGTTGGGATGAAATCGTGAATAATAATCCTGTTGGTGATAGAAGAGGTTTTGCGACAAATAATAGCACGACATTGTTACCTGGAAATTTCAAAATAGTTGATTATGCCATTCTATTCGGAAGAGCTAATGGCGAGTTTACTTCCGACATGTCTATTTTACAAGGTGTTGAAAGACTCACTGAAATAGCAGACAATTGCCAACAATTTTATAATTCTAATTCACTAATTCAATCTGATTTAACTACTATTACTAATGATATAAATACCTATCCTAACTGCACCTCTGTTTTTCTTCCTCCCAATCTAAATCTTATTTCTGGCCCAAAAATTAGACGGTTGGACGGATATGGAAACGGTGGGCTTGCCCTTGAACTTACTTCAGATTGTCAAGATAGTATATTGACAAATGGTTTTTATCCAATTACTGAGTATCAAGAAGGAAAAGGCCCAATCAAAATTGAAATAATTGACTCTTTAGTATATCCTTATGGTTATTTTCGTTTAGATTTTGAGAATTATACAGCCCCTTCAAATGGAAATTCAGCAGATACAGCAAAATGGGTACTACATCATTCTTTAGATAATGTTATAACAAGTTACCAAGGGCTTTATAATATTTCGGTAGATACAATTCAAATTATACCTGAATTAGGGCTTCGTTTGAATATACACCAAAAAAAATATTTCTTTCCAGCCGGCTCAAATAGCAATCAGTACAAGACAACAGAAATGATCAATGCTGAAATTATATTTGGCAACAATATAGAGTGGCTAACTGGAATTAAAGACAATGATTTATTTTATCCAACGAATTGGATACGCTCGGGAGAATACCAGGATACAACCTCCACACCTGTAGTACCCGGTCAACAACCTATTCCAGACTATTTAGATGCTCCAAATTATTGGGATGAGATAGCTGCTGATCAAGAGGAAAATTTCGAAAATATTCTTGATGGTATTATTGCACCTCATCGTTTGGTGGGCTATCAAGCCTCTTATATGCCTTTGGCATACGTTGGAACGTATAGTCCAACATTTAAAACAAATGCTTCAATAAGTTTTCTACCAAGTGTGGATATTGTTATTACATCTGATCAAAGTAAATGGACACGTTGCCCAGTCATAGAACTATGTAGAAGTCAAACATTAAGTATTGGTTCAGCCAAAGCTGGATACATGCGAAAAAGCCAAAGTGTTAACAAGAATGGATCAGCAGATGGCAGTGGAACAGGAATGGGTTGGTTTCCGGGTTATGCTATAGACTTAGAATCTGGTGCACGTTTGTACATGGCTTTTGGTGAGAACTCATTTTTAGGAGCAGAAAACGGTGCAGACATGCTTTGGAATCCTACGAATCGTTTGTATAGTATTACGGGTGCTCCTTTAATGGGAGGTCAGCAACCAATCTATATCTTTAGCTACAAGCAAAAGACAATAAATGGATTTTCAGGAGGATTTGATTTCCCAGCGTATATTCCAAGTGAAGCAGAAGCTGCAGGAACTAATTTTCTACAAAACAAATGGATACAAGTTGAGGAACTTCCTACATCTAACCCAATTAGACGCGAGTTGTATGGAAGTTTATCATGGGTCATGAATCCATTGTTAAATCAGGGCCACAGTATTTTAGAATCAGATGCTACAATTAAATTACGAATTAATAAGGAATACAAAAATTTTGTAGCTTCCGGATCTAATCAAGGTAAGCCAAGTTATGATTGGTTTAATACTAGCAATCTAAACATAGAGGAATTAACACAGGAGTATAAATCTTTATTAATATATCCGAATCCAACATTTAGCTCAATCACCATCCAAGGAAAAGAATACATGAACCAAAACTTCAAAATTTTTGATCAAATGGGAAGAGAAGTGTTGTATGGAAAGTTAAATGGAATATCAACAGAAGTGAATATGTCTAAACTTTCAAAAGGTATCTATACGCTTAAAATTGAAGGGAATTACAAACCAGTTAAGATTGTGAAGGAGTAAAATAAGATATTTTCTTAAATAAAGTCCTCACACTTAACTGTTCAACGATTTTCCAAAATTCGATAGTACACATAACTCTGATAACGGTTTGCAGCTACCCGAAGTTGGCGATTTCGAAGACTAAAACTGCCTGCCACCACTGAACTTGATACAAAGCACAAATGTTCATATTACCACGTCACCCGCCATTTCTTTAAACCCGCTGTTATCGGCAGCCCTTCTATCTTTCGCTGTAATTGCTGTCTATTGTTTAATAAATTTCAGAGTTTGCTGTTGATAATTTTTTAGGTGAAGAAAATAAAGTCCGTTTGGTAAATCGACAATATTTATTTGCAATGTTGGCATTATTTCCATTTCCTTTATTAAAATCCCAATGGAATTAAAAATCTGAATTTGTTCTTTGCTATTGTTGCCAGTAAACTTGATTGTCAAAGTTGATGTTGCGGGATTTGGATAAATGTGCGATAATAAATTCTGACTTTCCTCATTAATGCCAGAAGCAAGGCAATTAACATTTATTAAAGAGTCATACTCCCCAATATGCCAATTCAACAAATTGTCATACACA
>CAMBGA010000161.1 GCA_945866095.1 Spirosoma fluviale
ATAAATACATTTATTGTTAGGTCTCAAGATCCTACTTTTACTCAATTTTATTCAAATCCAGTATATTTAAATCCTGCATTAGCTGGTTCAAGTGGTTGTCCTAGAATAGCACTTAATTATAGAAACGAATGGCCAAGCTTGTCTGGCAACTACGTAACGTATTGTGCTGCTTTCGATACGTATGCTAAAAGTATTAATGGTGGTTTAGGAATTATCGCCATGCATGATCAACAAGGGCAGGCAACTATTCAAACTAGTATGGTGGGAGGGATTTATTCATACAACTTAAAAGTAAATAGAAAATTTTCTCTTATGTTCGGAGTTAAAGCTGCTTATTTTCAAAAATTTCTTGATTGGGATAAATTAACATTTGGTGATATGATTGACCCAAGAAGAGGTTTTATATACCAAACAGGTGATGTTCCAAGAGGAGGACAGAGAGGTTTTTTTGATGCCTCTGCTGGACTTGTTGGATTTGGAAAAAATTTTTCCTTTGGTTTTGCTGCTAATCATTTAAATAGACCTGATGAATCATTAATTTTAGGAAATTCAAGATTACCAATAAGACTAACTGGTCATATTGGTGCTGTTATAGAAATTGGAAACAAAGGAAAATTTTCTAATAAAACGAGTATTATGCCTAATATAATTTATCAATATCAAAATGGCTTTCAAGAATTAAATATAGGAACATCTATAAAATATGGGATTTTTACTTCTGGAGTATGGTACAGAAATAGAGATGCATTTATACTTTCATTAGGAATGGCTACTGAAAGTATAAAAATTGGTTACAGTTATGATCTTACGATTTCAAAATTAGGAAATGGTATTACTGGCGGTTCACATGAAATATCAATGGGATTTAATTTAAAATGTAAAAAGAAACCTAAAAATTTTAGAAAAATTTCTTGTCCTTCATTTTAAGTATGTAACAAAAAAATTAAAAATTACTTATTTATTAATATAAATTAAAAAAATGAGACTATTACCTATTAAACTTTCAGGTTTAGCAATTATTGGAGTTTTAATTGCTACTTCGTGTGCAAAAAATAAATCAACCTCTACTGGATCAACCTCAAACAAATCAACTTCTACAGGATGGGATTATAATAATTACAAAAATGGGGGATTTGAAAGAATTGACGCTCAAGAGCAAGAAACAGGTCCAGGTCTAGTCTTGATTGAAGGTGGAGTATTTACAATGGGGAGAACAGAACAAGATGTTATGTTTGATTGGAATTCAAGAGCCGCGAAGGTAACTGTAGGTTCATTTTATTTAGATAAATCTGAAGTAACCAATTTACATTGGTTAGAATATATAAATTGGATGAAAAGAGTTTATAATAAAAGTTATCCTCACGTGTACAAAAAATCACTGCCTGATACTTTAGCTTGGAGAAAAACACTTGGTTATCGTGAAAAATTTGTAGATTACTATTTACGACACCCATCATACAGAGATTACCCAGTGGTTGGTGTATCTTGGCTTCAAGCTAATGAGTTTTGCAAATGGAGAACAGATAGAGTTAATGAATCAATTCTGGTACGAGAAGGTATTCTAAAATGGCACTTTGCAGATTTATATAACGAAAAAGATGGCGATATTGGGGCTGCTAACAAAGTAGATTACGAAAAAAAGCTTCAGTCTAGACCTGAAAATATGTTTAGTACTGAAAATTATCTTAATGGGAACTACACAATAAAAGATGACAAAGTTGAAAAATATTTCAATGGAAAGCCGAGACTTACAAAAGAAGGAAAATATGAAATGAAAGGAGATTATGGATATACTGTCGATGATAAATATTCAAAAGCAAAAGAAATTCCAAGAGATCCATACCAACTTACAAATTATGATCCGCTTTATGCTGATTTGAAAAAAAATGAAGTAATGTGTTTAGGAAAACGTGCTGTTAAAATGGAAGATGGTATTTTACTTCCGAACTATAGACTTCCAACTGAAGCTGAGTGGGAATTTGCTGCATTGGGTTTAATTGGGAATTTAGATCCTGAGTCAGAAAATATAAATGATAGAAGAATATATCCATGGGATGGACACTATGTAAGACAAGAAGAAAAAGAGTTTACTGGTTCAATTCAAGCCAATTTTATGAGAGGGAGAGGTGATATGATGGGTGTTGCTGGAAACCTTAATGACGGAGGAGATATAACTGTAAGAGTAGATCAGTTTTGGCCAAATGACTATGGATTATATCACATGGCTGGAAATGTATCTGAATGGGTTATGGATGTTTATCGACCTATGTCAAGTGAATCTTTCGAAGAATTTATGCCTTTTAGAGGAAATGTTTATAAAACGCAACTTTTAGTCCCAAATGGACTATATGATAAGCCCGTTAAAGCAATGGAGAACTTATATGATGTTCATGGAATGAAAGAATATGTAAATGAATATGCTCGTGTTATGTATTTATCAAACACAAATCTTAAAATTGATGGGATTTCTGGAAAATACATTGATGAATATACTAACGATGCTGAAAGGAGAAGATTGGAATCAGAAAAGAAAAGTGAAATCTATATAACAAGTTCGAATATCATTGCTAATAATAAAGATTCAGTTGTGTTTCGAAGTTTTTACAATGGAGGAGTGAAAACTAACTTGAAATATTCATGGAGTGTGGATAATTCTTCGGATGTGCGTTTCAAAGATAATAAGCAAACACTCGATTCTGCAGTAATTTGGTTTAATACTCCTGGTAAATATAATGTAAGCTTATCGTTAAAAGATGCTAAAAACATCACAACTGAAAAAGTTTTAGAAATTGAAGTAAGAGATTACGCTAAGAATCCATTAATAAATAGTAATTCTAGTAATTCTAGAATTAACCAACGCCAAGACCAAAAGAAATATAGATTTAATACCTTAAGTAAAGAATATTTATCTAATAATAAATCATTAAGTGAGCAAGAAAGGAAACAGTTTCTATTTTTAGATACCTTAAATATGCATATAGATACAGCTATTTTTCTAATGAATGCTAATAGGCAAAGTGCTGCATCAGCCTATATTGAAAATGCTCTTTTTGGAAATAAATCTCTAGTGCAAATTACCAAGGGAGATATTCGAGGTAATAATGACCAAACAACAATAATTCCTGGATCAATTTGGTTAAATTCAAATGATGATGTGCGTGATCCACTATTTGGGAAAAATTATTTAGACTCTATGTTTACAAATTTTAGAAATGATCCAACAATCGCAACATGGATAATTACCCTTCGTAATGGTCTTACTGAATTTATAACTGATACAAGGGGGAAACAACGATGGAGAAATGTTACTGTAGAAGAAAACGTTGGCAGGTTAAATTATCGAAAAGATGATTACCGTGATTATCTAGATGGAGATTTAGAGTCTTCAATTTACTACAATAATCAAAAACGCAAAGATGATATCAATCAAGGGAAAAGAGATCCTAAGCAAGTCGTGTATCAAAACCAATTTGAGAATAAAGATTTAGACAATCAAGATATTGCTTTTGGATCTAGTGGAGCGCCAGTTACATTGATTTCTGATAAATCAAGAGTATACAAAGGAGGATCTTGGGCTGATCGAGCATACTGGTTATCTGCTGGTAATAGAAGATTCCTTGATGAGGATAAATCTTCTGATGCGATTGGTTTTAGATGTGCAATGGATAGATTAGGGAGTCCTACAAAAGGGAATCGAAGAAAATAAAAAAATCTGAAAGATATAAAAAGCCCTAGGAATTTCTTAGGGCTTTTTTTTGCATATTTGCAACATGGAAAAACTCTTCAAGCTTTTTGATAATACAAATGGTGTTTCAATAGATACAAGAACTATCCAAAAAGACTCCCTTTTTATAGCTATAAAAGGAGATAAATTTGATGGAAATCTTTATGCTGAAAAAGCAATAGTAGCTGGTGCTAAATTTGCAATAGTATGTAACAAATCAATCGCAAATGAAATAAATATATTTTGGGTAGAAGACACCTTACTATTTCTTCAAAAATTAGCAAATTTTCATCGTTTAAAATTTAAGATTCCTATTATTGGAATTACAGGGAGTAATGGTAAAACTAGTACGAAGGAACTCATAAATGTTGTTTTATCTCAAAAATACAATGTGCTATGCACAAAGGGGAATCTAAATAATCATCTTGGGGTTCCACTTACCCTACTCCAACTTAATGATAAACATGAGCTAGCAATTATTGAAATGGGCGCGAATAAGCCCGGAGATATTAAAGAATTAGCTGAAATAGCTGAGCCAAATTATGGGATTATAACAAATATTGGCAAAGCTCACCTTGA
>CAMBGA010000162.1 GCA_945866095.1 Spirosoma fluviale
CCATAAGCACTCGCTAAGAACCATAAACCCATCATAACTCCCCAAAGTTTTTTTGGAGAAAGTTTTGTCATCAAGGATAAGCCAATTGGAGAAAGCAACAATTCCGCTAGCGTTATAACAAAATAGGCAGCAGTAAAAACAAGAAGTGAGGTTTTACCGTCTGCATCAGCAAAAAAGCGGTTCACATAAAAGACATAGAAAGCTCCACCAAGAAATAGGAATGCCATTCCAAATTTCACGAAATAATTAGGTTCAATTTTTCTTTTTTTCATCCAAATCCAAAGCAATCCGATTAAAGGACTAAAAAGAACTACAAATAAAGAATTAGACGAATTATTGATGACATTTGGATCCATGTTAAAAAAGAAAAAGTCAGTATGTAAATTGTCTTTGGCAAACAAACTCAATGATCCACCACTTTGCTCGAAGAATGCCCAAAATAAGATGGATAGTAGAATAAATACGAGTGCTGCAAGCATTTTTTTATTTTCTTCCCAACCTAGTTTAAGCATTTCATATATCAAATAGATCAGAGTTGCAGGTCCAATGACATACATAAAAATATCAGTATAACGCGTGTTTGTTATCATAAGATAAATATATGGCAGAATTAAAATTGAGCCAACATAAACCATCCATTGATTTCTTTTTGCAGAGCTTGGGTTATTTGTAGCAGGTGGCAATCCAATTGGCCCAAGCTTTGATTTTGTAACTAAAAAAGTAGTTAATCCAAGAATCATAAATCCTCCAGAAAGTAAAAAAGCATCATCCCACGAATATTCTTTTCCTACGTAAACACAAATCGCACCTCCGAAAAGCGCACCAACATTTATACCTGCATAAAATAATCCAAAGCCAGCATCTCGTCGAGCATCACCTTCTTTGTACAATTCTCCTACCATTGTAGAAATATTCGGTTTAAAAAACCCAGTACCAATAATTAAAAGGCAGATGCCATAATAAAAATAATCATGAGCTGAAATCCCCAAAACAACACTTCCAGTAATCATAAGAATTCCACCCCAAAGCAATGATTTTTGGAAGCCCAAAATTTTATCAGCAAACAATCCACCAATAAATGTAAAGGCATAAACAAAAGCTTGAATTGCGCCATATTTTAGATTTGCACTCTTATCACTAAGTAATAATACATCCACCATAAAAACAGTGAGCATACCGCGGTTTCCGTAGAAACAGAAACGCTCCCACATTTCTATAAAAAACAAATACCACAATTGCTTGGGGTATTTGCCTTTAAAATCCTGTATTTGTTCTAAGGTCAACTTTGGGCTATCTGCCATTACAATACATTATTTTCTTTCATAACCCGATTCAACCATCGCAACATAGCAAAAAGAATAAGTGCAGCTGCCATAACCAAACCAAAGTTTAGGTAGAAGAAATTTTCTTTTTGTTCAGTAGTTTCCCAAAGACTTGAAAGCATACCTGAAAGTTTATTTCCAACTGAAATTGCTAAGAAAAAGCCACCCATCATTAAAGCAGTAATACGTGGAGGACTTAACTTAGAAACTAAAGAAAGCCCCATTGGTGATAAACACAATTCTCCAATAGTTATTACGCCATAGGAAGCCAATAACCACATGGAACTTGCTTTTCCAGTCATATCATTGGTAGCAAATACAGCTCCAACCATTACTAAAGCAGACAAGGCGGTGACAACCAGTCCAATAAATATTTTTGTTGGCGTACTTGGTTCTCTTTTTCTTCTTCTAAAAAAGCCCCAAATACCAACCATTACCGGTGTCAATAGTACTACCCAAAACGGATTGATTGATTGGTATAATTCTGTTGAATATAGTTTTAAATCTTCTCCTTTAGCAGGGATTTTTTCTTTTGGTAGATTACTGAAATACATCCTTGACTTCTTTTGTAGGTCTATGTTTGAATTAAATGCTGAGCGCTCAGCTAATTCAGTTTTTGTTGAACTAGGCATTGTCTCTGCTATCTTCTCTAATTTAGTAATTGAATCATTAAACGTTTTATCATCACTCGATACCAATTCATTATTAACTACTGATTGAGCCATTCCTGCCTTATCTGCAACTCCTGCAACTCCTGCTGACATTTCTCTATCTGTATGATCCTCGGCCCAAATGGTAAGTGCATCTCCATTTTGATGAAAAATAGCAAAGAATAAAATAACACAGGTAAACACAGCCAATAGCGCTTTTATGGCTCTGCTTTCTTTTGCTTCAGATTTGAATGCTAAATAAATAAAGAAGCCAATTACAGGAAGACAACCAATAATAAAGGCATCATTGGTGTCAGAACCTAAGAAATTTCCTGGAAGCATGTAGCCAATAATTCCAAAAATAAACATGGGTAAAACAGTTAGGCTTAAAATTTTTCCTGTTGACATATCTCCCTCTTGAAGTGGTTTAATGACATCGTATGATTTTATGTGTCGGTTTCCGATGATGAAGATGATGATTCCAATAAGCATTCCAACTCCTGCAGCTGCAAAAGCAGCTCCCCAACCATAGTTAATGCGCATATATGCTGCGACAAAATTACAAACGAAGGCGCCGATATTAATACCCATATAAAAGATATTAAATCCAGCATCTTTCTTGTCTTTTAGAGAATCTTCGCTATACAAGCTCCCTACTAAAGTAGAGATATTTGGTTTAAAAAAACCATTACCTAAGATGATTAAAAGTAAGCCAATGTAAAAGGTAGTGGTTGAATGAACAGATAATAAAAAATACCCGCATGCCATCATTAAGCCACCTAAAATTATTGAATTTCGATATCCAAAAAGTCGATCAGCAAGCAAACCACCAATAAAAGGCGTTAAATATACCAAGCCAAGATAGGTGCCGTAAATATCAGATTTAGTATCCGCAGAGAACCCCATTCCACCGTTGTTCCAACCATCTATCATGTATAGAGAAAAAATCCCTAACATCAGGTAATACCCGAAGCGTTCCCACATTTCTGTTCCGAACATGTACCAAAGTCCCTTTGGATGTCCAAATTTCATGTCAATACCATTTGTTTGTTTTAAATCTGCTGCCATAATTTTATATTTAGTTTGAGTCGAATTTAGCAATAATAATTAAATTGAGACATTTTATTTAAAAAAACTTAGATTTCCTAAAAATACATTATTTTAGCGAAATTATAAACTACACAAACCATGAAAATATTTACACTTTTTATTGCTACTTTTTGTTCATTGGGAATTTCTTTTGGGCAACTTTTTTCTGAAAATTTTGATTCCTATGCTGTTGGTTCCTATTTGGGTCCTCAATCTACTTCTTGGTCCACATGGAGTGGAACTGAAGGAAATACAGAAGATGTTACAATTACAAATAATAATGCGAATTCAGCGCCTCATTCAATTTACTTCTCATCAACTGCTGCAACTGGCGGTCCTCAAGATGTGATTTTAAAATTTGGACAAGTTTACAATTCAGGAATTTTCACATTTGAATCTGATTTTTATGTGAATTCTGGGAAAACTGGCTATTTTAATTTTCAAGCTAATCAAACGGTTGGTCAAGTCTGGGCACTTAATGTAAATTTCGATTCTGGAAATTTGTATGTAGACGATGGTATAACCACAAATTTAGTAAGCGCATCTTATCCTCAAGCTGCTTGGTTTAGCTTAAAAATTGAAGCGAATTTAACACTTCATATCTGGAAGGCTTATCTAGATGGAGTTTTAGTTGGCACTTGGACAAATGGTATAAACACCCTTGCATCTACAGATTTTTTTCCTGTAGCAAACAGTCAGTTTTATGTTGATGATGTGATGTTTAATCATGTTCCTTATGTGCTTCCTACTTTAAATGCTATTGTTTCAAATGTTTCATTGGGTGGAGAAATTTCAGGTCAAACTGTTGCTCCTGTTATCTCAATACTTAATGGAGGTGCAACAGCTATCAATTCATTTAATGTCTCTTTGTCTTATAACAATATTTTATATAATTCAAGTGTCAGTGCGCAAAACATTGCAAGTATTGCAAGTTATAATGTTACAATGCCTTCATTTCAATTGGTTCCGGGTAATCAAACCTATACAGTTGTAATTTCAAACATTAATGGTGGAAATGATGACCTTGCTGAAGATAACACATTATCGGGTTCAATTAATCCTGTTGTTCCTGCTCCAGGAAAAATGGTTATTGGTGAGGAAGCAACGGGAACATGGTGTCAGTGGTGTCCTCGTGGTGCAGTTTTTATGGATCAGTTTGAAACGAAATACAATCAGTTTTGGGAAGGAATAGCTGT
>CAMBGA010000163.1 GCA_945866095.1 Spirosoma fluviale
TCTTCTGTCTTTACGTTTTAATCTTGTTACAGCCATGTCTTTAAAATTTGGTATGCAAAAATAGCTATTCTAGGTTATTTATCAAAAATATTAAGCATAATTAATTAATTTTGTTTTTTATATATGATGCAAAAGCCAAGCAACGCAAGGGGAACTAGAGATTTTGGACCAAAAGAAATGGTCAAAAGAAATTATGTTTTTTTAATAATCAAAAAGCATTTTGAACGTTTTGGTTTCCAAAATATTGAAACACCTTCTATTGAAAATCTATCGACTTTAATGGGTAAATATGGCGAAGAAGGAGATCAATTAATTTTTAAAATTTTAAATTCAGGCGATTTTTTAAAAGACGTCTCCCAAAATGATATTGATTTAGGGTATAAAAATCTCTCGCAAAAGATCGTTGAAAAGGGTTTAAGGTATGATTTGACAGTTCCATTTGCTCGTTTTGTTTCTATGAATAGAAGTGAAATAGCATTCCCTTTTAAGCGATATCAAATTCAACCTGTTTGGCGAGCTGATAGACCTCAAAAAGGGAGATATAGAGAATTTTATCAATGCGATGCCGATATAGTGGGATCCGATTCATTAGTGAATGAAGCCGAATTGGTTTCTTTATTTCAATCCATATTTTCTGAATTAAACTTAAAGGTCCAATTATTAATTAATTCCAGAAAAGTATTGACTGGAATTGTAGACGTTTTAGGGATGATGGATAAATTCTCCTCTTTTGCTATCGCTTTAGATAAATTAGATAAAGTTGGTTGGGATGTTGTGGAAAATGATTTATCAGAACAAGGATTTGAAATCAAAAAACTGAATAAATTAAAAGGTATTCTTGAGTTTGAAGGATCAAATGTTCAAAAAATTTCAAATTTAAAGTCATTTTTGGCCGATTCTGAGATCGGTTTAGCCGGCTTAAAAGAAATAGAAGATGTTCTTTCCTTTTCTGGAGATCAATCGAACATTAACTTTGATGTTAAATTAGCACGCGGATTGTCCTATTATACGGGACTTATTTTTGAAGGTAAGGCATTAGATTTAGCTTTTGGAAGTATTGTGGGTGGAGGTCGTTATGATAATTTAACCAGCTCATTTGGTTTACCTAACATGTCGGGAGTTGGGATATCCTTTGGAATCGAAAGGATTATTGACGTCATGGACACCTTGGAATTATTACCAGCGGTCGATGCTAGTGCTTGTAAGGTTTTGTTTACTTATTTTGACCTGGAGGGCCAATTAAAATGTTTGGGTTTAGCTAATTCATTACGCGCTAGCGGAATTCCTTGTGAGGTTTATCCTGATGTAGCTAAAATCAAAAAATCTTTTGAATACGCCGATAAAAAAGGAATTAAATTTGTGGCCGTAATCGGTTCCGAAGAAATAAAATCTGGTTTAATTTCACTTAAGGATATGATAAGTGGCAGTCAAGAAGAATTTACTTTTGATCAACTAAGTAAATATTTGTCTTAAGATCTCCAAGATTTAAATTTGTTGATTAACCCATTGGTCGAGCTATCGTGAGTATTGATTATTTGATCATTTTCTAATTCAGGCAATATGGAGTTGGCCAATTGTTTTCCTAATTCCACTCCCCATTGATCATAACTGAATATATTCCATATAATTCCTTGTACAAAGATCTTGTGCTCATACATAGCAATTAATGAGCCCAAAGTTTTAGGGGTAATTTGTTTTACTAAGATGGAGTTTGTCGGTCTATTGCCTTCAAATATCTTAAATGGACCTATTTTATTTATTTGTTCTGCGGATAACCCTGCTTTTTCTAACTCTATGTCAACTTCCTTTTTTGATTTTCCATTCATTAAGGCCTCCGTTTGAGCGAAGAAGTTAGACATAAGTAAGGTGTGATGATTCCCGATTTTATTATGTGTAATGGCTGGGGCAATAAAGTCTGCCGGTATCAATTGGGTTCCTTGATGTATTAATTGATAAAATGCATGTTGGCCATTGGTTCCCGGTTCACCCCAAATAACAGCACCCGTAGGATAAGTAACCCGATTCCCATTGCGATCGACCGATTTGCCATTAGATTCCATATCTCCTTGTTGGAAATAGGCTGCAAATCGATGCATGTATTGATCATAAGGTAAAATAGCGTGTGTACCCGCATTAAAGAATTGAGTGTACCAAATACCTAATAAAGCTAATATAACCGGTATATTATTTTCAAAAGACGCTGTAGAGAAATGCACATCCATTTCATTTGCACCTAATAACAAGAACTCAAAATTTTCAAATCCAATACTTAATGCAATTGAAAGTCCAATGGCTGACCATAGGGAGTAACGTCCACCCACCCAATCCCAAAATACGAACATATTTTGAGCGTCAATTCCAAACTTTTCCACTTCAATTTTATTTGTAGACATGGCTACAAAATGTTTAGAAACATGCATCATTTCCTCTGCCTGGGCCAAAAACCAATTTCTAGCAGAAAATGCGTTTGCCATTGTTTCTTGTGTCGTAAATGTCTTAGAAGCGATTAAAAATAATGTAGTTTCTGGATTTAACTTTTTTAATGTTTCTGAAATGTGGGTACCATCTACGTTACTTACAAAATGAATATTTAAATGATTTTTATACGCTTTTAATGCTTCGGTAACCATTACGGGCCCTAAATCAGAGCCACCAATTCCAATATTAACAACATCTGTAATTGTTTTGCCTGTATAGCCTTTCCAATGACCATTAATCACTTGGCCACAAAAGTCTTTCATTTGATTTTTAACCAACTGAATATCAATCATGATATTTTTGCCGTCTATTAAAATTTCTGAATTGGCTTTAGCTCTTAAGGCAGTATGGAGAACGGATCTATTTTCAGTTACGTTGATAACATCTCCAGAAAATTGCGCATTTATGGCTGATTTCAAATCTGTTTGATGCGCTAATTCAATCAAATTGTTGAATGCTTGTTGGTCCAATAAGTTTTTAGAATAATCGAAAAATAGATCGTTAAACTCTAGACTGAATTCGTTTTGTCTTTGTTCGTTTGCATCAAATAAGTTTTTAATATTAATAGAATTAAGCCTATTAAAATCATTTTTTAAGTTATTGAAGGCAGGTGTTTTAGTAAAATCTTGGTTGGAAAGCATAATGAAATAGATCTATTTAACAGAGAGACGAATTTACTGAAATTTTAATGGATTGAATGCATAAAAAAAAGGAGAATGACATTATGGCCAAATTCTCCTTTTAAAAATTAGAATCTTACAAGTTTACAAGTTTGGTTGAGGTGTTTTTCTCAAATAGGGTTTAACACTGGTAAATCCTTTTGGGAATTTAGCCACTGCATCGGCATCTGATACAGCAGGGGTAATAATAACATCTTCCCCATAGACCCAATCTGCTGGGGTTGCCACTTGGTAATTAGCCGTTAATTGCAATGAGTCAATCACACGTAATATTTCTATGAAATTTCTTCCTGTAGAAGCGGGATATGTTAATGTTAATTTGATTTTTTTATCTGGCCCTATGATAAATACAGATCTTACCGTCGCTTTTTCCGATGCATTTGGGTGAATCATATCGTAAAGCAATGCTACTGTTTTTTCAGGATCGGCAATAATTGGAAAATTCATGTCAACTGAATTGACTTCTTCAATATCTGGGACCCATTTATTATGCGATTCTAGGGAATCTACTGAAATCGCAATGGCTTTTACTCCTCTTTTGGTGAATTCACCATTAAGTAAAGCGGTTTTTCCTAATTCAGTCGTACATACTGGAGTAAAATCAGCAGGATGACTAAAGAATAATGCCCATGAATCTCCAATCCATTCATGGAAGGATATATGCCCTAAGGTAGATTCTGCTTGGAAATCGGGGGCGATGTCACCTAAACGTAAGCTCATGTTGATTGTGATTAAATGGTTGTATTTTTCTCTACCAAATTTATAGACTTTTATCTAAATAAAAAAGCAATCCTAAAATAGGACTGCTTTTAACATTACACTTCATCAACAAACTAAAAACTTATGGCTGTAGGAGAAGGATTCGAACCTCCAAGATGTGGTTAGCCACGACACAGAACTAACTTAGTGGTCAACCCGTTATGCCGCGTTTATCCCAGAATCACCACCCCCGAGACAGGAGGGCACGTCTGCCAATTTCATCACCCTACAATAAAAATAACTACCTTTGTAATTATAATACTGACAAATATAACGTTGTAAAGTATAAATTCAAAATTTTTTAATAAAATTGTCTTTTTTTTG
>CAMBGA010000164.1 GCA_945866095.1 Spirosoma fluviale
GCCATTCTAAAATTATTTATGGGGAAAAATTATCCCAAAAAAACAATGCAAAAGTACAAAAAATTTATCGCATTTCCACACCATTATTAGACTAAAGGTCTTTATTTTGCTAATTGATTTATTATCTAACCCAATTTCATGCTAAAATCGATCATAAAGTATCTTTTCTCTACCGCATTAGCCTTAGGCTTGTTGTATTGGGCATTCTCGTCAAGCAACATACAGTGGCAAGATATATTTGATACGTTTGCGGTGGCCAACTACCAATGGATTCTGCTCTCCATTCTCATTTCCATTTTTTCTCATATTTTACGTGCATGGCGTTGGGAAGCTTTGCTCGGCGCAATGAATTTTTACCCCGGTACACTGAGAACTTTTTCAGCGGTCATGATTGGCTACTTTGCCAATTTTATCGTTCCAAGAATGGGCGAGGTTTCCAGGTGTGGGTCGCTTACCAAAACCGCTAGCATTCCATTCACCCAATCATTTGGGACAGTCATCACGGAAAGGATTGTCGACTTACTCGGTTTACTCTTTATTGTTTTCATCGCCTTTTTTATTGCTTGGGAGCCGATGCAACAATATTTATTCCCAAATGCAAGCATACCGTCAACTTATTTGATCGTGTCAACTGCCTTGATTTTGAGTACTTTAATGGCTTTGTTACTATTTTTTAAAAACAAAATAGGCCTTCTTTGGGAATCCTTTACGTCAAATAATAAATTGGGTAAAATTTTAGTAGGCTGGGTCGTCGGTATTTTAAGCATCAAAGATGTCAAAAACCCTCAAAAATTTATTTTTTTCTCTATCCTAATTTGGGTATGCTATTACCTTAACGCCTATGTACTATTGTTAGCCTTCCCCGTAAGTCAATCCCTCAGCCTTTCAGCCGGATTAATGGTTTTAGTCATGGGGACATTTGGCATGGCGACTCCTACACAAGGAGGAATTGGCGCCTACCATAAATTGGTTTCTGCCACATTGGTCTTTTATTTAATACCGATCAAAGACGCAACTGTATTAGCGACCTTTTTTCATGGAACCCAAATGGTTACCATTTTGTTATTAGGCGGATTAAGTTTTATATTAACTTTATTTTTAACACAAATCGATGCAAAACCCATTGAGTCAAAGTAAAATCTTAGATCTTATTTCGGCCATTGACCAAAGAAATAAGTGGAAATCTGATGAAAACGAACGCGTTGTTTTCACAAATGGATGCTTTGACATTTTGCATTTAGGCCATGTCGATTACCTTGAAAAATCGAGTATGAGCGGCACGAAACTGATCGTAGGCGTAAACTCCGACCGCTCTGTCAAAGAATTAAAAGGACCTGAAAGACCTATCAATTCCGAATATGCTCGAGCAAGATTAATTGCAGCTTTGGGTTTTGTTTCTTTGGTCATTATCTTTGATGAAGATACGCCTTTGGATCTCATAAAAATTTTGAAACCTGATGTGTTAATGAAGGGAAACGATTATAATGTAGAGACTATCGTGGGAGCCAAAGAAGTCCTGGAATATGGTGGCGAGGTTTTAACCGTACCACTAGTTCCTGATTATTCAACTACTGGAATTATTCAAAAACTAAAAAGTTAAAATTATGTATATCATCGCTATTTTATTTGGAGTGGCCGGAATGTTAATTTCCTGGAGATTGAAATCAAAATTTCAAAAATATGCCCAAGAGCCTTTGCAAAGTAATTTTTCTGGCCAAGAAATTGCCGAAAAAATGTTAGCAGATCATGGAATTACGGATGTTCGTGTCATATCGGTTGACGGCCAATTAACAGATCATTACAATCCTGCTGACAAAACAGTGAACCTATCTAACGATGTGTTTCACGGTCGCAATGCCGCTGCCGCCGCAGTTTCTGCGCACGAATGTGGCCACGCAGTCCAACACGCGCGAGCTTATTCTTTTTTAGAATTCAGAAGTGCCATGGTTCCCATGTTAAATGTGGCAAATGGATTTATGCCCATCTTATTAATGATCGGTATGTTTGTACTTTATTCCACGGGAAGTGTGCTTCTATTGACTATTGGCGTTGCGCTTTTTGCCCTTGCCACACTCTTTAGCTTTGTTACTTTGCCTGTGGAATTTGACGCTTCAAATCGCGCTTTGGCTTGGATAAAAGAAAAAGGAATTGTCACGCCAACCGAATATGAAATGTCTAAGGATGCACTTTGGTGGGCAGCTATGACGTATGTGGTCGCCGCATTAGGCATGTTGGCCCAATTGCTTTACTACTTAAACTTATTAGGTGGTCGTAGGAATGATTAAATTCAATGATTATAAAAATAAAAAAAATGCCTCAAGATCCTTGAGGCATTTTTTTTATACATTCAATTTACTTTTGCGATAACTATATCCAAAATAAATCAATAATCCGGCTAAACACCAATACAAAAAGCGCTCCCAATTCATTGCTCCCATTTGAGTCATTAAATAAAGATTCACGAGAAGGCCCAATACAGGGATTAATGAAAGGTTATGCGTCACACTGAAAAAGGCTACAATGACCCAAATCAAGAAAAAACAAGTCATAATCACATGATCTGCCTTTTCTGCCCCAGTCCAAATCCCCATAAACCATTGTTGCCACGCACTTAAATTCGGCAAAGAAAGATATAAAGCAATCACTACGGAAATACCTACATAATATTTAGCATTGATATACGGAATTTTAAACTTCGATTTTTTCTGATTTTCAGGGTCTAAATCTAAAATTAACACGCCCCCACAAACCAGCACGAAAGCAAATAAGGTTCCTATACTGCTCAAATTTATAACTTCTTCTAAATTGGCAAATAAGGCAGGAATTCCCACCAAAACACCTGTCATGATGGTTGAAAATGACGGAGTCCTATACTTGGGGTGTATGCGAGAAAATGCCTTGGGCAACAAACCATCGCGAGACATCGTCATCCAAATACGGGGTTGGCCCATTTGATAAACCAAAAGCGCACTCGTCAAAGCAATCACAGCACTCGCTGCCACCACTCCAGCCACGCCGGGTAAATTAACCTTCATAAACATAAAAGCTAATGGATCCTCTATTCCAGCTAATTCTCCTGAAGGAACAATGCCAGTCAGTACCAGCGTAACCATCACATATAAAACAGTGCAAATGATTAATGCCCACATCATGGCTTTGGGGATATCTCTTTGGGGATTTTTACATTCCTCCGCGGTCGTTGATATAGAATCAAATCCAATATAAGCAAAGCAAACAGCTGCCACACTTTTTAATACTCCACTAACACCATAGGGTGCAAATGGAGTCCAATTTTCCACTTGGACATAAAATGCCCCCACGCCAACCACGATAGCAATGACAGCTAATTTCAGAATCACCAAAACATTATTCATGTTTTTGGTTTCTTTGATGCCAATGTAAACTAAATAGGTGATCGCCGCCGTGATGAGCAAAGCGGGAATGTTCGCGACAAAATGCCAACCGAAAAAAACGGGGGCTGAATTAAACGCGACAAATCCTTCGCGTACATTGACAGACATTTGTTCTAATTTCTGACCGCCTTTTATAGCTTGCAGGGCTGCCGTATGGGCTCTTTGGGCCGATAAATAATCCATGGTTAAAAATTCAGGCACATGAAATCCTAAACCCTCCAATAAATCCACAAAATATTTAGACCAAGAAATAGCCACAGCCACATTGGATATCGCATATTCAAGCAATAAATTCCAGCCCAAAATCCAGGCCATCATTTCACCCAAACTCGTATATGCATAGGTGTAGGCGCTTCCAGAAATAGGAACGGTCGCCGCAAACCGAGCATAACAAAATGCGGTAAACATGCAGGCCAAAGCTGTAAAAACAAACAATAATGAAACGGCTGGACCTCCATTCGCCGAAGCCTGGCCAATAGCAGAAAATATACTCGCTCCTATAATGGCTGCAACACCCATAAACGTCAAATCCCGAACACCCAAATTACGAATCATGGAATGACCAGCTAATTTTTCCATTTCTACCTGATCTGAGATGATTTTATCAATGGTTTTTTTTCGAAAAAGGGATGCCCACATAATTGGATTGTTGGATGAATTTACGCCAACAAAAATACATCTTTCTTCAAGAAATTCTAATTATGTCGATTTGTCTTACCTTTGTATTATGTCAGTCGCAATTGTCATCTTAAATTTTAATGGCCGAGGTTTTCTAGAAAAATTCCTTCCTGATGTTATTTTAAATA
>CAMBGA010000165.1 GCA_945866095.1 Spirosoma fluviale
ATGAATGCCTCTAAACTTCCACCGATCATCCCCATCTTAATTTTTCTACCTTGTCGGCTTTTTGCCTGCGTAGAAGTACCACCTTGTATCATAATGATTAATAGATTTATAATTACACAAAAATAGGGCTTAATTTCATCAAATTGCCCATAAATAGACTCTGAATTTACTGAATTTTATAAAAAAAATGAGAATTTTTGAATAAAAAATGAAAATCTTTTTGTTTTTTTGACATAATTTTTTCTATTTCATTTTTAATTTTTTAAAGAAAACCTATTTTTTAAACCTTTAACTAAATCCAAACAACTATGAGTCAACCCATTAATGCAAATCGCCTATTCTTGGCAAGTTGCTTTGCACTTATCACGACTGCCTTTTCATTTAGTATTCGGGCAGGTATTTTACCCCAATTAGGAACTGAATTAAGCTTATCTAATGAGCAATTAGGTCACATCAATCAAATGTGGTTCCTTGGTTTTCCAATTTCTATGATTTTAGGGGGTGTATTTTACTCTGCCATTGGTCCAAAATTGATCATGCAAATTGCTTTAATTGCGCACGCTATTGGTATTTTGATGACCATTTATGCAGTTGATTACAACACGTTATTGATTTCTACTCTATTGATTGGATTAGGAAATGGATGTACGGAAGCTGCTTGTAATCCTATGATTGCAGATTCTTACTCTGGACTAGATTTCAATAGCAAATTGAATCGTTTCCACATGTGGTTCCCAGGTGGAATTGTAATCGGTTCTTTGATTTCTAAATTTATGACGGATTCAGGAATGGCTTGGCAAACACAAGTATGGGTCATTATTATTCCTACTGTTGTTTATGCTTATTTATTCTTTGGTCAAACTTTCCCTAAGCCTCGTATTGCGGAGAACAGCACATTAGATAATTTCAAAGCGATGTTAAATCCTTTGTATTTATTTATGGCTGCTTGTATGGCTTTAACAGCAATTTCTGAATTCGGTCCTCAGCAGTGGGTTGGCCCAATTTTGGCGAAAGCAGGTGCTAGCCCTATGCTTATTTTAGCCTTGGTAACAGGTTTAATGGCGGTTGGCCGTTATTTTGCTGGTCCCATCATTAAGCAATTAAATACGGTTGGAGTTTTATTAGGTTCTGCTGTATTTGGTGTTATTGGTATTTACATGATGAGTACCATGGACGGTTCTATGCTATACGTAGCTGCTGTTTTCTATGCGTTAGGTATCTGTTATTTCTGGCCAAACATGCTTGGTTTTGTGGGCGAAACAATGCCTCAAACTGGAGCATTAGGTTTGTCCATTTTAGGTGGAATTGGTATGTTTTCTTCGTCTATGTTTCAACCGATCATCGGTGGCTGGATTGATACCAACAAAACAGTTGCCTTAGGCAATGGTTTAGTAGGCGATGCAGCTGATTTAGCAGCAGGCCAAGCAACATTATCTAATATGTTGATTTTCCCGGCGATCCTAATCGTGGCTTTCCTTGGTTTATATTTCTTAGGAAAGAAAGTGAATCATGCATAATTAAGTTTTTAAATTTGATAAAAAAGGGAGCTTCGGTTCCCTTTTTTATTTTCCTACTGATTAATAAGTCTAAAAAGATGATTCGATTTTATAGTTTGATGCTATTGGTAATTCTCATGGTCAGTTGTAAACCAGATTGGAAATTAGATCCAGCTCATGTGGCGTATCAATTAAATCGAGCTGCAGCGGAAAATAAGGAGTCGAAAATGATATTTACCACTCGATTGGGTGATTTTGAAATAGAATTAGACCCAAGGACTCCATTACACAGAATTAATTTTATCCGATTGGCTAAAATGGGATACTTTGATGACCGCCATTTTTACCGCAATATTTATGATTCCGGTATTCAAGGGGGCGGAGAGTTTATGGATCGATTGGGCTATTTAGTACCTGCTGAATACGTAGATGGGCTAAAACCCGTAAGAGGAACTATTGCGATGGCGCGTTATGATGAAGGAAATCCTGAGAAGTCATCATCGCCTACCGAATTTTTTATCGTGACAGATTCTGAGCAGGCCGCACCCTTCTATAAAAACTATGTAGTTTTTGGAAAGGTAACGAAGGGAATGGCTGTAGTGGATTCTATTAAAGCCGAAAAGTCGTATGATGAAAAACCTGTAGTGCCAGTAAAATTCTCTATTTCGGTGTTGAATTAGGCATTAATATTTTACTGAAAAAATAAAATAATAAGGCAAAGATCATGACCAATAAGCACCCAAGGACATTTAGCCACAAAAATGCCATCAAATCTACTTTCCAAGCGTAAATGACAAATGCTTCTGCTAACAAAGCCGCCCAAAATACATGGCTTCCTTTTGTCTTAGGCAAGTAAAATGCACATAGAAAAACTCCTAAAATAGTCCCATAAAACCACGAACCTAGGATGTTGACCACCTCGATCAAGCTTCCCATATTAACCGCAAACTGAGCTACGATTAGACATAAAATTCCCCAGCCTAGGGTAATCAATTTCGATACAATCCAATAATGCTTGTTAGTCGAATTTTTATTTAAAAACCTTTGGTAAATATCCACCATGCTGGTCGAGGTTAATGAGCCAAATGCCGAGGCCATCGATCCCATGGAGGCCAACAAAATCATGGCGATTAAAAATCCAACAATCCCAATCGGTAATTGGTCTATAATAAATCGCAAGAATATATAATTAGTATCCTGAGGCTCTATTTTTTGTTCATTTTTGTTGACGAATGCCACCGCTTCTTTCCTAACTTCATCTTGCCTTACCTGTAATTTTTGTAATTCATTTTTGATTTTTGAGGTTTCGCCTGGCTTATCTAACGAATGAATTAACTGGATATCTAAGTCCTTTTTAGCCAGAAAGATGGCTGATTTTTCTTTTTCAAACTTTTCATACCCCTTCGTCGCGACCCACTTTGCTTCTGAGTTCTTATTAAAGAACATGGGTGGTTCATTGAATTGGTAAAAAACGAACACTAAAATGCCAACCAGCAAGATGAAAAACTGCATCGGGATTTTCAGAAATCCGTTTAAGAGCAATCCTTTTTTGCTTTCTGAGGCCGATTGGCCAGTCAAATATCGGCCTACTTGGCTCTGATCCGTCCCAAAATAAGATAATTGTAAAAAGAAACCTCCGATAATTCCAGACCAAATATTGTAGCGATTATTTAAATCGAACTTCCAATCGATCAAATTAATCTTACCCATTTTTCCCGCAATGTGCAGGGATTCTTTTAAGCCAACCTCCTCAGGTAGTTTGTAAATAATCAGGACTCCCGCCATGACCATGCCCGCTAATACAACCGACATTTGTAACATTTGCGTATAGGAAATAGCTTTAGATCCGCCTAGGATGCAATAGGTAGTCACGATGGCCGCTGTAATGGCATTGGTCCAGGTTAAGTCCCAACCCAATAAAGTGGATAAAATAATGGACGGAGCGGCAATCGTTACTCCCGTCGACAAAGCCCTTGGGATTAAAAACAATAAACTCGTTAAGATCCGAGTTTTTGAATCAAACCTTTTTTCTAAAAATTGATATGCGGTATATACTTTTAATTGATAATAATGCGGAATGAAGGTAACTGACAAAACGATCATGGCGATGGGCAAACCCAAATAAAATTGGACAAACCGCATGCCATCCGTGTAGGCTTGGCCCGGAGCTGATAAGAAGGTGATGGCCGAAGCCTGTGTGGCCATGACCGACAACAATATGTGGTACCAAGGTAATTCTCGGTCGGCCAATAAAAAACCTTTCAACGATTGTTTGGCTTGTTTTCCTTGCCAACTACCATAAGCGACAATTCCGCCAATGGTTAAAGTCAATACGATCCAATCTAAATATTCCATATTTTATTGAAATTGATTGGATATAATCATGAAAAAAATAATCACCAAAACCAGGAATGCAATAAGGCCGATGTACCATTTACCCCAACGAGGATTTTTTTCTTCAGATTCCATTTTGGAGTGGTTTTGTAAATCAAATTTAATTCAGATTTTTCTTTATTCATAAATATATCAATCATTTTGGAATAGTTATTTTTGCTAATTACCTTTGCACTCCAAATTACGCGGGCGTGGTGGAATTGGTAGACATACCAGACTTAGGATCTGGCGCCGCGAGGCATGGGGGTTCGAGTCCC
>CAMBGA010000166.1 GCA_945866095.1 Spirosoma fluviale
AAAACCTTCGCTGGAGGCAATGATATCTACTTTCCACAAATGCTCACATAAAAAATCTACTCTAGATTTAGCTGGAGAAGCGGCTTTGGTGTATCCAGATAAATTCACCCCTTGCCAAGATTTCGGTTGGATTAAGCCCGCAAAACCAAAAATCGTCGGTGCTATGTCGATGTTTAAAACCTCATCTTCAATCACCCGATGTTTCGGATTGCGAGGATCATAAATCATCATAGGTACGCGCAATGACTTATCGTACATCAGCCATTTATCTGCAAATTGGCGCTCCCCTAAAAAGTATCCATTGTCACCCAAAAAGATAATAATCGTATTTTTATCTAAGCCCTTTTCTGCTAGCAGTTTCCGTATTTTCCCTATTTCTAAATCCACCCCTGAAATCATGCGGTAATACCCTTTCACACTCTTCTGGTATTTTTCTGGGGTATCGAAACGCCAGAGCCAACGCGTATGATTCTCGCCATTACGAACATAGGCTGGCTGAGCCATAAAATCAGCATCAGAAGCCATAATCGGCGGAGGAATCACCACATGCTTGTATAGATTATCTACTTCAGGTTGCCAGAAATACTGATCCACAGCAGGGTCATGTGCATGTGGTGCACTAAAACTTAAAGACAAGCAAAAAGGTTGATCAGTCGGCGCGCTAGAAATAAAATCCATGGCTTTTTGTGACGTATACCGCGTTAAATGAACCGTATCCTTTCCCAAAGTCTTATAGAAATAGCCTCGATGATCCTTGTATTTTGTGTTGCGATCATAATTTTCTCCTTGATCAAACATCGTGTTAAATGAAGGATACTCTACCCCAAATTTTCCGAAAAATCCCGTATAATACCCTGCCTTTTTCAATAAAGCGGGATAGGAATTATCCGCATACCCTTGCTTCAGGTTACCTTGTTGGAATGTATATAAATGCGTCCGCTCATACAAACCCGTTAAGATACTTGCTCGACTTGCAGCACAAATAGGCGTTGTGACAAAGGCATTTTTGAAATAGATTCCTTGGCTCGCCAACTTATCCATTTCGGGGGTTTTGATGATCTTATTCCCCGCGTAACCCATGGCTTCGGCACGTTGATCATCGGTCAAAATAAAAATAATGTTAGGCTTTTTATTTTGTGCCCGAGTGACATGGATGTTGAAAAAACAAGTCAATAAAAACAACAAAAATGTCAGTGATTTCAACATACTAGATTTCATAGCTAACTATTTTAATGTAGGATATCCAGATGAGGTATCTTTGATCGGTAATCCTTGATAATTCATTTTAACGTAAGGGACTGTCTCATTGGCATCAATGACATAATTCCATTTTTTTACATAGTCTAAACCAGGCAAAAACTCATCTTTACGTATTTTCAATTCATTCAATAAATCACGGTCTAATTTGCTTTGAATAGCGGCTAGAGAAGGCTGGCCGACCAAGTTATTGAGTTGGAATGGATCTTTCGTCCGATCAAATAATAACCAAGGTCCTTTTAAATCACGCACATAGGTGTAATTTTCAGTCATAAGACCTCTATATTCCTTACCACCTTTGGAGCGTATCCACTGGCCAAAAGGTTGGACACAAGAAATTAATGTATGTGCTACATCATTTTTCTTTTTGCCTAATAAAATTTGGGAAAAATCTTTTCCTTCAACGGATTTGGGAACTTTGATCCCCGTTAGGCCTAACAACGTAGGCATGATATCAGGGGAATTCATGAGCGCTTTTGATTTTTTTCCTTGAGGGCCAAAAGCCTTCGGATAATGAATCAAAAATGGTACTCGTATACTTTCGTCATAGGGTTGTTGCTTATTCCAAGCGCCATGTGATCCCATTAAATCGCCATGGTCAGCTGTAAACACGATAATGGTATTTTCGTCTAAACCTTGTTCTTTGAGCGTAAAGCGCAGTTGGCCCACGCAATCATCAATCGCCGTCATGTGCGCATAATACCCACGAAGGTCATTTTGAACCTTCTCTACCTTATCAGCTGGTACATTATCGCGAATCGTAAAGATTTTATTTTCATACATTTTACGATATTTTTCGGGAGCTGTTTGGTAGGGATCATGCGGAGAACCGATGGAAAGCACTAAAAAGAAAGGGTCATCTTTTTTTGTCTGCGCTTTCAGGTATTGACAAACATCTTGGGTTTGCGCAATGGCATCATAGGTTTCCCAGACTTTTTTGACTGGAGAATTTCCTTCATAATAGGCCGAATTATTGTAATCATGGGTACATTCAAGCGCTTTCCAGTAATCAAAACCTTGTTGGCGACTCGCGGGAATATACGAACTACGCCCGTGCCCATCTACATGCCATTTGCCCAAAAAACCTGTTTGATACCCATTTTCTCTAAAGACTTTCCCTATGGTAGTGCGATTCGTATCCAACAAAACATCATTCATGAAAACGCCATGTGTTAATGGGTATTGGCCAGTCAAAAAAGAAGCCCGATGCGGTGAGCATACGGGCATTCCTGAAACTGCATGGGTCAGATTAATACTCTTGCTGGCCAATTTATCTAAATTTGGCGTCATCACATTTTTATCTCCCGCATACCCAATCGCCTGTGCCCTCCATTGATCTACTAATATGTACAGGATATTGGGCTTTTTGTTTTTTTGGGCCAAAGAAATAAAACTCACTCCCACAAAAAATAGTAAAAAAAGACCTTTAGAAAAGCATTTTATCTGATTCATTTTTAATAGGTTTAGTAGCCTGGATTTTGGTCTATCTTATTTATAGATACCTCACTAACAGGTAAAGGTGATAATAATTTATTTGAATTTAAGGTATAAGATTCAGGATACAAAAATACTTTGGCAGCTTTTTCTCTTTTACCATGTGCGGTCATCACCTCGATAGCTTTACCAGTTCTTTTTAAATCATACCATCTTTGATTTTCAAAACAAAATTCAGTCTGTCTTTCCTTCGCAATTAAAGCTCGTAAGCTAGCGGCATCACTTGCCGTTATTGGACTAGTTAGCCCCGCTCTATTTCTAACTAATTGTACACTAGAAATGGCTTGGCTTACTTTCCCCTGCTCAACTAAAGCCTCCGCATACATTAATAACACATCCGAATAGCGAAGAATAGGTAAATTGTCACCACAGCGATTATCTGGTGCAGAAATTGGCGCTTTATATTTAGCACAATAAGGAATCGGTTTTACTTTGTTATCCCAGTCTAAGCCATTCCAAAATCCAATAGATACTGCTTTACGTTTATCACCTGCTTCAAATGCATTAATTAAATCATCGGTTGGCTGATTCCATCCTGCTGATATAATATTAATATTAGGTCTACCTGTTACAGCACCTGCAGAGGTATGTGGAGCAAAAGTAAAAATAAAGTTATTTGCTAATTCAGGACTATTTTCAGAGTATTGGATCGCAAAAATTGTCTCTTTAAAATCCTTTTTGGCGGGATTAAATAGGTCAGCATATTCTGGCAACAATGTATATTTTCCTGATGACATCACGGAGCTTAATGCCTTTTCAGCCTCCGCATGGTTACCAATAGTCAAATAAACTTTACCTAATAAGGCAATTGCCGAATTTTCATTCGCCCGGCCATTTTCTTCCACATCTTTCGCTTTAGCAAATGCAGCTGCCGCTTCTTTTAAATCTAAGATAATTCGGTCGTAGACTTGAGTATCTTTTGATCTTTTGATGTCAACGGCTGCTTGTGAAGTAACAGGCACTAAAACCAAAGGAACTCCACCAAACTGCCTAACAAGATTAAAATAATACAATGCCCTTAAAAACAAGGCTTCTCCTCTACTGCGATCTCTTAAAGACAATTTTGACCATACCGTTGTAGGTCGATCTATTTCGCTTAATAATTTATTGCAACGGGTAATTCCATTATATGACAAATTCCAAAAACCGCTATAAGCTACATTATCAGAACCTAAAATAAATTGATCAATAACACCTCTTGAAGCTTCCCCTGTTCGTACATTATTTTGAAAACTTGCATTATCTGAAATTAATTCAGCTAAAATCCAATGCTGATTTTTTTCATAATCCCTCATGGGAACATAACATCCATTGGCCAATA
>CAMBGA010000167.1 GCA_945866095.1 Spirosoma fluviale
GAAAAAATTAAACCTATTTGTTTACGCATGATTGTGGTGTTTTGACCGTAGTCCGATGAAAAATTTGTTTAGTTTCTTTATAATTTTTTTACTCGATTTATTTCTGAAAGGTACAAAGGTAATACTTCTTGCAATTTTTCCCTCGCTTGTGCCAAAGATCCACCAGAAAATCGACCACCCGAAGCATTTTTATGACCACCTCCCTCAAAATAAGTGGACGCAAATGTGTTCACGGCAAAAGGTTCGATTGACCGAAAAGATAATTTAATCCCATCCGGTCTTGCAATTAGCAATATGGCCCAAATGGCCCCAGCGATCTGTAATCCATAATTTACAATGCCCTCGGTATCACCTGCTTGCGAATTAAATTGGACTAAATCCTCCTCCGTAATCCACATAATCGCCAAATGATACTCCGATAAATATTCCAATCGATTAGCTAAAATATGGCCTAAAAATTTTAATCGGTCGATAGAAGCCGAATCAAAAATCTTTCGATGAATCGCATTGGTATTAACACCCAATGTAATCAATTTGGCGACCACCTCGTGCACATGAGCCGTCGTATTGGGATGCCTAAAACTGCCCGTATCGGTCATAATGCCTGAATACAAGCAAGAGCCCATGTCCTCACTTATTAATTCCTCATCCCCCCACTCAACAATTAAATCATAAATTAACTCACACGTTGACGCAGCGATTGTCCTATGGTAATAATAATCAGCAAAATCTTCTGGATCTAAATGATGATCGATAACTACTTTCGTTCCTCGCGCATGTTTAACCAGAGGAGATACATGATGAAGTCGCTGCAAACCCGAGAAATCCAAACAAAATATCCAATCCGCTTGGTCAATTAAGGGGCCAACTTGCACTTTATGCACTGGATTTTCAGCATTTAAAATAGCTGAAGCACCTGGCATCCACTGAAGATTTTGAGCTACTGCAGAAGGTACAATCACCTGGGCATCTAGCCCTTTCAAGGTTAAATATTGTTGCCAAGCAAGGCTTGAGCCAATCGCATCCGAATCTGGATTAAAATGAGTCGTAATAACCGCCTTTTGACCTGGAACTAATTTTGCTTGTAAAGCAGAAATGGGAGACATATGAATATTTACTGCCATAATAAATTTGGGCATTCGCAAAGTTAGAGATAAATTTGTAAAAAAATTTACACATGCCCACAAATAGAACCTTTACCATGATTAAACCCGATGCCGTTTCAGATGGTTTTTCGGGCCCTATCATTCAACAGATTGAGGAAGCCGGATTTAAAATCATCGCCCTTAAAAAAATCAGATTAAGCCCAGAGGAAGCTGGTACCTTTTACGAGGTACACAAGGAAAGGCCTTTTTTCCAAAGTCTTTGCGATTATATGTCATCAGGTGACATTATTCCAATGGTCTTAGAAAAAGAAAATGCTATGGAAGATTTCCGCACATTGATCGGCGCAACGAACCCAGCCAATGCCGCCGAAGGAACCATTCGTCAGCGCTTTGCAAAATCCATTGAGGCCAATGCCATTCATGGTTCGGACTCGGATGAAAACGCAGCTTTAGAAGCCGCATTTTTCTTCTCGGAAAAAGAATTGAAAAATTAATTATCTGTGTTTATAGAACATAAAGCCATTCTCCTCATTGATTAAAATCAAATTGGGATGGTATTTAAATCGATCCTCGGCATCAGACTTCATAACAAAAAATGCAGGTCGGTCTACCGAGGATCGATTCATTAATTCCTCGCTCGTCGGACTTCCCGCTTGCTTTTGAAAGTAGAGTAAGTGAGCAAAAGATTTAAATCCTATAGTCTCAACATACACTTTTTGGCCAGATTTGGCAATGTAAAAATCAATGGGTGTGGCCTGTGTATAGCCCTCGATCTTCGGTACGACATACCTTGAATAAGCAAAAATCAAACATATGCTTAATGTCATACATATTAAAAACTTCTGAAAACTGAGTCCATTTTTACCCCAAACGGAATAAATAATCAAAGCCGACCAAACCACTCCGATCCATTTTTCAAATCCATGCCAAGCAACAGGCGATTGCAAATTGCCTCGAACAAACCCATCCTGAATATAAGGCAAAAAGACGCTTGGATTTTCTCCGATTAAAGGCACTAATGTAAAAATAAGACCTAACAACAAGCCAACCACAACAAAAAGAATCGTTTTAAATCGGTTCCAAGGCAAATTGCCTTCATGCCAAGCATGTAATACATGAGCCGAAAAAAAGGTGATTGGCAGCCAGCACATCGACGAATAATGCACAATCTTAGTTTTGACCAAACTAAACAAAATCAAAACCACCCAAAAAAGAACTTTCATCCAGGAGGCGAAAGCCGTTGATTCTTTTTTGACAAATATCCGATTCAATGCTAAAATAGAAATAGGGAAGCATCCCAACAATAAAACCAGGGCATGGTAATAAAAGGGTTGGCCATGGCCGGCATCCCCAGTAGTCAAAAGTCGAATCTGATACGCAAAAAAGTCCTCGATAATTCCCATTCCAAATTTCAGAGCAATCAAACCATACCACGAAACGAAAAACAAACAAGCTATAGTGGCAGACAAAATCGCCGCTTTTAACAACCTGAAAAAACGAGGCATTACTTCCTTTCTATGGATGATGCCGAAAACCAATAAAGTTAATCCCCACAGTAACAAGGCCACAGGCCCTTTCGTCAGCATTCCTAATCCAATCATCACCCCAGCTAAAATAGCATTTCTAACTCGAGAAGAATCGGCATAAAACTCGGCAAAATAGTAAATGCCTAAAAATATAAATAAGTTGAACAGCGGGTCAATAATCCCCGAACTTGAATATACATGGGGGGTAATCGCCACTAGGTAAGAAAAAGACCAAAGGTGCCCAAAATTATCAGAAAAATGCTTTTTACCTATCTTAAAAATGAGCAGCAGCGTTGAAATTCCAACAATCGCATTCGGAAAACGGGCGGCAAACTCCATACTCGTCCAGGCATGTTCCGTAAAAGTGCCAAAGAACATAAAACTTAATGCTTGCAGCCAAATGAATAAAGGAGGCTTTTCCCAAAAGGGCAAAAAATTAATTTGAACACTTAAAAAATCTTGGCTAACCAACATTTCACGGGCCGACTCCGCAAAATTTATTTCATCCCAATCGAACAGATGTGATGCCCCTAAATTGGGTAAAAAGACAAGGCCCCCAAAAAAAATCCAACATAAATAGGGAAAACGCTTGGCATATGAGATCATTGTATTTCGGATTTTGAAACATTGAAGTAATAAACTAACAGGGAAACTCCCGTGCCTATCATAGCCCCCACAGCAGTATCCACTGGAAAATGTTGAAATAAATAAACTCTTGAATAAGCCACTAACATAGCATAAAAGACCATTAATAGGGTAATCCATGGTTTTTTGGCCGCCAACGAGATCCAAAAGCACATAAACCAGGCAGCCGAAGTGTGCCCCGAAGGCATACTGTTATATTCATGGATCAAAAGGTTTTGTACCAAATGCCAAGAATATGCCTGCCCCTTAAAATAGGCCAGCGGCCGAAGAGCGTCTTTAAAAACGACTAATTTCAGAAATTGTATAAGTAGGGTTGAAAAAATATAGGAAATCACATAGGGTTTTAATAAATCGCTTTTTTTCCAAATGAGATATCCCAAAAACAAAATCGGGATCGTTATTTCCGCTCCCGAAGTAATTATTTTAAACAAAAAATCCGCCTCAGGAGAATTAAATGAATTAATAAGACTCATTTGACCCAAGCGATCCAATGAAAAAATATAGGTCAAAACCACGGCTTCAAAAAAGATTAAACCCGATAAATAATAAATGACCACCTTATTCCTTGGACTCATGCCAACAAAGGTCGTAAGATTTTACGAAATTGTTATTTGATCATTTGCTCTTTAATAAAATTTGCCTAATTTTGCATTCCTTTTTTTATCCACCTTTGGAAATGAAAGTTTTAGACGCATATCAGATACCCATACTTTCTTTAGAAGATAAAT
>CAMBGA010000168.1 GCA_945866095.1 Spirosoma fluviale
GAAGCACATATCATATCACCCTCATTCTCACGATCTTCATCATCGGCAACAATAATAATTTTACCCAATTTAATATCCTGAATGGCGTCTTCAATACGGTCCAATCGAATAGGTAATTCATTCATATTTTAAGCAATTATTTAACGAAAACACAAAGGTACGCAGATTTCGTTCCTATTTTACCTAAATTGCAACATAAATAAATGGAAATTTATGTCGATTGAAGTCCTACATCTCAGCAAATCTTTTGGGCAATCACTGGCGATCAGTGACCTAAGTTTTGACTTAAAAATGGGCCAAATAACTGGATTTTTAGGCCCGAATGGAGCGGGAAAATCAACTACATTAAAAATACTCATGGGACTGGAAATTCCTAGTAGCGGGGAAGCCAGAATTTTGGGAATGGATGTGCAAAAACAAGATGTGAAAATCAAAAAGCAAATCGGGTATTTGGCAGAAAATAATCCCTTGTATCCCGAAATGTACATCAAAGAATTTTTAAGCTTTATCGGCAAAATTCATGGCTTAAGCTCAACTGTATTAACAAGAAGAATTGCAGAAGTCATCGAATTAGTAGGCCTAGAAAGAGAGCAAAAAAAGAAAATAAAAGAAATTTCGAAGGGGTACCAACAGCGAGTTGGCCTGGCACAAGCGATCCTGCATGATCCCAAAATATTAATTTTAGATGAGCCCACCAGTGGCCTAGATCCCAATCAAATGGATGAGATTAGATCTTTAATTGTCTCCTTAAAAAAAGATAAGACGATTTTATTTTCGAGTCATTTGCTAGGGGAAGTCAATGCCATCTGTGATCATGTTTTGTTGATTGACAAAGGCCAATTGAAAGCCAATTGCAGCATAGGGGAAGCAAAAAATTACCCTGGAGGTATAGAATCTTTCTTTAAGAATAAGACTAATTGACAAGTGTAAAATGATCGGCATCCAAATCCGTAGGGAATTTTGCTCTAAATTCAATCAATTCATGTTTTGAGATGGAATAGGTTTTAATCGAATCTTCGTTGGACAAATTCAGCAAATCATTCCCTAAATAAGAAATAAGCGCAGAATCACCTTGGTATTGAATTTCATTTCCATCCCGGCCAATTCGATTTACTCCGACCACATAAGCTAAGTTTTCAATGGCACGTGCCCGTAACAATGTATTCCATGCATGGGCACGAGCGGCAGGCCAATTGGCCACATAAATAGCTAGGTCATAAGCCAAGTCGACATTCCTTGACCACACGGGAAAGCGTAAATCGTAACAAACAAAAGCCGCGATATTCCAATTTTTATAAGAAATAATTCGTTTTTCATTTCCAGCCGTATAAAACTGGTCCTCGCCTCCCATCCTAAATAAATGTTTCTTATCGTTACTGAGAATTTTACCTTCAGGGTCGACAGCCACAAATCGGTTGAAATATTGATTATTTTCTTTGCATTTAATACTCCCAACAACTAAAGCATTTAGTCGATTCGCCATCAATTGAAGCCATTTGATGACCGGGCCATGGCCTATTTCAGCTCCTTTATCATTCATGCTAAATCCAGTGCTGAACATTTCAGGTAGGACCACCACATCGGTTTGATTGGCTAAATGCTGAAGCTTTTCCTCTAATAAAGCACAATTTGCTAGAGGATCTTCCCAGGCAATTTCGAATTGAACTAAACTTACCCTCAAAGGATTATTGGGGCCGGACATGTACTGATGGATTATTTTGCTTTGGCAATATAAGAATAATATATTTTCAACTTAGCTTTCAATGCATTAAGAGGAATAAATCGTACACTCTCGCTCGATATTTTAGCATTTCCTGAAGCATCTGCCGAAATGGCGGGAGTCAATAAAAAACCTAAATTAGCTTTGTTGCCAGTCAATAATGCTTGCATAATCGTCGTAACATTAAATGAATAGGTATTGGTAAACGAATTATAAGTAGCGGTTTGAACTCCTGAAGCACCTTCAGCCACAAAGTATTTAAGTCCGTACGTATTTCTTAGGGGTCTATTAGAACCATCCGACTCGATTAAGGATAATTGGCCTATCGTCTGACTCAAATCTAAATTATCAGCTCCTTGGAAAACTAATTCAGCCTTATTAACCGCTACGTCATTGTTACCTTTCAACTTAGTCAAATAAGGCAAATCAATTTTAGTCACAATGCCCGTTCCCGATTGAACGTACGTAGTATTATTCGTTTTAAGTGAAGATATTTTATCCCCAGACTTAACTAAATTAGCTAATACCCCAACTTTTTTAGACTTAATCTGGTTGAAACGCGCATTGAACTCAGGCGTGTACGTATTCGATAAACTGAAATAATAATTTAAAAAATACTTTAAAGTATCACCAGGATTATGCCAATGCAAAGTCATTTTAGAATAAGCAGGTGAGAAGTTTAATAAAGCGGCTTTCTTAGATTCAGCCGTCTGAATATAAAAACCTTTAAAAAAATCTCTAAATGAAGACCCTCCTCCAGAAATAGCTTTATCCTTATACTTCGATATTAATTCCTTGCCTAAAGCCAATCCCATATGAAATTTCAATGTATCATATTGAACTGAATCGCCATTGACCGATTTAGCATAAAGTGGCTTAGGAGTAAAGGTATGAGTCTTTAATACTTCAGGAAAATAAGCAACGGTAGAATTAGTAAAATAATTTATACTTCTACTCAAACTATCCTTCAAACGATAAACATTTATACGCTGCGGCTGAGTTAAATCACCTTGAAAATTAGTATACACCAAAGACATTTTCAATGAATCCAAAATAGAATTCTCTTTGGAATTCAAAGTGTCTGCATTAGCTATCTGTGCGAAAACATCAGAGGTCACATAACCCAGTTCAGGATGAAAATAAGAACCCAACAATAAGGAATTATTAGCCCCAGTATAAATGGAATCAATCAAAACCGTGGAAGAATTAACGGTTAATGTATCCGTGTAATTTAATCCCACTTCCACACTAAAAAGGTCAGAACCTATTTCTTTAGGATCATCACAGGAGGACAGGAAAAGGGAAATAATTCCCAACCATTTAAGCGCCGGCCATCTCAATGTATGCTTTTTCGAAGAAATCGAGGTCATTTTCGGCAATATTTTGGTGGGTTTTTTCTTTATATTCATCAATAATTGATTGAATGCGGGTGTTATCCACATTTTCTAAGGATACTACTTTATCGGCAAATTCCGCACCTATTTTGATAAATGCATGATAATCAGAAGTAGCTAAGCTACCCAAATGTGCTTCATCTAAATCTCCAATTTTAACTTTTTCCAATAAATCGTCATTTGAGAACGTAAAATCAAAGGCAGAATTGTGTGGAGAAAAAATAGTTTTGGAATCTTTATAAATAGGGTGATTTCGGTAATGTGTTGAAATATACAATGGCACTAAACTCGACATCCAATCATTGCAATGAATCACATCTGGCGCCCAACCTAATTTAATAACAGTCTCTAAAGCACCTTTACAGAAAAATATAGCTCTTTCATGATTGTCAGGATAAAAATCACCCTCTTTATCATTTAAGATATATTTTCTTTGATAATAATCCTCATTATCGATAAAGTAAACTTGCAATTTAGCCGCCGGAATACTAGCCACTTTTATGGTTAAGGGTTTCTCCTCATCTCCCATCGGAATCGTAATTCCTGAGAGTCGAACTACCTCATGTAATCGATTTTTGCGTTCGTTAATAGAACCAAATCTTGGAACTAAAATTCTGATCTCCATTCCTCTCTCCTGCATGGCAGCAGGAAGATTGCGAACAAAATTGGCAATTTGTGATGTGTTTAGAAAGGGATCAACCTCGCTCGAAACGTAAAGTATACGTAATTTGGCCATTCTAAAATTATTTATGGGGAAAAATTATCCCAAAAAAACAATGCAAAAGTACAAAAAATTTATCGCATTTCCACACCATTATTAGACTAAAGGTCTTTATTTTGCTAATTGATTTATTATCTAACCCAATTTCATGCTAAAATC
>CAMBGA010000169.1 GCA_945866095.1 Spirosoma fluviale
TTTAAATATACAATTGATATCGCGTAATCTTCATTTTGAATGGGTTTTACCCATTGAATTAAACTTCGCTCAGCACGCCTACAAACCGTTCGCGTAATTTGTGCTGTGGCAATCGTCTCGTGGCCACCGGGTAAAATAAAAAACCTCATGGGCTCTAAATGAGCGTCCATTTCATCGATCATTTCCTCTAATGAAACAATATCCTGCATGGATATCAATTTCATGTTGCCTAAATATTCCTTTGAATCTGTGGCAATATGAGCCCCCAAAACAAATAAACTTTGTTGGATTTTTATCAATTTCGGAGTCAATTCTTCAGGAACTTTACAAATAAGTAATCCGATAAATGAATTTAACTCATCCACATCCCCAATCGCGGCTAAACGAACATCTGACTTTAATAGGTCTTGGCCATCGGCTAACCTGGTAAAACCTTGATCACCATTTTTTGTATATATAGGCATTGTTCATCTTTTGTGGAGGACAAAAATACTTTTTTCGGCCTTTATTTCAAATATTTGACAAAAATATACCTTTACATGAGAGAATAAAGATAAAGATTAGGTCATCCAAGATTTCAAAAGTAATTTTGTGGACAATTTCAAAAATATGTCGATCGATTATTTCCTTTCTCGTGTACTAAGAATCTTTACTTTATTAAGTCTTGGCATCACTCTTTTATTTATTTACCGAGGATTACCTGATCCAGTGGCGGTACATTTTGGCGAGACGGGCAGAGGAGATGGTTTTTTACCTAAAGCCGAGGTCTTTTATTTATTGGCAGGCGTTATTACCGTTTTAAATATTTTAATTTTATTATTGATCAAAACGGTTGAAAAAATTCCTGCTACACGTTTGGACTCACTAAACCGCCTCTTTCCGGATAAAGCTCCAGAAAATATTAAAAAAATATGCATTGATTGGCTTCATTTTTTACCTGTCGCCATTCATACCTATTTAATTTTAATCCTAAGGACCCTTTTGTTGTTGAATGACGAAAGAACTAGAAACCAAGACTTTACATACGTGCCAATGGTTGGAATTTGTATATTATTGCTTTGGTTTATTTATTTACCTGCTAGGTTATTAAGTTTGCCAAAATCAGATTCATTGGGATGAAATCCAATATGCCGAATATCTTCATTCAGGATTATGATTATTCTTTGCCTGAGAAAAAAATCGCAATTTTCCCTTTAATCAATCGGGACGATTCAAAGCTCTTCGTGTATGAATCAGGCAAAACTAAGCATCAAATTTTCAAGGACTTACCCGCGCTTTTACCTGAGAATGGGTTATTAATATTTAACAATACAAAGGTTATACCAGCCAGAATTAATCTGATCAAAGATTCAGGTCCTAAAATTGAAGTATTTCTGCTAAAACCTATTCATGGGGATTTGGCGACACAATCAATCCTTAGTCAGGATACAGAATCCATTTGGGAATGTTTAGTAGGCAATAAAAAAAGATGGAAGGCCCACGAGCAAATCAAGCGATCCATCTATATCGATGCCAAAGAGATTATTTTAACATTTCATTGGCATGATAGAACTGAAAATTTAATTAAAATAACCTGGGATGAGCCTATTCCTTTTGCTGAAATTTTAGATGCGGTAGGTCAAATACCCCTTCCTCCCTATATGGATAGAGAGGTTGGCGCAGAGGACAAAAACCGGTATCAAACCATATTTTCGAAAGAATCAGGGGCGGTTGCTGCCCCGACGGCCTCCCTACATTTTTCACAGGAAGTTTTCAATGGGCTAGAAAAACGAGGAATTAAGACCCTTTATTTAACGCTTCATGTGGGCGCAGGTACTTTTTTACCTGTCAAAGAAGAAAATGTCCAAAACCACCCGATGCATCGGGAACAACTCATTTTCTCTAAAGAATTTATTCAAAATCTGCAAGATCATGAAGGTCCTTACATTCCCGTTGGAACCACTTCATTGCGTGCATTAGAAAGTCTTTATTGGGCCGGAGTTTGGTTAATAGAAGGACTAGATATCCCGGAAACAGGTTTGAATATTCCTAAAGAATTCCCCTATTTACCCCGTAATCCATTAATCCAAACAAAAGATTCCCTGGAAAAAGTGTTGACATTTATGCAATTAAAGGGGATTCAAGAATGGATTATTTCCACGGAACTTTTGATCATGCCTGGATATCAGTTGCGATTTTGTGATGCCATTATAACCAATTTCCACCAACCAAAATCCACTTTATTGGTTTTGGTATCAGCGATCATTGGCGATGCTTGGAAGCAAGTTTATCAGGAAGCTATCTTGGAAGATTATCGGTTTTTGAGTTATGGTGATGCTTGCTTATTTTTCAAGTAGCAATAAATTAACTGGATATTGTTATTTTTGCAACCCGATTGGGTTAAGAAGATATAGAAATGCATGGAAGTCCATTTCTTAAGTAGTCGATCGCAATTAAATAAAGGGTTTGAATATATGAAGATCAATTTCATCGAAGAATTACGTTGGCGCGGCATGTTACACGACATGATTCCAGGCTTAGAAGAACACCTTAAGAAGGAGATGACGGTTGCGTATATCGGTTTTGACCCAACTGCACCCAGTCTTCACATCGGGAATTTAGCTGCCATTATGCTTTTAAAGCATTTCCAATTGGCCGGACATAAACCCATCGCATTAGTAGGAGGAGCTACGGGCATGATTGGGGATCCATCTGGAAAATCGGCAGAACGGGAATTTTTATCTGAACAAACCTTGAGGGATAATCAAATAGGGATTCAAAAACAATTAGAAAACTTTTTAGAGTTTGGAGCGGGTGTTAATTCGGCTGAGCTTGTCAATAATTATGATTGGTTTAAAGAATTTAGTTTTTTAGGATTTTTACGAGAAGCGGGGAAATTTTTAACGGTGAATTATATGATGTCAAAAGACTCTGTAAAAACACGTTTAGAAACGGGGATTTCGTTTACTGAATTTTCGTATCAATTGTTACAGGGATACGACTTTTACCATTTATATAAAACTAAAAATGTCCGTTTACAGATGGGCGGTTCGGATCAGTGGGGAAATATAACGACGGGGACGGAGTTGATTCGAAGAAAAGAGGGGCATCATGAGGAAGCGACAGAACGGGCCGCGTATGCTTTGACCACCCCACTAGTCACTAAGTCGGATGGAACTAAGTTTGGCAAATCTGAATCAGGCAATATTTGGTTAGATGCTGAAAAGACGAGTCCATATCAATTTTACCAATTTTGGTTGAATGCGGCGGATGCGGATGTTTCGAGGTTGATCCGGGTATTTACCTTATATGATCAAACTAAAATAGAGGCGTTAGAAAAAGAGCATGCGGAAGCGCCGCACTTGAGAATTCTACAGAAGGCCATTGCTGCTGAGGTTACCACGCGCGTTCACGGGGAGTCCATAACAGCATTAGTGATGGAGGCGTCGGAACTATTATTTTCAAAAGATGCGGTCGAAAAACTCGAAAATGCCTCTGAAAAATTGTTGGCCCAATTACCAATTCATCAAATATCAAGTGAATTATTAGCTGAATGTACCAATATAACCGATTTAATTAGTGTGGGATGCTCATATTTGATTTGTACATCAAAAGGTGAGGCTAGAAAAGCCATTCAAGGCAATGCCATCAGCATTAATAAGGTTAAAATCACTGACTATCAAGCACCTATAGATTTCAATAAAATCAAAGGGCAATATCTATTGGTCGGAAATGGAAAGCAGAAAAATTACATTTTATCTTTCTAGAATTTTAGTATTCAAGACCTCGAAAAAATAATTGATTTTATTTCTAAAATTATTTGGACTAAAAAAATAAATCCTACATCTTTGCACTCCCAATTACTAGCAAAACGCTGCTAGATCAAAAACGAGAGGATATAAAGGCTAGAAATAGTGAATTATAGAATTGAGTTTACAGAGTTCTTTGACGTGTTGATAGAAATAAAGAAGAGGTGCCATGTTTA
>CAMBGA010000170.1 GCA_945866095.1 Spirosoma fluviale
ACGGCATCACTATCTAAACCAAACCACTTGTCTTCCGAAGGTGTAAACTGTTTCACAAAGAAATAAGCCTTCATCACCATTCGGTCTAAGAGTGGTAATTCATTATCAAAAGATAAGAACTTTTCAAGCACGACAAATCGGAAGTCGCCAATGACATTTTGTTCATTCAAGGATTTATATCGAGAAGTGATGTCCACCTCTCCTCTTGAAACCATTTCTTCAACGACCTTTCGGAAGTATAAATTGATCCGTTGTTCTACTCGGAAACCTAATTTAAAATTAACTTTGATGATGTCATCTTTCTCAATCACCGTTACTTTATAATCCATCGTATATGGCTCATCTAAGGTATCTACATGGACAAACCAATAAATATCAGCCTTTTTGGGGCGACGTTGGAAAATGGAATAAATGATTTTTGATTCAATATCAGTGACCCTACCGGCATTGGACATAAAAACTAAATGCGTGGCATATTTAGGAATCGTATCGTCATTACTTAAATCCCTTAACGGCTCTATATACTCCGACAAAGGCTCGTACTCAGTTAATTTATTTTTAATGCGGGAAGCTCTAAACCAAACCCACATCACCAAAATAATGACTCCTGCGATGAAAAGAGAGACATAACCCCCATGGGAAAATTTCTGTAAATTAGCGACCAAGAAAGAACCTTCTAAGGAGACATATACCAATAAGAAAAGTAGAATCCACCACATATCTACCTTCTTAATGTGAAGGTAATAAGCCATTAAAGAGGTGGTCATTAACATGGTCAAAGTAATCGCTAAGCCATAAGCAGCCTCCATGTTGGTGGATTCCTTAAACCATAATACAACTCCTACGCAACCCATCCACAATAAAATATTGACAGAAGGTACATATAATTGGCCCTTTTGATCAGAAGGATAAACCAAGCGTACTTTTGGCCAAAAATTGAGTCGAATCGCCTCAGAAATCAAGGTAAATGATCCTGAAATTAATGCCTGACTAGCAATTACTGCGGCAGCCGTAGCGACCATAATTCCAGAGAATAAAAATTCACGCGGAAGTAATTCGAAAATAGGTTTCCGTCCATCCAAGGTCATTCCTTGATGTGCTAAAAGCCAAGCACCCTGACCAAAATATTGAAGTAGTAAAGTGATTTTGACAAAAATCCAACTTACTCGAATATTGCCACGGCCACAATGTCCTAAATCGGAATACAGTGCCTCCGCTCCCGTCGTGCACAAAAATACGGCACCTAAGGCCCAAAATCCGGCACTTCCTGCTTGGTGCGTGGTTAATAATTCCCAAGCATACATAGGGGAAATGGCACGCAAAATACTCCAATCTTTTTGTATCCAGATGATTCCAAAAAGTCCCAGCATGGAAAACCATAAAAGCATGATCGGCCCAAATAACTTTCCTACCACCTTCGTTCCAAAAATTTGGAAAATAAAGAGAATGGTTAAAATAAATATGACCAGTGGAACCGTATCTGTAACATAAGGAGTGCCATCTGGATGATGAAGCATACGTAAACCCTCAACAGCAGAGGATACCGAGATAGGTGGTGTGATAATCCCATCCGCAAGCAATGCCGCCCCGCCAATAATAGCTGGCAAGGTCAACCATTTTGCATGACGCCTCACTAATGCAAAAAGGGCAAAAATTCCGCCCTCACCCTTATTATCTGCACGAAGAATTAATATCACATATTTAAGTGTAGTTTGTAATGTCAAGGTCCAAAAAATACAAGATAAGCCTCCTAAAACCGTCAAGGAATTGATGGGTTTATCATCTATGACCGCTTGCATCACATAAAGAGGAGAAGTTCCAATATCTCCATAAATGATGCCCATAGCTACCAAAAGTCCAGCGGCCGTGAATTTATTTTTGTGTTTTTGTTCCATTATTAAAAATAGCGTAATAAAATTTTATGCAAATCGGAAGTAATATGGTTAGAATACAAGTTTTACAAAAAATTGTACTATTTGTTTGTAATTATTTAAATATTCCAAGAAACGGAGGCAAATATACCTTCAATTTTGATATATCAAATAGGGTTTTGATTTTTTCTTGATCGAGATGAGATAAGTGTCTGTTGGCCAGCGACTTATTGTATATAATAATACCCAAAAATAATGTCCATTTCATCTTCAGAAGTCAATCCAAAGCCTAATGGCTTATTGGTATTATTCACATAGGTAACCACCGAAGTCAATCCTTCCCCTTCTTTCAAAACAATCGGCTTAGCGTAATTGACGACTTTAGGATGAGCCCAATCATTGTCTTCGTAAATAACTTCCCCATCACGAGCTCCTCCCTTAATTTTAATTTGGAATAGTTTCCCTCTTTCGTGGGTATGTGAGGTAAGTGACACAATCACAACCGATTTGCCAGAACCTTTCACAAAGCCATCAAAACTATAAAAGTCCTTGGTGATTACGGTGGTTTTATTTGGAGGAAGCGTAAAACTAGAATTGTTAAAGTCGATCATACTAACCACATTTTTTACCTGTGATTCGGGGACTGTATATAAATTTACATAGTTTTCTCCATATAAATTATCCTTCGTTTTGTTGTAATAATGAGGATTTAGATCGACCGAGCTATTGATCGGTAACTTTAGCGCAGTACCCTCTGGAAAAGAATAGTCTGAGTTCGGATCTGTGCCACCACCTAAAAAGATATGGTTCGACATCTGAAAAACCGTGTTAATATTCAACGAATTATCAAGATTTCTCAGGTCTCTCATTTCATCCATATTGGGCAAGAGAAGTTTCGATCTGAAATCATACACGACTAAATGATGGCTATTGGATCTCGATTTAAGTTTGATCCGAGACACATAAATAGGTTCAGTATTATTCAAAGGCCGACGAACAAAAATCTCACGTTCAAAATTAGGTGGGACAACGAATCGATCCACTTTCAATTGAAATCCAGTTTTTCCCTCTTTTACCGGGGAATCTAAGGCTGAAAAATTAGTGGGCTCAGTGAAACTTGGCGTGGTGTCATCTAATAATTTGGCATCGACCACCTCCCCTTTATCGGGAGCACCTGCTTCAATCCATTTTTGTACGAAATCCAATTGGCCTTTACTCACAGGTTTTCCACCCAAAGGCATAGGAGCCCCATAATTAGCCGCCGCATGATGACTTAAATCCCAATTTAATTTATGAAATAATAGACTTTCAGCCGATGAAAATTTCTTAACCCTTTGTAGTTTGTTGGCTACGGCAACCGAATTTTTGGGAGTAGCCCCAATTAAATTTCCGTACGCAAGTCCTTTCGTTAACACTAAACCATGCTGAGCATAAGAAGCATCTTGAATAGATAAATGGCATCCAGAGGTAGCGCAACTAGGACTTAATAATTTATCTTGCAATAAGTCAAACGAGTTAATCGTTGCAGCCTGAGAAATGGGGCTTGCCGGCACATCGACTGCAGATTTACTACATGCAAATAAACTCAGGACCAATAAAATAACATATAAGGTATTTTTCATTTTAAGGTGTAGTGGTCTAAAGATTCTCCTGGAATTATTTTTAAAACTTGTGTCAAAACTAATAAAACTAATTTCCTTGACGCAATCCACACAGGCAATTTATTCAATGCGGCAAATTCTTCTAAGGTTATCGTAGGGGTATTTCGTAAATATTCCATCAACCAGCGTTCGGAATCTCCATAGGAAAACTGAATTCCCTCTTGGTTTTCACGCCTTAAAATCTGCCTCATTTCTTTACTTGCCTGCACAGTCCTGTCTTTAATCCGAACAAAACACTGCGGATGGGAATCGGTACTTAGTTGTACAAAGTGCGGTTTATCCACACTTTCAAATACTTGATAAACTAAAACGGTCCGACCATTATCCAAAGAAATTGGGTAAGCGGTATATGAAAAAGCAGGAAAGCAATATTTTTCAATGGCACGCTCTAATAAATATTGTTCTTCTTCGGC
>CAMBGA010000171.1 GCA_945866095.1 Spirosoma fluviale
AATAAACCATTGTATTTGAAATCCCAAGGATCTTTATAGCTAGGCTCATATCCTGTGATATGCTCCATTTGCTTTCCTCGGTCTAATACCAAAGTTCTCATGCCTTTTTCTGTTAATTCTTTGGCGGCATATCCCCCTGAAACTCCAGATCCTACGACAATGGCATCATAGGTAATTGTTTTTATAGCGTCTATATTTAAATTCATTGTTCAATTAGTTCAGGTCAAAATTATAAAGTCCACGTTTTTTGATTAGGCGCTAAGGGCATACATCCATCAAATTTACCGGGAATTGGAAGATACTCTAAGGCCTCAGTTGCGCCTATTTTACTAGTAAAATATCCTGTGGTGGCTAATTCTTTGATCATAAAAAAGAAAGGAATGCTACCTTTTTTTGCTTTTCTAGCCGCATCACCTTCTAGCATGCAAGCTGTCAATACTTCTTTTTTCTGAATGTCATTTGCCTCGACAAAACCTTTACCTGTTTTAGTTTTACAATCCGCATCTAATTTGGTCAAGCCAGCATAAAATGTTTCTTGATCTGCTTTTGTATAACAGTCTTGAACCACATTAATGATGAATTTCTCCGCACCAGCCGCCTTAGCACCCGGTGTTTTAGTGGTAGGAATAATCACATCAGCAATGGAGGCGATCAAGGTGGTTTGATCCGCAGTAAAACTTACAAAAGTTCCATTATTGGTTTTTTGGCCCATAATACCAGCCATGGCGGGAGCAGAAATCATGCCTCCCATTAACGCAGCGACGCGTTGAACCGCCTCTCTTCTATTTATATTCATAGGTAAATAAGTATTTTATTTCTTAACGATTTCAAATATAGGGAATTAAAATAAAAAAAGAATAGGGGTGTGGGGGCATTTTGCTAATTTTTTTTATCCCTACATTTGTTTAAAATTTCATCCATGTCGCGTATATCTTCAAAGGAACTTGTTGGCCAAATAATGACATCTCTGCTTCATCTATATACTGAAAATGAGGCGAAGGCTATCGCATATCGATGTTTGGATCTGGGATGGGATTGTAGTGCTACCGATATTTTAATGCAAAAACCAGTGGAAATATCGGTCGAGTGGAATGCGAAATTAGGCCGATTGCAAACCGGAGAACCCCTTCAGTTTGTCATGGGATTTGAGTTTTTTAGGGATCGTAAATTCATGGTCAGTCCTAATACGCTAATTCCAAGGCCTGAGACCGAGGAATTAATTACGAAGATTTTTCCTTTGATTGAAAAACGGCATCGAGTCCTAGATGTGGGCACTGGGTCCGGTTGCATTGCGGTAAGTTTAGGCATTGAAACAGATGCGGCCATTTTTGCATGGGATATTTCGGAAGGAGCATTAGAGATCGCAAAAAAAAATGCGAGTCTTTTGGGCGCTCAAGTAGACTTTCAGCGTCAAGATATTTTTGAATGGGAGCAAACAGCGGATACTTGGGATTTTATCGTTTCAAATCCACCTTATGTGTTGGACCAAGAAAAAAACGAAATGAGTTCCAATGTACTTGATTTTGAACCTCATGTAGCTCTTTTTGTTCCTGATCACGAACCTTTAAAATTTTATCAAGCTTTGGGTGATTTTGCTTGGAGCCGTTTGAACCCGGGAGGCTGGTTGGCCGTCGAAATCAACCGAGCTTATGGACTTCAAACGGAAAAGCTATTTAGGCAGATTGGATTTTCGACCACTGAATTGCATCAAGACTTTCATGGAAATGACCGATTTGTATTGGCTCAAAAATAGTTTTTCAACCCTTTTTATTTATTCATCCTCAAAATGGAACTTTTATCCTATAAAAAGTATTTTGTATCGAAAATGTGAAGGAGATTTTTATTTAATGTCTACCTTTGCCAAACAAAAAAACCATAAAAATTTTTTAAGATGAATAAGAAAATTTGGATTGCTTTAGCAGTAGTTGTTGCCTTAGTTTTCTGGGGTGTAGGTTCTAGAAACGGAATGGCGACGAGTGACCAAGAGGTAAAAGCTTCATGGGCGAATGTTCAAAGTGCTTACCAAAGACGTGCGGATTTAATTCCAAACTTGGTTAAAACAGTACAAGGGGTAGCTAATTTCGAAAAGTCTACCTTGACAGCGGTGATTCAAGCCCGTGCAAGTGCGACTCAAATGAAATTAGATGCAAAAGATTTGAGTCCTGAAAACATGCAAAAATATCAAGCGGCACAATCTTCTTTAGGAGGTGCTTTATCTCGCTTAATGGTGGTAGCTGAAAATTATCCTCAACTTAAAGCGACGGAGAATTTCTCTGAATTACAATCACAATTGGAAGGTACCGAGAATAGAATTAAGGAGGAGCGTGATCGTTTTAACGAATCGGTTAAGAATTTTAATTCATTGATCGTTACTTTCCCAGGTAATTTGATTGCTTCTTTTTCTGGATTTACAGAGAAGGGTTTTTTCCAAGCGGAAGCTGGGTCTGATAAGGCACCCGAGGTGAATTTCGACGAGAAAAAGTAGGATGCATTTATCTGAGGACCAACAAAAACAAATTTTGCAAGCCATCCAGGAGGCCGAACTAAAGACTTCTGGAGAGGTACGCGTGCACATAGAAAGTCATTGTGAAGGGCACCCGGTCGAAAGAGCGAAGGTGCTCTTTTTTGAATTAGGCATGCATCAAACTGATTTGCAAAATGGAGTCCTCATCTATTTGGCCCACAAAGATCGTAAATTCTCAATCATAGGAGATAAAGGAATTGACGCAAAAGTTCCTTTGGAATTTTGGGAAACCATCCGAGATGAAATGCGCCCCACCTTAGCAAAAAATGAATTTGGCATAGCCCTTTCACACGGTATTATGCGCGTTGGCGAAGTACTGGCCGCGTTTTTTCCTTATCAAAAAGATGATCAGAATGAGCTGTCAAATGCAATATCTTTTGGAGCTTAATCAAATGATGAAAAATTTTAAATTCTTATTTTTCTTACTCTTAACGGCAAACACCTTATTGGCGGCTGGTCAGGGAAACATACCTGCGAAACCTAATGGCTATGTGTTGGATGCTATATCTGCATTAAAGCCGGAGGAGCGTAATTTGCTCGAGCAAAAGTTGCGGGGTTACGCCGACAGCACATCTACTCAATTTGCGGTAGTATTGGTACCGACAACCGGAGGCCGTGACCCCTATGACTACGCGATGGAAATAGGGAAAAGTTGGGGTGTCGGCCAAAAAGGAAAGAATAATGGAGTGGTCATTTTAGTTTCCATGGATGACCGCAAGATTCGAATTGTCACAGGTCGTGGAATAGAGGATGTGTTGACGGATGCCATTTGTAAACGAATCATCAATCGGATAATCAAGCCATATTTAAAGCGGGGAGATTTTTATGGTGGTTTAGATTTAGCAACCACCGAAATGATGCAGCGTGCCAGCGGTGAATTTAAGGCGGATGCTTCTGAGGATCCCCAAGGAATTCCATTGTTTGCGATCATCATTGTTGGTTTTGTTCTTATGACCTTAATTAATGCTTATCGTAACCGGAATAGAAATGGGGGATCAGGACCTGGTTCAAATGGGGGTGGAGGCATGTTTTTCCCACCTATATTTTTAGGAGGTGGAAATTATGGTGGTGGTTCTGGTGGATCTGGCGGAGGCGGTTTTGATTTTGGTGGATTTGGTGGGGGAGACTTTGGTGGGGGTGGCGCAGGTGGCGATTTTTAAATAATCTGTATATTTGTTGAAAATAAATATATTTTGAAAGATATCATCCAGCAATCTCTTCGCGAATCACAAGATGTTTTAGCGCAATTTTTATCTAATCCAAGCAAATTGGATGCGATTGAAAGAGC
>CAMBGA010000172.1 GCA_945866095.1 Spirosoma fluviale
TGTTGGATGAAACATAGTTAAAATTTTGATTTAGAAATTCATCAATTTCATCAAAATTGATTGTTCCGTATGTTTGATCACTAAATAAATCAATGTCTATAGAGACCCTGTGTCCAATTTGTAAACTAAGTGCAGTTCCTCCAACTAATCTAAAATGATTAAAAACAGAAGCCTTCATCACAATATGAAGGCTATTTTTCAACAACTCGTTAATCGTATTATAATGCAGCATCTATATTTTTTTGATTAGAATAAATCCTGTAAGGTGCTACTGAAACTTTTTTCAAAGCGTTATCGAAAGTTTCTTGACCATAGAATCGTTTGATTTCATTGATTTCAAGCTCATTCCCTCTTTCTGCTACTCGTTGAATGATCGCTTTGTATTGTTTGACCCAATCAATTTGATTGATGTCCGTATCCCAAAATAAAGATTTTCGTAGAATTGATAGATGGGGAACGTTTTGATTTACCTTTTTCTTTTCTTGTTGGATGTCAAATAAAGTTTGCAAAAGAGCCAAAGTACCTTCTTCTAAACCTAGTTTTGATTCAATTTTTAACGCAATAGACGTATTTAAATTTCGTTTACCTTTAGTAATGGCATTTAATGTTTGTGGATGTTCTCCAATCGAAAGGGCAAAGGGCCGCTGTAAAAGCGCTCTTTTTTTTAATTCCCGCTGCAATATTATGCCAGGATGGATGCCTTTAAATCTTTCAATATAGGTGTTCATGCTCCAAATGTAAACAAATTTGTTTATATATTGAGGTTTCAGGTAAAATTTTCAAATTTTTATTTTTCCATGTATCCCTTGGAGGTTATTCCCGACTTCATATCTTACCAGGTCTTGGGTAGGCGAGTGTCAGTTCCTATGTCTATTCTTACCTTACATTTTTCACATTATTAAATACACTATAGTAATCGTAAATTATGGAAATGCTCTATTTAGAATTTCTTTTATTCAATTTTATACTGAAGATTTGAATATGTACATCGTTATTAATATTTTACTTTTATTATTGTTACCTTGAAATGAATAAATATTCAAAACCTATTCCTTTTCAATAAAAAAGGCAAAAAAACAAAATATGTATGAAAAGAGTTTTAGTTACAGGAGCGGATGGATTTATTGGAAGCCATTTGACCGAATCACTTGTAAGAAAAGGATTTCATGTTCGTGCCTTGTGTCAGTATAATTCTTTTAGCAGCCCTGGCTGGATTGATACTATTGAAACTAAGATTTTATCTCAAATTGAGATTGTATTTGGTGATATTCGTGATAGGCAAGTAGTAAAAAATGCTATGCATAATATCGATATTGTATATCACTTGGCGGCACTTATAGCTATACCTTTCAGTTTCATTGCAGTTGAAAGTTATGTTGATACTAATATAAAGGGAACGCTTAATATATTAGAGGTGGCAAGAGATTCAAATATATCAAGGATTCTGGTCACATCAACTTCTGAAGTGTACGGCACAGCAAAATTAATTCCAATTGATGAAACTCATCCAAGACAACCACAATCTCCGTATTCAGCAACAAAAATTGCTGCTGATGCAATAGCTGAGTCATATCACCGAAGTTTTGGTCTGCCTATGACCATTGTCAGGCCATTCAACACATATGGACCACGTCAATCTGCGCGAGCAATTATTCCGGCCATTATTACCCAACTATTAAATGGAGTAAAAGAAATAAAACTTGGTAATTTAAAACCCACGCGTGATTTAGTTTATGTTGAAGATACAATTGAAGGATTTCAAAGAATAGCTATAACAGATTCATTAATTGGAGAGGATGTAAATATCGCTACTGAGCGTGAAATTAGTATCGAAGAACTTGCTAAAGAACTGGTACAACAAATCAATCCATCTGCTATAGTGATCAGTGAAGATTTAAGATTAAGGCCAGAGACTAGTGAGGTATACAGGCTGCTAGGATCCGCACAAAAATTACTACTACATACCGGTTGGAAACCTGAAATAGATTTGAATTTGGGACTTAAAAAAACTATTGACTGGTTTAAAAAACCTTACAACCTTACTAAGTATAAACATGACAAATACACTATATAGAGAATTATTTTGTTTAAAATCTATATATAAACGTTTGTCTATTAATACTATATTTAATGTGCAACAAACTTTTAAATTATCATGAATAATTCAAATAATTCAAAAAAACTGCCTTCAGTTGGTGTTGTTATAAGAACGTTTAATTCTGAAAAATATCTAAATGATTCAATTGATAGTATAATTAATCAAAACTATTCCCCTATGGAAATTGTAGTTGTGGATGGAGGATCCACTGATCAAACAATTGAAATAATACGTCGTTTTTATCCCGAAATTAAAATTATTAGGCAAACTAGATCCGGACTTGGTGGAGCAGCTCAAGATGGTATTGAAGCATTAGATACTGATTTAATAGCTTTTCAAGACAGCGATGATATTTGGACGTCTGGTCGTCTTATACAAATGGTAGAATTACTTATTAATTGCATAGACTTAGCAGCAGTTTTAGGTGCCGTCGAACATTTTCTAAGTCCTGAACTTGATCAAATTGAAAACCAAAATCTTATTATTCACAAGGGTCTTCAGCCTGGCTTTGGCCTTCCTGCCTTATTGATTTATAAAAAGGTTTTTAATCAAATCGGCCCTTTTGCTGAAGGATTCCCTTATGGGGAATATATGGAATTTATAGATAGATTTCGACTTAAAGGTTTACAAATAAAACAACTTGAAATTTCCACACTTAAAAGAAGAGTTCACAAAACAAACTTTACACAAGGGGCTAAACTCAGGTCGAATATGTTGGAAGCCTTACATATGATCATTGCTCGTCGAAGAAACGAAAAATGATGACTATTTTAGATTAAATAAGCCAATTATCTAGTACTTTTTGATTTTTATTATTTAGTATTAACAAGAATCCTGAAATTCCAGGATATGACTTAATTATTAAACTTGAGTGGAAAAACCAGAATCCACCTCAAAAGGGTGGATTCTTTTATTTTACGGGAGTGGTAGCAAAACAGGTATGTCTGCTTTTACAATTACGGTGGCAGTTTCGGTTGTTTTTGGAGCAGAGCAAGCTAACAAAGAAGCTGATGCAATAAAACAGAAGAATAATTTTTTCATGATTTTTTTGGTTGAATTTTAGTTAAAATAAACATCCGTTTTTTAAAGTGGGGTCTGGACTCCACATATTAACATATTTTTAATTAAAAAAGGAATCATAAAGAAGAGACCCCATTTCCAGAGGTCTCTGCTCAAATTTTTAAAAATTTATTCTTTACGTGGTTTAACAAAACCATCGAAATAAACCACCTTTCCATTTTCAAATCTAAAGGCGTCAAACCATAGTAGTTTTTGTGTTGTACCATCTGGCAACTCTACATCTGCTTGATCCCAAATATTTACCCACTGGTGTCCGTTTTCACCAACAGTTGGGATAATCCCAATTATTTTAAAATTCTTGATTTTAATTGCTGAAAAATTCTTTTTCATAAAATCAATTATAGCTGGTTTCCCTTTTAAAACGGATCCGTCTTCATTATTAAAAACGGCGGTATCAGACAATGCGTCTTCCACCTTTTTAAAGTCCTTTGCAAAAATGGCTTGATGTAGTTCTTCAGCTAGTAATACATTTTTTTGATCCCCTATCTTAAAGTTGTCCGTATAGGTGGGCTTAAAAATGTGTTCGATAGCGATTGTGCTTTCTTCTTTTTTTGCTTCTGAACAAGCAAATAACGTTGCTGATACAAGAACAGCTAGAAACAGGTTTTTCAT
>CAMBGA010000173.1 GCA_945866095.1 Spirosoma fluviale
TTTACCGTGGTCAACGTGGGCAATAATGGCAATGTTGCGGATGCTTTGCATAAAATGAAGGCTCGTAAATTTTAAGGTGCAAAGGTATGGATTATTTCTTTGAAAAGTACTATTTGATTTAAATTACCAAACTCGAATTTAATCAATCGACTTGTGAGTATTGATTACCTTGGTTTTTATAGGATATTCTTGTAAAACTTTGGCTAAAATGCTAGTTGAGTCAATTCCACAAAACTCATATAATTCTTTTTGTTCTCCATGCTCAACAATCAGGTCGGCAATTCCTAGGCGGATTATTTTGGCTTGGTATTGATGGTCTACCATAAACTCGGCAATGGCAGATCCAAAACCTCCTTGAATCGCAGCATCCTCGACTGTTATGATGGTTTTGAATGCTTTGAAAATGCCGTGCAATAATCGCTCGTCAAGGGGTTTGACAAAACGCATATCATACAATGCCGGATTTAGACCTTTTTGTTGGGCCAATTCGACTGCCTTTTGTGCTTCATTTCCAATATGACCTATACTTAATATGGCTACATTTTCTCCTTTAATTAGTTCTACACCTGTGCCAATTTCAATTTTTTCAAACGAAGTTCTCCACGCCGGCATCACACCTTCACCTCTAGGATAGCGAATCGTAATGGCTTGATTCAGTTCTTTAAATGAGTCTAAGGAAGCTGTAAACATCATATTTCTAAGTTCCTGCTCATTCCTAGGTGCGGCTACAATCATATTCGGGAGAGCCCTCATGAAAGCGAAGTCGTAAAGTCCATGATGCGTCGGACCATCTGCGCCTGCAAGGCCAGCACGATCTAAACAAAAGATTACCGGTAATTTTTGCAAACAAACATCATGAACGACTTGGTCGTACCCTCTTTGCATGAATGAACTATAAATATTGCAAAAAACGGTAAGACCTTGTGTAGCTAATCCTGCAGAAAATGTAACGGCATGTTGCTCGGCGATACCCACGTCAAATGCTCTATCTGGCATTTCACGCATCATAATATTTAAGGAAGATCCAGATGGCATCGCAGGTGTTACCCCCATAATGTTGGGATTCTTTTCTGCTAACTCTAGTAAGGTGTGCCCAAAAACTTCTTGGTATTTAGGCGGCTGGGGATTATCAAAGGTTTTTTTATGAATCTCGCCCGTTAATTTATCGAATTTTCCAGGGGCATGCCATAGGGTTTGGTCCTTCTCGGCTAAACTATACCCCTTCCCCTTTGTCGTAATACAATGCAATATTTTAGGTCCAGGAATATCTTTCAAATCATTTAACACAGTGGTTAAATATCCTATATCATGGCCGTCAATGGGGCCAAAATACCTTAGATTTAATGACTCAAATAAATTACTTTGTTTTAATAAAGTTGCTTTAAGTCCATTTTCGATTTTGGATACAATTTCTTGGGCTGATTTACCAAATTTTGACATTTTTCCCAACAAATTCCATACGTCATCCTTCACCTTGTTATAGGTATGAGATGTTCTAATATCTGTTAAATACTCTTTCAATGCGCCCACATTAGGGTCTATGGCCATGCAATTATCATTTAAGATAATCAGCATATTGTTTGGAATATCTCCTGCGTGATTCATCGCTTCAAACGCCATTCCGGCAGTCATCGATCCATCCCCTATAACGGCAATATGTTGCTTTTGAAATTCTTTTTTGTAACGAGATGCCACCGCCATTCCTAAAGCGGCTGAAATAGAGGTAGAAGAATGCCCAACACCAAACGTATCAAAAATACTTTCGGATCTTTTAGGAAACCCACTGATACCTCCTAAAAGTCGGTTTGTATGAAAAACATCCTTCCTTCCGGTAAGTATTTTATGCCCATAAGCTTGATGCCCAACATCCCATACTAATTGGTCCTCAGGAGTATTGAAAACATAATGTAGGGCTACGGTTAATTCGGTTACTCCCAAAGAAGCCCCAAAATGCCCCCCATTAACTGAAACATGATCAATGATAAACTGCCTTAATTCTTCACAAACTTTAGGCAATTCTGACGGGGAAAGACTCCTTAGATCTGCTGGAGAATGTATTTTACTTAATAATGGACCAGCTTTGAATTGCATAAATTAATAATTAAAATTACCCGAAGGTGAATATCAAACAATATAAAGGTAAAAATGTTTTTAGGCTTATTCGTTTTTTTGACTCGCTTTAAACAACCTTCTTTTTTCGTATTTACTCAAACTATCATACCCAGATTTAGAAATTTTATCTAAAATTTGGTTCAGCTCTTCTTCTACAACTTCTTGATTATCCTGTTCATTCACAGATTCATAAATTCTTTTTTGAGCCACTTTTACAAAAGAAAATACTTTTTCTTCTTTGACAAAAACATTCTTTTTTTGTGGGAGTTGAAAATAAAATCCATACATAAAACCCATTAAAGCACCACCTAAATGAGCAATATTACCTCCGGCATTCGTCCCGGTAGTTTCAATGAACGACCAAATAAGGTAAAATGCAGCCACATATTTAATCTGCACATCGCCAATAAAAAACAAATGAATGCGATAAGTGGGCTTAATGGTTGCCGCAGCAACCACAATGGCAAAAACCCCAGCTGATGCCCCATTTAGGTAGGTCGGCCCCTTTAAAATAAAATAAGAGAAGCTGTTCACTAAAAGCAAATAAGCAACTGCCCCTGATAATCCACCCCAAATAAACAATTTTACGATCCGGTCGGAACCTATAAAGTCTTGAATAATTATTCCAAACCAAAAAAGGAACATCATATTAAAAAGCAGATGAAATAATTCAATATGAATAAAGAAGTAAGTGAATACTGTCCAAGGCTCCTTAAGTACAATGATGGGCGTTGAGGATAGCGTTAAATGCTCCAATGCAGCTGAAAATATTTCTTCATGGCCTGCCAGAATAAGCATGACTTTGCCAACCATCAAACCAAGAAATATAAAAATGTTAAAAGCAATAAGCTTTTTTAGTCCTTGATTGGGACTGTTAAAAATCATTTTTATATCGAACCAAATACTTTTCATATTAAAAAAATGTATTTCTTTTAGTACCCCAATATTTCAAAAGAATGACCGCAAAAATCATTCCACCGATATGTGCGAAGTGTGCCACATTATCTCCTTCACTTTGCTGTATTCCCTGATAAAGCTCGTATAATCCATAAAAACTCACAAAATATTTAGCCTTTATTGGAATGGGCAACGGGAAAAGAAACATTTCTGAATTTGGAAATAAATAACCAAAAGCCATTAAAATTCCGAAAATAGCCCCTGATGCTCCGCCAACAACACTTCGGTTTATAAACTCAGCATAATTAGTCCTGACCCAATCTGAATTAACAGGTTCAATAGGATTGATGACGCTAAAATGCTGAACATAGTCCGTCAAATTAAATGAACTCGGATTGGATAAAACCAATTCGGTTGCCCTTCTGAAATCTGCGAAATCAATAAAATGCTGAATACCCATGTACAATAATCCAGCGCCAATGCCGCAGAAAAAGTAAAAAAACAAAAACCGTTGGGCGCCCCAAACTCTTTCAAGCAATGATCCAAACATAAAAAGCCCAAACATGTTGCTCAATAGATGCATAAAATTTGCATGAACAAACATGTATGTGACCACCTGAAAGAAATAAAAATCTCTTGCTTGAAAATAGTGTAACGTAAACAAATCTTCGGGTAAGGCTCCTTTTCCTAAAAAAAGAACAACATTAACGATGATTAAATTACGAACGGTAGGTGTTAAGTTTCTAAACATATTTTTATTCTTCAAATC
>CAMBGA010000174.1 GCA_945866095.1 Spirosoma fluviale
GTAACAATAATAATGGCTACAGTAACCGAAACAACGATTGCCCAAAAGTTAGAAGCATTGTTAAAGCTTCAGACAATAGATTCAGCCTTAGACAATATCAAGAAAGTAAGGGGTGATTTACCTGAAGAGGTGCGCGACTTAGAAGATGAGATTATTGGGATGGAAACGCGTCTATCTAAATTCCAACAAGAAATTGAAACTTTGGATGAGCAAATTTCTGGCTATAAAAATGCTAAGAAAGAATCTGAAAAGTTAATTACCAAATACAAGGAGCAGCAGATGAATGTGCGCAATAACCGTGAATTTGAAGCTATTTCGAAAGAAGTAGAGCTTCAAGGTATCGAAATGGAAATTGCAGACAAGCGTATTAAGGAGATTGATTTTAAAGTTTTGAATAAAAACGATGAAGTTGCCGGAGTTGAATCTGCCCTATTTGAGCGCAAAAAAGACTTAGAAATTAAGCAAAAAGAGTTGGAACTTATTATTGCAGAAAGCGAAGAAGATGAGCAAAAGTCTTTAAAAGATCGTGAAAAAGCAATGAAAATAGTAGATGCTCGTTTGCTAAAGTCATACGAAAAACTTCGCGATAACGCTAGAAATGGTCTTGCTGTCGTGATGGTAAAACGTGGCGCTTGCGGAGGATGTTTTAGTTCTGTGCCACCACAAAGACAAACCGATATCAAGGACAAGAAGAAAATTATTGTTTGCGAGCATTGTGGTCGTGTTTTTGCTGGAGTTGAGGATGTAATTCCTGCACCAGAAAAAGAAAAGAAAACAAGAGGTAAAGTGACCACCGCAGCAGCAGCAGCCGCTGTAATAGCTGAGTAATTGTACCGGAATTACATAAAAAAACCCTTTGCATAATCCTGCAAAGGGTTTTTTATTTATGTTCAAAACAGGATACTAGCCTATTGTGAATATCTATTTTAGCATGGTAAGCAAGGCGCTCAACTTATCTTTTAGGTCCTTACGGTCCACAATGAAATCTAAAAATCCATGGTCCAAGACAAAGTCTGAGCTTTGAAAACCTTTGGGTAAGTCCTTTCCAATCGTTTCACGAATCACACGTGGACCAGCAAAGCCAATTAAAGCTCCAGGTTCAGCAATATTAAAATCGCCTAACATCGCATAAGAAGCTGTCACTCCTCCTGTTGTAGGGTCGGTTAATAATGAAATATAAGGGATTTTTGCTTCGGCCAACAAAGCCAATCGAGCAGAAGTTTTAGCCATTTGCATTAATGAAAATCCAGCCTCCATCATACGTGCACCACCCGATCTTGAGATCATTAAAAAAGGACTCCTTGTTTTAAGGGAATGATCAATCGCACGGGAAATTTTCTCTCCTACCACTGAGCCCATCGAACCACCGATAAAACTAAAATCCATGGCAGCAATGGTAATAGCACTTCCATTCATTTCCCCATATGCAGAACGAACCGCATCTTTCAATCCACTTTTTAATTCCGTGGAAGCCACTCGGTCTGTATATTTTTTAGTATCTACAAAGGAAAGTGGATCCCCAGATCCCATATGAGCGTCCAATTCGGTGTATTTGGTCATGTCAAAAAGCAATTCAAAATACTCCTGCGACCCTATCTTCTCATGGTAATTGCAACTAGAACACGTATAAGCAAACAAACGATGCTCTCTCGTATGTATCGCCTTTTTACAAGACGGACATTGATACCACAACCCATCTGGTGCCTCGCGCTTAAATTCTGTGGGGGTTTGAATCCCTTTATCTTTTCTTGAAAACCAAGACATAAAAAATTATTTAATGAACCGACCCGTGTAAATCGGAATGCAATTTAATAAAAACCCATTATTTAATGAGTACAATTTTCCTACTAATTAATTTATCTCCTGTTTGCACATGTAATAAATACGTCCCCTGTCCTAAAGCAGATAAATCCAACTCTTCCTTAAACAAGTTTCCAGTTAATTGATATTTTTTTGATATAAGCATTTTTCCCATCATATCTGAAAATACAATATTTACTGCTTTATTTTCAGTCCCCGCTAATGGCATCTGGATTAACAAAAGACCGTTGGTTGGGTTAGGAGAAACCTGTAAATCTCTGATGTCTGTACCAGGTTCAATAGCCAAAATCGGGTTGCTAATGGTACTGGCCCCTTGAATATTTAAGTTGTCAATCCACCAGCCCCAACCGTGAGCCCCTACATCTGCATGTAATCTAAATCGGATAATGACTTGGTCTCCCGGCTTAAATTTACCTGAGGCCAACATATCTATCTCGCGTTTTTTCAACAAAGATGGGCTACCTGTAGCGGTCGAATTACCATCTTTATCTGTTTTAGAATTCCATGCATTTTGCCAAATTGAGAATGAATTTGCATCCCAACCATTCGAAAAATTAAACCATGTTTTACCCAAATCACTGGATCCCTGAACAATCACATAGTCGAAAAAACTTCGGTTAATCGTCCCGTCCACGTTTAAAAAAGCCTCCCCTTTATCACCAGGCTCTACTAAAACCACTTCGTCAAAATAAATTTTGGCTGTATCTGATCGAATGATAATGGGTTTTAATAATAGCGCATCATTATTTGTGAATTTGTCTGATCCACCTCCACCATCATAGGATTCTTCAATGCCATCCGAATAAGGATGATCCGAATTTAAACTCGGAGAACTAAAACCGTTGGGCTGGCTGATATCAAATCCCTTCAAATAAAAGTCCGAACTAGGCGCTTGATCAAAATTGGATACATAGGAAATAGTAGATGCTGAAATCCCCAAGACCTTAAATTCATAAAAACCACTAGCGGGTAAATTGACCACATTAGCGATTTTAGCTTTATCCCTGACCACGATCCTATATTTCACTACATCGCCCGATTTCAACGTGCCCGCTACAAAATTAAAAGCATTAGAATAGGAATAAGTATCTCCGGTAAGCTTTTTAAAGCCTTGTCCTTTTAATACAGCGCCATTGATCGCATATTCCATGTAAATGGTATCAATTCCTATATTATCTTGGGCCAATAAAGTAGGCAAAGGAATATTGGTCTGAGAAGTAAATATGTACTTTAAAGGATTTGAATACACGACGATTGGCTTAACCGTATCCACCCCTATGACAAATTCGTTGTAACTCCCAAATTTTGTACCTGCAATGACAGGAGCTTCAGCTGGTGAAGTAAATTTTTTGCCAGACAATTCATTCGCAGTCCAATAATAGGAAACTTTCCGATTGGCCGTCGACTTAGGCAAACTGAGTAAGTAAGAATAGGTATTAGCCCCCTTCTTGATAAAACTAGTCACCGGAGTCGCCGATAAAATACTTTTGTCAATCGAGTACATAAGCTTTAATGATTTCTCATCCCAAAGTGTATCCGAATATACTTTGGCCGTAAAAAGCACTTCGCTTTCTTCCGTATCCCTTAGTTCCGCATCGATGATATTGGAAGAATACCAGCCTATATCATTGAATATGCCTTTGACAATTGGTCCCAATTGGGCCGTTATCTCACCCCTTGCAATTTGTGGCGTCATCAAGGCATTTAAATTCCCAGGAGGATAGGTGCTTTGGTCTACGTGATAGACACTAGATCCCTCCATATATCCCATTGGATTTGTCGGAAAGCGTTCAGTAGGTTTAGGAGCATAGAGTCGCGCCGATACACCAGCATTGTTTCTCAAAACAGCACTGGAAGAAAAGAATAAACTATCCGAAATAATCTGTTTAAATATTTGATTGGAGTTATTCTTATAGATTAGTGTGTCAACAAGCTGCTT
>CAMBGA010000175.1 GCA_945866095.1 Spirosoma fluviale
GTTGATTTTCCAATTCCAGGGTCGCCTCCCAATAACACAATTGATCCAGGAACAATTCCGCCACCCAAAACAGTATTTAATTCAGAATCTTGGATTACAATTCTTTCTTCTTTTTCTTGAATAACCTCTTGTATTAAAAGTGGTTTTGCAGCTGCTAAATCTACAGAAAAAGAGTGTGCTTGTTTTGGTGATTTATCAATAATTTCCTCAATAAAAGTATTCCATTCCTGACATGAAGGACATTTTCCAAGCCATTTTGGTGCTTCGTTACCACAGTTTTGACAAAAGAATGCTGATTTAGTTTTTGACATGAAGGCAAGAGAATTTTTTCGAATGCTAAAGTAAGTATAAATCTATGTTATTTTTATTAAAGGGATTTACTTTTTATTATCACGCATGGAACAAAAGAAATTAAAAAGAATAAAAGTTAAATGATAACTTTAAATTAAGATGACAACAATTAATAGTTAATAATATTTTTAATTTTATTTTTAAAATTGTTGATTTTTAAAAAACAAAAAATATAAATTTGCCGAAGAACTCCATTGTTATAAATATTATGTCAAAAAGAAGAGGAATTATTAGTTACGAAAAATTAAGTCTTGAACAAAAAAAACAAATATTAAGAGATTATCCAGATGGATACATTAATCATTTAACTTCAATTAAGACGCCAACTGGGGAAGTTTTAGATGCGCTAATCTGGGAGACAGAAGAAGTTGTCTACTTGGTAAAAGTCAATAAGCTTACTCCAAAAATGAAAGCTTCAATCGAAAATGATGATGAAGATGAAATTGAAGATGAAGAATTTGATGATGAATTAGATAAAGACGATGTAATTAAGGGAGATGATGTAGATTCTGACTCAGAAGAAGAAGAAGATCAGTATGATCAGCCAGAAAAAGAAGAAGAGGAAGAAGATTAAACGAATCTTTTGAATAGATCTATTATTGCGTAATTCTTTTCCATATTTATTATGTAACGTTAATTGTCTTTCGTGTCTATTGCCTTATCGCTATCGGTTTGCGTGTAGGCGATGTAGCCCTGTGTTGCGCATGCGGCAAGACAATATTGCTTTCACGTTGTTATGGGCTGGTTTTATTCATTATCAGTTTCTTTTCCAAACCATACAACTGCAAAACCTTTAAACAAACCAATTCCGATTGCATTCCATTGGTCATACCAGATGCCTTGATTAATTATTACATTGTTATGCCCAGAACTTCCTTTCCATCCTTTTAATGCCCCTTCAGCTGATGCTGATGCTCCATAAGAACCATATGCTATTTCATAACCGTTACCTTTATAAATGGTTAACTCTCTGGGTTTATTCCACATACAAGAAGCGTTCGCATGATCACGTGTATAACAACAAGAAGTCCAACGCCCATTGGATGACCAACTATGCATATTACAAGTGCTATTTTCTAATCCACTAGTTTGTAAATCTTTGACATGAGTTTGCGCAACGAATGTTAAAGATTTAGATAATGGAATATGAGGTAAACCTTTTTCTTTTCTGTATTCCATAATAATATTGTATAATTTCCTTTCTTCGTCAGTTAATACTTGAGAATATGAAATTATTGAATTAAGTATTAAGCAAAGGATAATTAGAATTCTTTTTAGTCTCATGATATTATTTGTAATGTTTTTTAAACTTGCCCTAACACTTTGAAGTTCGTAATGATTAAAATCCCACTGTCTGAATTTTTGTAAGTCCCTGTCCAGTCATTAACTTTTTTTTGTTAATGTATATTTTATTGATTGTTGTCCATTTTTGCAGTCAAATTGAGTGAGGAATAATTTGTCTGCTGGCACGTCAAAATCATAATTGCAATCTGTTGTTTGAAATTCATACCATCCATCATTATTTGCGTGTCTGTATTCTCCTTTTCCCGTTGATGTCTTTTTGGTTGTATTATTTGTCACGGTAGCAGAAGAAATTGTCCTGCCATAGTCCGTAATAGTTAGCTCCAATGTAACCTTGTTATTTGCAAATGTATATTGTCCATCGTTCATTTGCGAAAATGCTGTCTGTGCAGTGAAAAGTATCATTGTTGTCAGGTAGTAGATTGTTTTTTTCATAATTATTGTTTTTAGTTGTTTGTAATTTTTGTTGGTCGGTAACAAGTATCAAGAAGTGTGCCGAACTGTTGGCTCTCTTGTCTGTCGCTGTCCGCTATGTCTTTTAAAATGCTACCTAATTTTGGGTTTATATGTCTGACAATCTCAGACATATAAACCCAAAATTAGGTAGCTTTATCTGATAACGGTCATACTTTAGTTTGATAAATTTACGTTTATTTATTATTATAAATCATCAAAAGGGCTTTTAATATTCTGAATGTTTTTAGTGCTAAAATGTGGCTTAAAATAACTAATCTATTATCTCTTTTAAACTTCTTTCAATAGAGTTATTTAAAACAAGTTTTTCATCGAACTAAGCCTCTCTACATCCTCTCTTATGCGGTTCTATAGATTAGACTTATTACCCACAAGAAAAAAACCAGTAATTGTTTATATAAAATCAAAAAAAATTGTTATTAAAAATTGGCATCTTGATAAAAAAAAGAAAAGAATATAATTTAACTTAACTTCTTAATTTATTTGATATATTTGATTTTGAATATAATAATATTTGAATGTTATAAATTATTAAATAAAGACGGAAAATGATAAAAAAAATCGCGCTTTTGCTTTTAATTGCATTGAACTCTATTTCTGTTTCTTATGCAGATTCACCTTTAACTTCAACTTATTTCTCATTAGCCTATAAAGATGTTCCGATTGTTGTAAAAGCGGGAGAGACAAATGGAATATTAACACTACAATTGTTTAGTTTTCTTATTGATGAAACAAAAGCGATTGATGTAAAAATGGCACTTATCAATAAATTGTCATGGAGTACTGAAGGTAAAGATAATTCAAGTTTGTTTATTGAATTTGGACTATCAGCTGGTAATGAGTGGAATGATTATGAAGCATTCATTGAAAATGCCTCTGCAGATGAAAAACTATGTCTTGCTTATTTGAAAGCTTTAGACGATTATTTTGATGTCAATCAAGCATTAGATATTGCGAACAGTGCTTTAATATTGAATCCTAATAGCTATACTTTTAATATCATTTATGCATTGATCCAAGCTCAAATTAATCTTAAGGATCAAGAAAATTGGTGCTTGATATATTTATATCCTAATGATGTTCGATTAGATGAAACATTGGAAAGAGATATGAACATTGAAGCGGAAGAAATCATTTTTGAATATCTATCTCTGTATAAAGAAGATGATTGTGAAGATCTAAATCTAGAATATTTAGAAGAGGGAGAGGAAGAAGATTAAACAAATCTTTTGAATAGCTCTATTCTTGCACAATTCTTTTCCCTATCTTTGACTATTGATTCAACTTTATGAAAATCAAAAGTCAGATTTCTAATAAAATTCCTGTTTCTCCTTCAATAGATAAAGTTGGTGTAGAAGAGAGAGTAGCGAGGTTTCAATCCAGAAGTATTAAGAATGAAGCAAAAAAACAAGGACTTAATCTGGTCTTAAGCATGATTGACTTGACAACACTCGAAGGAAAAGATACCGAGGGGAAAGTAAAGCAAATGTGCTATAAAGCAAAGCATTTACATGATCATTTTGACGGCATTCCGCAGGTAGCTGCAGTTTGTGTTTATCCTTCAAT
>CAMBGA010000176.1 GCA_945866095.1 Spirosoma fluviale
TTATCTTGGATCTTATTTGATGTATCTCGTGGCAAAAAAGTTTCGGCTTTAGGATTTTGTATTGGTGCGGTGGTTGGTTTAGTTGCCATTACACCTGCAGCAGGTTTCGTAACTGTTCCTGTAGCCATCTTTATCGGCGTAGTCGCAGCAATCATTTCAAACATCGTAGCTCATTGGAGAGCTAGTTCTAATTTAGATGATACCTTGGATGTATTTGCTTGTCATGGAGTTGGCGGAATGGTCGGCATGCTAATGACAGGTTTTTTTGCAACTAGCGCAGTCAACGCAGCAGTAGTAGAAAATGGTTTATTTTATGGTGAGACTGCTTTATTTATGAAGCACTTATTAGCCTTGGCCATTGTTTCAGCATTTGCTTTTAGCGTATCCTACTTGTTATTAATTATTACAGATAAAATTATACCTCTACGTGTTAATGAAGAGGAGGAAAGACTTGGATTAGATTTATCTCAACATGACGAATCGTTAGCAGAGTAATCTTTCTAAAAGCAAAGCCGCAAGCAATGGTTCTTGTGGTTTTGTTTCAATCAAAAAGCCGAAAGCTTCTAGTTTTCGGCTTTTTTGTTTTTAAATCAATTTAGAATTCAAAGATTTATTTTAAAGTTTGAACTTCTTATATTTAATAAAATATGAAGACAAGCAAAATCATTTTGTTGATTGGCAGAGAACATCTCGAAAAAGACAGTTATCTATATACAGACATACTTTCAGAAATTAAGGGAATCAAATTTGATGTTTTTAATGAATCATACTCATATTTTAGGAAAAGAGTTTATCCGTATATCGCTAAAGTTATCCCCAGATTTATCCGAAAACAACCCATCATAATAAGCTTATATTTACAAATAGAGGAAAAATTTTATTCAATTATTCTGAATCCTATGGATTATAAAATGCATATAGCATTTCAAAAAAATCCGAATGACATTTCTTTAAGGATAGAAAAATTAGCCAGAAGGTTAAACAATATCCCTAGAGATACTGAAATTACATTAATTGGCCGAAGTGCAGGAGCGATTGTTGCAACCATGGTTTCCTTACAACATCCCATTCACAAAATAATTTCGCTAGGGTATCCATTTAAGCATCCCGATTTTGAGGAGGAAGCTTATCGGCACGAACATCTAAAAAAAGTAAATACACCCATGTTAATTATACAGGGGCTTCAAGATATTTATGGTGGAAAAGAAATTGAAAAAAAGTACCACTTTTACGAACACAACAATAGTCTTTGAAGACATTAATCATGATTTTGAATTAACGGAAGAAAACAGAATTCGAATTTTTAAAAATATTGAACAATTCATTTCTGGCTCAGAAACTTAAACAAAGGCATTTGAGAACAAAACATCTCCTGTCACTTCGCCATTTTCAGCTATTGATTTATAGCGAACGGATTGTATGGTATTGATGAGTAATGGATCGTATGCCGACTTGAACCTAACATAGTTTTCAGAAAATCCTTCCATAAATCCATTTTCATTAGATTCTTCAAACAAAACTTCACCCTTATTCCCTAGTTGGCTTTCATAAAAAGCACGTCTTTTTTTATCTGAAAGTATATGTAACATTTTGGATCTTTCAGATTTTTGTGCACCATCAACTTTAGGGAAAATTTCAGTGGCAAAAGTATTGGCCCTTTCTGAATATGGGAAAACATGTAGATAAGCAATATCGAGCTCCTGTAAAAATTGATATGTTTCTAAAAACAATTCGGGGCTTTCTCCTGGATGGCCTACAATTACATCTACGCCAATACATGCATTTGGCATCAATGATTTAATTAAGGCAACACGGTTTACATATAATTCTCTTTGATATCTACGTTTCATTAAACGTAAAACTGCGTTCGATCCAGCTTGTAAGGGTATATGAAAATGAGGAACGAAAGACTTTGAACTTGACAAGAAAGTAATTATTTCATGAGTAATTAAATTAGGCTCAATAGAAGAAATTCGAAACCGATTAATACTGGATTTAAATTCAATCGATTTGATTAAATCAAAAAAAGTTTCTTCACGTTTTCCTTGTTGAATTCCAAAATCGCCTATATTCACTCCCGTTAACACGATTTCTTTTACCCCTTTTTCAGCAATTTCTTCAATTAAAGCCAATACGCTTTCAACTGTATTTGATCTAGATTGGCCTCTAGCCAAGGGTATTGTACAATAGGAGCAGGGATAATCACATCCATCTTGAACTTTCAAAAATGTTCGAGTTCGATCATTAACGGAATAAGAAGCATGGTAATCTAAGTCATACCTTATTTCTGAGGTTAGCAATTTCGGAAGATTTGTATTTTTATTATTTAAATAGGGTATGATTAAATCAGGTAATTGGAATTTTTCGTTGGCCCCTAAAACTAAATCCACACCAGGAATGTTCGAAATTTCTTCGGGTTTCAATTGCGCATAGCATCCCATGATAACCACGGTAGAAGCTGGATTGATTTTTTTAGCTTCTCGAACAACTTTTTTGCACTTTTTATCTGCTTGTTCGGTTACACTGCAGGTATTGATGACAAACAAATTAGGTGAATCTTGAAAATCAACACGAGTAAAACCCAAAGGTTCTAAACTACGTGCAATTGAACTAGATTCTGCAAAATTTAACTTACAACCTAAGGTATAAAAAGCGACCTTTTTCATTTCTTAAAATATGAGCATAAAGGTAAAACAAAAATGGCGGGAAAACCCGCCATTTCATTTCATAAAAGTATATAAATGCAAGATAAATTAATATTTGGCCGTTTTAACTGTCTTAATAATACGAGCTGCAACTTTATAAGGATCTGCAGCAGAATTAGGTCTACGATCTTCTAACCAGCCTTTCCAACCTTTTTCTACGGTTGCGATAGGGATACGAATAGACGCACCACGATCCGAAACACCATAAGAGAAAGAATCGATGGATTGAGTCTCGTGCTTACCAGTTAAACGTAAATGATTGTCAGCACCATAAACATCAATATGCTCTTTAACGAAAGGAGCAAATGCTGAACATATAGCGTCATACGTTTCTTTTTTACCAGCTGTACGTAAAGCTGTGTTGGAGAAGTTGGCATGCATACCTGACCCATTCCAATCCAATTCGCCTAATGGCTTACAATGCCAATTGATTGACACCCCAAATTTCTCACCTAAACGCTCTAATAAATAGCGGCCGATCCAAATTTGATCACCAGCTTCCTTCGCCCCTTTAGCAAACATTTGGAATTCCCACTGACCTGCAGCCACCTCAGCATTAATACCTTCAATGTTAAGTCCCGCTTCGATACATAAATCTAAATGCTCTTCTACAATCTCACGTCCATAGGCATTCGATGCACCTACTGAACAGTAATATGGCCCTTGTGGAGCTGGATATCCATTAGCAGGAAAACCTAATGGCTTATTAGTTTCTGGATCCCATAAAAAATACTCTTGTTCGAAACCGAACCAAAAATCATTATCATCATCCTCAATTGTCGCACGGCCATTGCTCACGTGAGGAGTACCATCTGAATTCAACACATCACACATAACTAAATATGCATTTTTGCGAGAAGGATCTGGGCAAATAAACACAGGACGCAATAGACAATCTGAAGAGCCACCTGGAGCTTGCTCCGTAGATGAACCATCAAAACACCACATA
>CAMBGA010000177.1 GCA_945866095.1 Spirosoma fluviale
TCAACTTAAACTTCCCTTTTAATCTGGCTCGATATACCTTTCCCGATTCGGCACGAACTTCATACCAAGAGCCTGTTGAACGCATGATGAGACCTTTATTCAGCATATTTTTGGCCTAAATTTTTTCGTACATAGTTCATGATACATGCTGTGGCACCTGCATGGGCGGCGACAAATTGGCGAGATTGTACTTGTTTTTGGACTAATAAATCTTCAGAATGATAAATTTCAAGCATTTTTTCTTCTAATTCTTGGCTATTTGCCACAGGAAAAGCTAATCCTACATTCACCAATTCAAGTGCCTCATGGAATTTTTCAAAATTCTTATTTCCAAAAAAGACGGTTGGCCCAAAAACGGCAGCTTCCAACGTATTATGTAATCCAGCGCCAAAAGCACCGCCAATATAGGCGAACAAAGCCCCTCGATACAAAGAAGATAAGCGCCCTACCTCATTCACAAATAATACCTGTGCATTCGCATTCAAAGGTGCGCCTTTAGAATAGCCTACAGGAATTTCAATCTTTGACTCCCATGATTTTAACGTTGATTCATCAATTTCATGTGGCACCACCACCCATTTAAATGGAAATTTACCCGAGTTAATCAATGGAATTAGGCAATCCATATCAGCGTCCCACACGGAACCTAGGACCACAAATTCATTCTGGCCAACAAACTCTGAGCATAAAGACCACGTTTGAGCCGAACGAAGATTGGATAATACTCGATCAAATCGCGTATCACCACCCAATGTAACGTGTTGAATACCAATCCGATTCAACATGCCTTTAGACGATTCATCTTGAACAAAAAGCTGGTCAAAAGACGTTAATATGTTTCTAAAGAATCCACCGTACCATTTAAAAAACAATTGATCTTTTCTAAAAATGGCTGAAACTAAAATCGTTTTAATGTTTCTCTTTTTAAGTTCATGTAAATAGAAATACCAAAATTCATATTTCACAAAAAATACCATGGACGGATTGACAAGGTCCAAAAATCTTTGGCTAGTGGACGCACCATCAAAAGGCAAATAACTCACATAATCAATGCCTGGTGCATTTTTTCGAACCTCATACCCTGAAGGAGAAAAAAAGGTAACTAAAATAAAATAGTCTGGATATTCGTTAGAAAATGCGTCGATGATGGGTTTTCCCTGTTCAAATTCACCCATGGATGCCGTATGAAACCAGGCAACGGGCTTGCTATTATTTTTGAAAGCAGATTCCAGCCCTTCCCAAACATGTTTTTGGCCATAATTCCATTTCTTAGCTTTGCCATGGAACACAGAAATGATTCCTAAAATCTGCTTATATAAAAACAAGGCAAAAATATACAGCCAAACCCTCAATTTTTCTTAAATTTGATGTTGAAACAATAAATTTACAAAATTAGACGAATACCTACATCATCCTTATGCATTGGAACCCGTTAACAGACCTACATCAATTGGATGAAATAGTTGAAATTTCACAAAATCAACCTGTGGTGATTTTCAAACATAGCACGCGTTGCTCCATTTCGTCGACTGCTTTAAGTCGATTTGAGCGAGCTTGGGGAGATACTGAAAACGCAGCTTTTTATTTGGATTTGATTGCATATCGACCTATTTCCTTAGAAATTGCCGAAAAATTTGGGATACAACATCAGTCGCCTCAGGCTTTAGTCATCAGCAAGGGGGCCTGCACCTATTCCGCTACCCATTGGGATATATCGGTAGACGAATTAAAACCCTATTTGAGCGAATGAAAAAATTAATTGGATTTCTTTTTATTTTTTATTGGTCCTCAACCGTTGTTTGGGCTCAAAGAAAATCAGCGCCTAAAGAAACCATTATTCAGGCGCCAAGCTCGAACAATCGGTCAAAAGTGATTTCCAAAAATAATATTAGTAGTGTTAAAAATACCAATCCTACCGGAATCTTAGCGCTTGGCATTAGCACATCGACGAGTTCAGGAATATTTGGAGGAATCACGGCTAGAAAAGTGTGGATTAATAACCCCAAAATTCAATCCCTTTTTGGACTTGATTTATCCATCATAAAGGATTACAGAGAGTTTGATTCGCCCTATTCATACAATGGAAGAGGCTATACAGAAGGTAAATTAAATCAGTTAGTCGTTATTAGACCGGAGTATGGCCGCCAATGGACCTTGTTTAAAAAACCATCTGAAGGGGGAGCCGCTTTAAAGGGCTTAATAGCTACTGGACCCAATATAGGTATGCAAATGCCTTATCATGTCGACATTTCCTTATCCAATCCAGGCACAGGTAAATCATCAATACTATCGATCCCCATGTCACAAACCTACGATAACACCTATCAGCGAACCGTTATTTTAGGTGAAAGTAGTTTTTTCAAGGGTGCCGGCGAATCTATTTATGTTCCGGGCTGGCATCTAAAAACAGCTTTCAACGTAGAATTAGATACATTTAAACAGAATTATTTAGCTTTGGAAGTGGGATTTATTGTGGATTATTTTTCCAAGCCTATTGAAATGTTAAACCAAAACCCAAAGCGATCGGTTTATACCACTGGATATCTAACCTTTTTCTTTGGAAAGAGTAAATAAAAATATAATATGATCGAATTACCCCAAGTGAATTCAGCCCCTACCTCAAGAAAGCCAGATTGGCTGCGGGTTAAATTGCCCATTGGTGAAAAATATACAAACGTTCGGAAAATTGTTGATGAGTATAAATTACATACTATTTGTCAATCAGGGAATTGCCCAAACATGGGCGAGTGTTGGGGAGAAGGAACGGCCACCTTCATGATTTTGGGAAATGTTTGTACTCGGTCATGTACATTTTGTGCTGTGGCGACCGGCAGACCTAACGAATATGACGAAGATGAGCCCCGCAGAGTTGCTGAAGCAATTCAATTAATGAAGGTAAAGCATGCGGTAATTACGTCGGTTAATCGAGATGAATTGAAGGATCGTGGTGCTGAAATTTGGTATCAAACGGTCCGAGCGGTAAAAGAAACGACTCCACTGACGACGATTGAAACACTTATTCCGGACACAAAGGGCAATTGGGATGCGTTAATTCGAATGATCGAGGGGGGCCAAGAAGTAGTGTCGCATAATATGGAAACCGTAGCGAGATTATACAAATTCGTTCGGCCACAAGCCAAGTATGAGCGAAGTTTAGAACAAACGAAGCGAACAAAAGAGTTTGGAAAAAGAACCAAATCTGGACTTATGCTTGGATTGGGAGAAACAAAGGAAGAAGTTTTTCAGACGATGGACGATTTAATAGCCCATGGTTTGGATGTGTTAACGTTGGGTCAATATTTGCAACCGACCAAAATGCATCATGAAGTGATTGAATGGATTCATCCCGAGACTTTCCTGATGTACAAGGAAGAAGGATTGAAAAGGGGATTAAACTATGTGGAATCAGGGGCTTTAGTGCGTTCTTCTTATCACGCTGAAAAACACATCTAATTCATGAATAAGCCAGTGCAATCCCAGTTTGCGTTTATAATTGCAGGCGGTGGAATGGCCGGTTTATCCTTAGCTTATTACCTTTCAAAAAGTTCTTTAGGCGATTTACCCATTTTAATCATTGACCAATTCCCCAAAAATAAAAACGATAAGACCTGGTGTTATTGGTCTGATTGTGAAGAGGAATT
>CAMBGA010000178.1 GCA_945866095.1 Spirosoma fluviale
CTAATGGCTTATCAGATTTTATTTTTTTCATTTTTGTTCCTTCAATATCTCCTAACAATCCAAGAATTGTTTTGTCAACCTCAGCATTATTAGTGCTGTCCATAAACAATTGAAAAGGAGTATTTCCACCCTGAACATCAGAACCCATAGTTATAAACGTCCTATATGGTTCTTTAAAAAAATTATCCGGGATGTTTATCCAACGTTCAGCATCATCATCGTAACTCCTTCTATATAATTTTTCCCTTGCGATAGAATCTCTAACCCAATCAACAAATTGACGGTATTCATTATTAGAAATTTCTGTTTGATCCATATAAAATGCAGGCACAGAAACTGTCTTAACCCTTGAAGTATGAAGACCCATTATATCTTCATCATCTTCACCAGTTTGATAGGCTCCAGAGGGAATATAAACCATTCCATATGGTAATTTTCCTGGACCAAGAACGTCAGGATAAAATGTTGATCGACCTCGAACTCCTACTAGATTTCCTTCAACTCCACTATTACAAGCGAATAATATTGGAAAAAGCACGATTAAACTTATTAATTTCTTCATTGTATTATTTTTGTTTCTCTGTTTAATAATATTATTCTTTATATCAGAATTTAACATAAACGAAAATGTATGTATATAGTTACAAATTTTATATTTTTTATAAAAATCTTGGGTTTCTTGAAATTACAGGTTTTGGTGACTTAATATTATAACAATATCTTAGTACTATTTCATGCGACCCTCTTGAAACTGATGCTAATTTATTAATTGTAATGTCATAAGAATACCCAATTGTAAATTTTTGAAAAGGAGAATAACCTAGTAAAATCCCTATAGCATCTGAATTTCTATATGTAAGGCCACCATAAAACTCATTATCATTAATAGTGTAAAAATAACGTGCGTTTATATCAAAAGAGTATTTAACTAAGTCTGTTCTCATTAATACTTGAGCATCAATCTTGCCATTCAAAACATCATCAAAAGTTTTACCTCCCATAAGATAATAATGACGTGCTGTTTGGTAATTTTGATCTAATCCATTAACTTTCTTTTGTAAAAGCGACTCAGATAAATGTGTTGAAGAAAGACCAGCATAAAAATCTTTTCCGTGGAAATAAGCTCCAAAATTAGCATCTAAATTTGTTGCTGCGAAACCTAAAGGCAATGAAGGGTCAGTAGTGCTTGTTGGAGGCACCCAAGTTGGATCTAAACCATAATTCATAATACCTAGACCTATACCCAAGCCCAAAACTCCAATATTGCTTATTTTAATTGGATAACAATAATTTAACAATAAGTTATTTTGGCGAGAGAATCCTATTGCATCATGATAAAATGCAAGACCAAGACCACCCTTAAAAAATCTTGAGAAATTTCCTTCTAAATTTAATACAGCGGAATTAGGCGCACCATTTACTTTATCCCATTGATTCCTATAAATAGAAGTTGCACAAATACTATTGTTCATATCAATTCCTGTTTTACCTGGATTAATACTCATTTTATCATACATGAAATTTGTTATTAACTTATCTTGCTGAGAAAAAAATCCCAAACTAAAAAAATTAAAGATTAAAATTAAAAGTAGATTTTTCAATTTCATATATTATTTGTTAAAAAATGTAATAGGCATTAACAATGTTTGTTATACAAATAGTTTGCTAAAATAAACATATTTATTTAAAATTAATAAAAATGGGAAAAAAAATAAAGTTTCAGAATCACTAGTGTCCGATAAAACTTTTTAAAAGCGGGATTTCCATAATGGATTTCCCGCTTTATTGTAATTTAGTCTTGCAAACAACAATTACATGAATAAAAGTAACTACTTTTTCGGACAATCTGTTTTCGGACAGCTGATTTCTTTAATTGATTTGAATAAAATCAAAATTCTCGGTAGAAAGCACCTGTCAGATCGCTATATCAAGAAGTTTGATACTTCAGATCATTTGATAAGTATGTTGTTTTCAACGTTTGCACATTGCACTTCACTGCGTGAAGTTGCTGCGTCCATGCTTGGTTTGAAAGGAAAGATGAATCACTTTCAACTGAAACACATTCCATTTAGAAGTACCTTGAGTGATGCGAACAAAAGACGAAGCCATTTAGTGTTCCAGGATGTTTATTATTCTTTACTCAAAGCGTATCATCCAATTATCTCGGACAGCCGAAAATCGTATGCATGGGAAAACCGATTAGAGATTATCGATTCCAGCACAATCTCCTTGTTTAAAGACATCTTAGCTTGTGTGGGTAGAGCACCTAACACCGGCAAGAGAAAAGGCGGGATTAAAGTGCATACACAGATTAATTTACAAGAAAAAGTTCCTGAGCTCATTTGGTTTTCGGCAGCAACAACACATGACAAACAGTTTTTGAAGCATGTTCAACTAGAGAAGGGTAAAATTGCTGTATTTGACAAGGGATACAACGATTATAATACCTTCAATGAGTTCAGTGAGAACGGTATTTTCTTCGTGACGCGTTTAAAAGCCAACGCGTCATATGAATCAGTACTTGAAAATGATATACCATCGTACATTGACGATGGTGTGTTGAAAGATGAAATCATTCGCGTGGATGTAAAAGAAAACGGAACCTATCTCAAAACCCTTGAATTAAGGAAAATCGCATACTGGGATAATGAAAACAACCGCTGCTTTGAGTTTATCACCAATCTTAATGGTATGAATGCAGGCCATATTGCACTCATTTACAAGAAACGTTGGCAAATCGAATTGCTTTTCAAACAACTCAAACAGAATTTCCCTTTGAAATTCTTTCTTGGCGACAATGAAAACGCGATTAAAATACAGATTTGGTGTGCTTTAATCGTTAATCTACTTCTGACAGTAATACACAAGAGCATCAAGCGAAAATGGGCATTTTCAAATCTTGCAAGCTTCTGTAGATTACACTTATTCAATTATATTCATTTGATAAAATTCCTAGAGAATCCAGAAAAGGATTGGCTTAGAGAATATGATGCTCAGCTTCAACTGAAATTCAGTAGTTCCTGAGAGGGGGGCTCACTTTTGAAATCTAGGGATCGACAGTAGTAAAATAATGACTTTCAGAAAGCAAATCGATTATTTTGTATTTTTATCGGACAGTAGTGTTTCAGAATAGTTTTTGATAGGTTTTCCACCATAAATCAGGTAATTCATTTTTCATAGCATTTTCATAATCTTCTTTATTGCAAGGGACAAGATAATGACGTTCGTATTTACTTTGATTGCTGGGAGGAAATGGAACTTCCATCCACCACCGAGATGACTTATTACTTTTAAAAAAAATCAATTCATTATTGGATTCCTCCATGACAACAGTGAATTTTTTGTAATCGGCTTTATTCCCAATAGGAAAATCACCAAAACGTGCGGCGACACCATCAATAAAATACCAAATCAGCTGTGCTAAAAGTTGATCAGAAACTTGTGTTTGATTTATATAATTAAATATACCAAAAGAAGACACTTTATCTGATATTCCTGCATATTTTCCAATCTGACAAATTTGTTCGGCATAAAAGCCATTTGGCAGACCATTTCTACTGAG
>CAMBGA010000179.1 GCA_945866095.1 Spirosoma fluviale
CCAATTCTAAAATTTGTGTCTGCTCCTATTGCATCAATTCCTTGACCAAAAGCATAATAACTTATTTTTCCTCGCCCAATATTTAATGCGATGTCTTTTGGAACCACAAAGGAAAAATCAAAAAATCCATTAACAACAGAACATTTGCCTTTATAGATAATATTTCGCTGCAATTCATATTCTATTTCAGGAGAACCATTATCCTGCCCCAAGGTTGTTTGCTTTTTAGGTTTGTCAAAAATAGAAGGATTAAGAACACCGTTAAACGAAGACATTAAATTTCCAGAATTATCTATTAAATGACCTTTAATTCGAACTTTGCTCAAGGCATTTAAAGTGTCTAATTCGATTAAAGGATTTTTGCCATTTATACTATCCGTAATAACTTTATATGTTGGTAAAGCAATCTTTAAGGCTGGATCTCCAATTAATGTAAAACTTCGCTTATTATTACTGTTTCCAGATGAATTCTTTGTTCGTTTCACAATTTCGCCGAAAGTTAAAGGCGAGCCGTCAGGATTACGATCAAAAACATTATTGTAAAAAGCTAATCCTGTAGTTGTATTTACACTGAAATAAACAGCTCTTGTAGTTGTCATTAACGCAATTGCTCCTCCCAAAGGATTTAATGCAGCCCATTCTCCAGCAGAAACTCTGGCTGGATCATCATATTTTGTAAATTCACAGGTAGCAGAAACAAACAAATGTAATTTATTGATATTTGTCCAACTATTTATTTGAGGTATCGTTACAACCCGCTCTTCAGCTAATCCAACCTCGCCGCCATGCCCAACATAATTAACAACTAGGGCACCTCGTTGCACAAGATCTGTAATTGCATTTGATACTTCTGGATACCTTTGTCCTCCCGCTGAAGTTTCTTGAGGATATGCGTCCATGTATAATTTATCACAGTTCATCTCAAAATGATCAGTCTTTACATTATTGTACTGAGGCTCTGTATCATTATTAATAAAATATCCACCCTCTTCATCATCTGCAATTTGAACATATTTTGTTCGCCAATCTCCATAAGTATCAGTACTTGATTCTCCTAAACAACATGAACTTCCGCCTCCAGTAAATAAGGCAGATCCATTTTTTATATAATGTTCGATTTTATCTACTTGTTGCTTTGCCTGAGTTAAATTACTCGCTAAAATTCGGCCGACTCCAATGTCTAATAAATCTATAGCTGAAATTGCTTCATTATCATCTAACATCCCAAAATAATCATCTGTAACCATTGCATCAATATGATTTTCACTGCTTTCAACCTGGTAGGTTAAAACATAATTATTATTATTCGGAACGCGATTTTTAGGATCATAAGTTCCATCGCCAAAAAGTAAGAGATATTTTGGCTTCGTAGAGGGCGCTATAGCACCACGGTCATAAAACATCTTGGCAAACATTCGGATTGCTGTTGGATCTTGTGAACCGGAGCTAAATTCATTAAAAACTTCGTCAATTCTTGAAACATGAACACTCAATCCTTGTTCCCGATGTAAATCAGCCAATCGATTTGCTTGTGCTAAAAAATCTGGATGGGTAATAATTAAAAAATCTGCCTGTGTTAAAGCATGTAGATTTTGATTTGGAACTCCACCAACTTTTTCAGGTGTAAAAAAAGAAGATCCATTAGAAGCAACATATTCTTTGTAAATAGCATAATTTTTAAAAGTGTAAGTTGAACCTGTTAAGGAACCTGAAATCCTTTTTGGTTTTTGACGATCAGAAATGTCCCAAATAAATCCATTACTTGGAAAGTTTGAGGTGGAATAGGAAACTAAGGAAAGTGAATCCTGAGGGCTTAAATTTCTAAATCCAAATTGCGTCCCAAAAAAAACAAGTTTACGCTTTGTATTTAAAACAATACGATCTAAATATGTCAATGTATTTGGACTATTACGCGTTATTTTTATCTTAAATGGTAAAGTAGAGAGAGGATTTGTCAATTGAAAAGATTGGGTAGAGCGCGCGAAATCACTACCAATACTTGGTAACGGGCTTTCACTTAAAGTCAAGCCATTAATACTGTAATTTTGAGCCGTTCCAACCGAATTTGACGCATTTGATGCAATGGCAGTTTTAAACCTTATTGGACTCGTGTCGATATTTGGAATTGTAAAAGTGACTATTTTTTCTAATTCGACATCAAATAATTCACCATACCAACGCTGTCCGCCACCCATTAAATTAACTAAATCGTTTTCATAAGCATCTCTGTAGTCGTAAGAAGAAATTTCAGCATTTGCAACTTCCTGTATTTCAGGTAATGTTTCTATTCGTAAAGGTGTTTCTGTAGCATTAATGTTAATAAAATAATACGAATTATCGGAATAAATATTTTGTTTTCGATCAAATTCAACTGTTCCATTTGCAAACCATCTGTGTGGTCCATATCCATAAAATAGTATGTAATCATTAGCGTCAAAAATGCCATCAGTTTCTCCTTGAATAAATAGTGCGTTTTTGGCCAAATCATCAATTCTAGGACTTGAGTTTAATTCTGGTAAAACACCCTCGCCATTTCCATAAATATGAATGTGTGCAGGATTCAACCCATTTGTGGAGATACCACAAGATTCAAGAAAATTTTTATCTATTTTATATATTCCATCTTTGTTAACAGCAATTTTATACCAGGTTCCGCTTCCGTCTTTAAGAACTGACGAGGTAACAAAGTCTTTTTGATGACCAATGACTGCAGCTTCTGTTAATTCAAAAACCAACTGTTTAACACGATGTAATTGTCCATTAATTAGTTTATAGGGAAAAGTATTTACTGCAAAAAAATAATCATTAGATGCTTTGGTGACTTGGTAAGAAATTTCAAGATCTTCAGGAAACTCGATTTTTAACGCTTTAAAATGATTTAGATCAATGTCTGGGGCTAATTCATATAATACATCTTTTAGTAAAGGGGTGAAATTGTTTTTTAAATACTTTGAATAAAAATAATTTGGTTTGCCATTGCTAGATTCTTGCCCTTCAATTGAAGGGATAGAATAGGTCTTCCCATCTAAATAATGATTTACTGGTTTTTGCCAATTTAATTCTAAGAAAATATCTTGTGATAAAAAATAATTAGTTGAAAATACAAAAAAAAGAAAAAGAATTAAATCATTTTGCCTCATAAAAAATATCTGTTTTAAAGTGAACTCAGTAAAAAACGAATTAAATTAGCATATATTTGAAAAATAAACGATATTTGTAACCTTTGGAGGCAAAAATACGTTTAATTAACACTTGCATAAAATTCAAGTTTGTGAAAATATATAGTCTATATTCGATTTATTTATCCTTACTATTTGTAGTTATAAATACATTTATTGTTAGGTCTCAAGATCCTACTTTTACTCAATTTTATTCAAATCCAGTATATTTAAATCCTGCATTAGCTGGTTCAAGTGGTTGTCCTAGAATAGCACTTAATTATAGAAACGAATGGCCAAGCTTGTCTGGCAA
>CAMBGA010000180.1 GCA_945866095.1 Spirosoma fluviale
TTTTAAAACCTGAGTTTTTTAAAAGTAAATTAAATACATCTAATAAGGGTAAAATTGGGTAAATAAAAAATAACTGAAACCTATAAATGAATATTTAATCTAAGGTTTCAAAATCATAATAACGGTCAACGTTAATCAGGCATCAACAATCTATTACCTTTTACCTATTACCTTTTACCTATTACCTAATTTTTACCTATTGCTTATTACCTATTTTTCCTGCCTAATTTAAAAACCACCAACCGTTCTTTTGATAAACGCTGTTAGATCAGAACCTGTCAATAAATTTTGAGAGAGCAGCGCTAAATCTAAAATTTGCTTGGCTAAAGCCTTTTGCTCATCTTCCGATTTCAAGTCGGCCAATTTACTGATCAATGGGTGATTGGCATTAATGGTGATGTTATAGGTATTTGGCATCGCGCCAAACATCCCCATTCCTCCACCTCCGGTTTTCGACATATCACTCATGCGGCGCATAAACTCATTTTGGGTGACAATGGCTGGTAATTCTTCTGGTGACATTGCTTCTACGGCAACAATTTTTTGTTTGTCTTGTAAGGTATCCTCAAAAACTTTTTTAACGGATTCCTTTTGCGCATCAGTTAAAATAGCTTCTAAGTTGATTCCCGTGTCGATCAATTTATCCACCGCATCTGCGTCGACTCTCTTCCACTGCGTTTTTTCGATTTTGGTTTCAATGGTATTGATAAAATGACTGTCGATCATATTATCCATTTTCAAAACCGAATAGCCTTTTTGGCTCGCCGATTGGATAAAGGCATCTTGCTGTTCTTGGTCTGTCGTATACAAATAAACTTTATTTCCGTCTTTGTCGGTCTGCGCAGCTTGAACTTCTTCCGCATATTCATCCAGCGTGAAGTATTTGCTTGCCGTATCCTGTACTAAACAAAAATCCTTCGCTTTTTCCATGAATTTCTCATCCGAAATCATGCCATATTTAACAAATAAGCCTATACTGGCAAATTTCTCTTCAAAAGCCGGACGATCAGATTTGAATAATTCTTGTAATTTATCAGCTACTTTCTTTGTAATGTAGCTATTGATTTTCTTGACATTTGAGTCGGCTTGTAAGAAGCTTCTCGAAACGTTTAATGGAATATCAGGAGAGTCAATCACCCCATGAAGCAACATTAAAAATTCAGGAACAATATCTTTTACCTCATCCGTAATAAATACTTGTCGGCTATATAAGGAAACCTTCTCACGCTGCAATTGCATTTCATTTTTAACCTTAGGAAAATATAAAATTCCGGTCAAGTTAAATGGATAATCGACATTTAAATGTATCCAAAATAATGGCTTCTCTTGGAATGGATAAAGCTCCTCATAGAATTTCAAATAATCCTCATCCGTTAAATCTGCTGGAGTTTTAGTCCAAATTGGATTCGGGTTATTGATGATTTTCTCGTTAAATTCAATCTCTACCGGAAGGAATTTGCCATATTTTTCTAGGATGGATTTTAATTTGAACTCCTCTAAAAACTCTTCTGAATCCTCAGCGATATGTAAAATAATATCGGTTCCCCTTGTTTTCTTTTTAGCGGCTGAAATGGTGTATTCGGTGGATCCGTCACAAACCCATTTAGCGGCTTCAGATTTGTCTTGATATGATTTTGAGATGATTTCGACTTCTTTTGCTACCATGAAGGCAGAATAAAAACCTAGACCAAAATGTCCGATAATTCCTTTGTCATCTCCCTTGTCTTTGTATTTCTCAACAAATTCCGTCGCTCCAGAAAAAGCGATTTGGTTGATGTATTTTTTTATTTCTTCTGCCGTCATACCGATTCCGTTATCTGAAATCGTGATGGTCTTCTTGTCTTTGTCGAAACTTACCTTAACCTTTAGCTCACCTAATTCACCGTTGAATTCACCGATGGAGCTAAGGCGTTTGATTTTTTGAGTGGCATCTACTGCGTTTGAAACTAGCTCACGAAGGAAAATCTCGTGGTCCGAATAGAGAAATTTTTTGATGATGGGAAAAATATTCTCGGTGTGAATGGAGATGTTACCTGTTTCTTTCATTTTTTATGCGATTAAAAATTATAAATTTGGGTGTTCTTTTATCAATTTACTTTCCAAAAATAATTTGGGTGTCATATTGTCAGTTATTTATGTCTAATCGAATCCTTGTTTTTTGTGTATGTCTTTTGAGTTTTACTGCGGTAGCCCAACAAGAAGCGCTCAGAATGGTGTATCCTTTTATGCCGCTTTCCTTAAATCCCGCTGAGGCCGGCGCGAATGGTGTTATTTCTGTGACAGGGATTTACAGGAAAAAGCCTTTGATTCAGCAGTTTGGGATGTCGAGTTCTTCCCAGCAATATTTCTCGTTTGATAGACCGATCAAAAATAATTCCTGGGGGATGGGTTTTTTGGCCTACAACACAGATCAAGCCTATGCCATGCCTTTAGGGGGTATTGTGTCCAACTTAGGATTAGCGGGGCTATTGTCTAAATCCATTTCTTTTGGGCGTGGTCGAGAAATTAGAGCGGGTGGCCAAATTGGAATCAATCAGTATCCAGTCATTGGTCGGAGCGGTACGAGTGAATTAACGGGTTCTTATGGATGGGGTTTTTTGCTCAAAAAAGATGAATTTACCTTAGGTTTTAGTCAGCCAGCGGTTCAAATGCAAGAAATGAATTGGAGGTCGACAAGTCCTATGTACATCAAAGGTCAATATATTTTTAAAGCTACATCAGGAAATGCCTTGAAATCAGGAAGTGTCATTCGATTTATAAAAGGGCTTGATACGCAAATTGACCTATATAGTGTTTTCTGGTGGCAAGAACGTTTGGGTTTTGGGCTTTGGTGGCAAAATACAGGATCTGAACTTGGCAACCCGGCTTTAATAGGAAGTGTAGAAGCACCCTTAGGCAAAAATTTCAAGGTGGGTTATGGCTATGATTTTTTAGGTGAAAATGTATCCACGTTACCTGCTGGCATTAGTGGGTCAGCAAATTCGTCCATTTCGACCACGGCCTCGGGATTTCACCAAATTTTCATCCGGTATGAACTTGATACTGGAAATGGAAAATTAGCGGAATTTAGACATTAAATAGAGTTGGAATATTTTTGATTTTTGAAAGATAAAATTGAAATTATTGAAGAATAATTTAAACCATTTTAGATTTGCCTTTTTTCAAATCAAATTTGTCCACTTAAATGCAAAATCCATCATTTTTTTATGGGATAATTACATTGCTTGTAGTAAATTGCGTAGATTTTTAAGATTACCTTTTAGGCCAAAATAATTATAAATATTGAAACTGTTCTTAGGCGGCTTGCCTTAGAAATATACATATGGATCCATTTTCCTACGTTGCCAATGCAGATACACAAGTCATTTCAGATTTGTATGATGCATATATTCAAGACCCCAATTCGGTAGACACCTCTTGGCGTGATTTTTTTAAGGGTTTTGATTTTTC
>CAMBGA010000181.1 GCA_945866095.1 Spirosoma fluviale
TAAACTTCATTTTTTAGATTTTCATTTTTTGTAAATGCAGTAAAAATTTGATGCATTTTTTTTTGAATTAATTCAAACGATTCTATATCAGTGCCAATATAAATAAATCCCATTATATCAGGTAATTTATTGTAGGCTAATCCTTGAAATTCAGGTTTTGTTAATCGATATGCTTCCCTTGTTCTTCGCTTGATTACATTGCGGTCTACGGCCTTCTTGAATTTTCTCTTGGGAACTGAAATTAAAATTTGTGGAGATTCGGACTTTAAATCACCGGCACGATACAAAACTCGAAAAGGATAGAAAAATCGTTGTGACACAATTTGACTATCCTTTTGAAATAAAGAATCGATTATTTTTTTTTGCGTTAACCGCTGAGATTTTGGGAAAGTGAATTTCACGGCAAGAATACTTTTTTAAGTAACAGCGAGCCAGAAATCAGCCTTTCTTAGAATTATGGCTTATTTTCCTCTCTTTTCGTCAGAAACTGAAAGCTTATGACGTCCTTTTGCGCGACGCGCAGTTAAAACACGACGACCATTTGCTGTCGACATGCGCTCACGGAAACCATGCTTATTCTTCCTTTTTTTAACCGAGGGTTGGAAAGTTCTTTTCATTTCTATTAATTATTAAATCCCCAACAGTTTCGAATTGGGTTTGCAAAGGTACGAAAATTTATATTTTATTCAAGTGTTCATTGAAAAAAAAATCTGAGTCGTTGGGAAGCGGAAAACAATGCGATGATTTTCTATCTTTGTTCTTTAATATTTGATTTTGAAAGTATCCATCATTACGGTCTCATATCAATCGGCTGCCACCCTAAGGCAGACTATAGAGAGCGTATTGGCCCAAGATTATACGAACAAAGAATATTGGGTCATTGATGGCGGATCTACCGATGGGAGTTTAGAAATTTTAAAATCTTTTGGTTCAGCCATCCAATTTATATCTGAAAAAGATGGGGGAATTTACGATGCGATGAATAAGGGCTTGAAATTAATTGATGGCGACGTCATAGGGATGATCGGTGCGGATGATTTTTATCCAACGAACGATGTCATAAGCTCCGTAGTTTCTGCTTTTGAGTCCAATCAAGTAGATGTTGTCTACGGAGATAAGCAATATGTAAACCCTGAAAATCCAGGAAAGATTGTTCGATATTGGACGGCAGGGGCATATCAAGAAGATCAGTGGCTTTACGGTTGGATGCCACCCCATTTATCGTTTTATATTAAGAAGTCTTCAGCAGATAAAAATGGCCCTTACAGAACGGATTTTACCTGTTCAGCAGATTACGAATGGATGCTGAGAGCATTATATAAGAATAAAATGTCGGCTTTTTATTTGCCTAAAGTTTTAATGACCATGCGAAATGGGGGTACAAGTACAGCCTCATGGAAGCATCGCCTTGTTGCAAATACGGAAGATCGAAAAGCTTGGTCCGTGAATCATTTACATCCATATTGGTTTACGTTAGCTTTAAAACCTTTGCGGAAAATTTTCCAATTATTTAAATCTAAGAAATGAGAGTAGTATTATTGACCCAGGATGATCCATTTTTTTTACCAAAGGCAATTAAAAAATTGCATGCGGGATTGCCTAATGATATCGAATGGGTGGGTACAGTACTTTTTGAGGTTTCCCCTTTTGGTAAAAGAGAATCTTTTTTTGCCAAAATGAAAAAGACCTTGGATGTTTTTGGCCTAGAATTTTTTATCTATTTTTCTCTCAAATTCATCAAATCAAAATTAACGCCTGGGCATTCGGTTAAAGCCGTTTTAAGTCAGGCATCTATACCGCTATTTACGCTTGAGGGTTCAATTAATTCCCTAGAAAACCTAAAAATACTTTCAGGTCTTAATGCGGATTTATTTGTGTCTATTGGCGGCAATCAGGTATTTAAAAGGGCTCTTTTGGATATTCCTACTAAAGGAACAATCAATCTTCATACGGCTTTATTGCCCAAGTACCGAGGTTTGATGCCATCATTTTGGGTGTTAAAAAATCAAGAAAAATACACAGGAGTCTCTGTGTTTTTTGTGGATGAGGGCATTGACTCTGGGCCAATCGTTGTGCAGAAGAAAGTGGAAATCTCGGGGAGGACCCAGGAAGAGCTTATTGAATACACGAAAGATATAGGTATGGATTGTATTTTAGAAGCCATGATTTCAATTCGTGATCAATCATATACCCTAATTCCAAACCCGCAGGAGGAATTAACGTATTTTTCGTTCCCTAGTCGGCAAGATGTAATTACTTTTAAGAAAAATGGAGCCCTATTTTTTAGGTGGATGTAAATGACAATTTTAACTTTTGATATCGAAGAGTGGTTTCATTTATTAGATCATCCTAGTACTAGGACTGAGGAAGATTGGGCTAAATTTCCATCTAGGATTCATGAAAATGTAGATCGGATTTTAGACATGCTTCTTCGGAACAATCAAAAAGCGACTTTTTTTTGTTTAGGTTGGGTCGCAAGAAAATACCCCGAAATTATCAAAAAAATAGCCGAATCTGGGAACGAAATAGCCACGCACTCCGATTTGCACCAATTGGCCTACCAGCAAAATAGAAAAGCATTTGCAGAAGATTTGAAACGTTCTATTGAAAGCTTAGAAGGTATTTCGGGGCGGAAAATTAGAGCATATCGAGCGCCTGGATTCTCATTAATGGAATCTAATAAATGGGTATTTAGTGAATTGATTACCCAGGGAATCGAAATAGATTGTTCGATATTTCCTGCGAAAAGGTCGCATGGTGGTTTTGCGAATTTTGGCCAACAAGAACCTTGTTGGGTCGATGTAGATGGACATAAACTCAAGGAATTTCCCATCAATGTAACTTCAATGGCTGGACTGCCTGTGATCTTTTCAGGTGGGGGTTATTTCAGGTTATTACCTGATGCGATTTTAGCTAAACTTTGGGACCAGCAACGGTATGTAATGACTTATTTTCACCCGAGGGATTTTGATGCGGGCCAACCGATGATCCAGGATTTAAGTATGATTCGCAAGTTCAAATCCTATTATGGCCTGGCTGGAGCATTATCTAAACTAGAACGACTTATGCGAGGACGAGAATTTATAGATTTAGTCGAAGCGGACCAACAAATAAACTGGGAAAAAGCCCGTACTGTGTATTTATAAAAAAAGCCTTCATTTCTGAAAGCTTTTCTTAATATGTCTAGATTAAAAAATCCTTAAACTTTGATTTCTACGTCTACTCCTGATGGCAATTCTAATTTCATCAATGCATCTACTGTTTTTGCAGATGACGAATAGATGTCAATTAAGCGCTTGTAAGTACACAATTGAAATTGCTCACGCGCTTTTTTGTTAACGTGTGGGGATCTTAAAACAGTGAA
>CAMBGA010000182.1 GCA_945866095.1 Spirosoma fluviale
GGAATCAAACCTCTTATCCACCTATATCCCACTTTATCCCCCGCTTGTATCTTTCGTCTAAAACTCAAGATACTTTAAAACTTTGGATGTATTTTTGAATGAATTATAGATTTACACATGACTAAAATAATTGAGACCCAAAATATTTCCAAACGCTACGTGATGGGCGAAGAGGTAATCGATGCGTTAAAGAACATCAATATCTCCGTGAACAAAGGCGAATATGTGGCTTTTATGGGACCCTCTGGATCTGGTAAATCAACACTCATGAACATAGTAGGCTGTTTAGATACGCCTAGCACCGGAAAATATATTCTTAACGGACAAGACGTTTCTGAAATGTCGGAAAACGAGTTGGCCGCCGTCAGAAATAAAGAAATTGGATTTGTTTTTCAAACGTTCAACTTACTTCCGCGCCAATCAGCACTTGAAAATGTAGCTCTCCCATTAATTTATGCAGGATATTCCAAAGCAAGAAGAACTGAAATTGCCATGGAAACCTTGCGCGGCGTAGGTTTAGATAATCGTGCACTGCACAAGCCAAACGAACTTTCGGGGGGACAAAGACAACGTGTGGCCGTAGCGCGTGCGCTTGTAAACGACCCATCGATTTTATTAGCAGATGAGCCCACAGGTAACTTAGATTCAAAAACATCCTATGAAATCATGGACCTTTTTGACCAATTACATAAAAAAGGAAATACCATTGTCATGGTAACCCACGAGGATGACATCGCTCAATATGCACACCGGATTATTCGTCTACGCGATGGTTTAATCGAATCAGATACCATCAACGCCAATGTCAGAAAAGTAGAGAAAGGCTAAATTAAATAACTAAACTGTCAGGAACTGATTAAACAAAAAAAGCTGTTCATTTCTGAACAGCTTTCTTATTTATAAAAAACTCAAACCTATTTTTTCTTCTCTTTTACACGAGCCGCTTTTCCTTGCTTACCTCTCATGTAGTATAAACGAGCACGACGAACTTTACCACGACGGGTAACCTCGATCTTGTCAACATTTGGAGATAAGATTGGGAAGATACGCTCTACTCCAATTCCATTTGAAATCTTACGAACGGTAAAGGTCTCTCCAGCACCTGAATTCTTGCGCTGAATAACTAAACCTTGGAATACCTGGATACGCTCCTTGTTTCCTTCACGAATTTTTACGTGTACATTAACGGTATCGCCTGCTCCAAATTCTGGATGCTCCGCTCTACGTGGTGCACTTTCTGATTCAACAAACTTTATTAATTCACTCATCTTTCTTAAATTTTGGATGATTATCAGCGCTTAGCGGTCCAATTGTACATAAGCCGAGCTGATTCGGGTTGCAAAGATAGAAAAATAAAATCTTTTTTGAAAAGAATGATTAAAAATAATCCTAAAATTTATTTTAATCCCTTGATACTTTTCACGAATCCCACAATTTCCTCTCGTAGATTTTTAGCATTCCCTAAAAGTTTCACAAATGCACTTCCTATAATTGCTCCTGATGCTCCATTTGAAGCCTTCAAAAAACTCTCTCGGTCGGAGATTCCAAAGCCAACAAGCCTTGGATTTTTTAAATTCATGTTGTCAATACGTTTGAAATAGGCTTCTTGATCCGATGAAATACCCGTTTTGGCACCTGTGGTACTAGCAGATGATACCATGTAAATAAATCCCTCACTAATGGCATCGATTTGCTTTATACGCTCATCGGATGTTTGAGGGGTAATTAAAAAGATATTTAATAAACCATATTGCTCGAAAATTGACTGATAACTTAGTTGATATTCTGCCAAAGGCAAATCAGGTAAAATTAACCCATCGACTCCCACTTCCTGGCATTTTTGACAAAAGCGCTCTACCCCAAATTGCAGTACAGGATTTATATACCCCATCAATAACACAGGAACAGAAATGCTTTGCCGCATATTTTTGAGCTGATCAAACAGATGCGTCACGGTCATGCCTTGATCTAAAGAAACTTGGTTTGATTGTTGGATCGTCTCCCCATCAGCTATCGGATCGGAATAAGGCATCCCAATTTCAATAATATCAACTCCGCCTTCTTGCAATGCATTTAAAACCAGCATGGTATCTCCAAAATTAGGATAGCCCGCCGTCGCATATATATTTAAAATAGGCTCCTGAGTTGATTTAAATAACGTTGATATACGATTCATATTACTGGTTCAATTTTAATTTTTCTTGGTATGTCGCCAAATCTTTATCCCCTCTTCCTGATAAATTGACTACCGAAATTTCATCAGGCTTTGCTCCTAATTTTCCAAACACCGCAAGCGCATGCGCCGTTTCCAATGCGGGGATAATCCCCTCCAGCATCGAGCATTCTAGGGCAGCATCCAACGCTTCATCATCTGTAATATCAAAGAACTTCGCTCGGCCAGATGTAGCCAAATGAGCATGCAAAGGCCCAATTCCTGGATAATCCAAGCCCGCAGAAATCGAATAAGGCTCAATCACTTGGCCATCTTCCGTTTGCATCAACAAGCTTTTGGATCCATGCAAGACACCGGGTTTCCCCAAAAAAGTGGTCGCAGCCGAATGGCCCGTTGAAATACCTTGACCAGCCGCCTCCGCAGCAATTAAGGCGGTTCGCGGTTCATCTAAATAATGATAAAATGCACCCGCGGCATTTGAACCACCTCCCACACAAGCTAAAATATAATCCGGGTAATCGCGACCCTCCTTCTCTTGTAATTGCCATTTGATTTCCTCCGATATAACCGATTGGAATTTGGCAACCATATCAGGATAAGGATGCGGACCTACCACGGAACCAATAATATAATGCGTATCGACCGGATGATTTATCCAATGACGCATCGCCTCATTGGTAGCATCTTTTAAAGTCTTTGACCCAGATTGCGCAGCAACGACAGTCGCGCCCAGCATTTTCATTCGAGCCACATTAGGTGCTTGACGATCTATGTCAATGGCCCCCATGTAAATAATACATTCCATTCCCATCAAAGCACATACCGTGGCAGTTGCCACTCCATGCTGTCCAGCACCTGTTTCAGCCACAATTTTATGCTTGCCCAATCGCTTAGCCATCAAAATCTGGCCGATCGTATTATTTACTTTATGAGCACCCGTATGACACAAATCCTCCCGCTTCAAATAAATTTGAGTGTTGTATTTAGCCGACAAGCGCTCCGCCTTAAACAAGGGAGTCGGTCGGCCCACAAAATCCTTCAACAAGAAATGAAATTCCTTTTGAAAGCTAGGTTCCATCATGTATTCCAAATAATGTAAACGCAATTCCTCTACATTGGGATACAACATTTCAGGGATAAAAGC
>CAMBGA010000183.1 GCA_945866095.1 Spirosoma fluviale
TTGAAAGTTCAAAACATCGGTGGCTTAGAGTGCTCTAAGTGTCACTATTAATAGAAATTAAATAGATTCAATTTTAGTCTGAATAAGAAAGATTATATGGAAAATTCGAACAAGAGGTATTGGAAAGGGATTGAGGAGTTAACCAATGAACCATCGTTTGTAAAAAACATTCACAATGAGTTTGGCAATATGCCAAGCGAAAATGATTCAAAGGGAGAATCCCTCGTAGATGGATCTGCCACTCACCGCCGAGATTTTCTGAAAATGTTGGGTTTTGGAGTAGCGGCCGTGTCGTTAGCAGCCTGCCAAACACCCGTTAAAAACACAATACCTTATTTAAATAAGCCTGAGGATGTTGAGCCAACCATCGCAAATTGGTACGCATCCACCTATATGGATGGAGGAGAATACGCATCCATTTTAGTCAAAACTAGAGAAGGAAGGCCGGTGAAAATCGAGGGAAATAAATTGTCTTCTGTTTCTAAAGGGGTTCTTTCAGGACGGGCGCACGCTTCCGTTTTAAGTCTTTATGACAACGAAAAATTAAAAGGTCCTCAAATTGGCGGAAAATCTGCCGACTGGACTCAATTAGATAAAGAATTTACGGCAAAATTAACGGCTGTATCAGCTAAAGGAGGACAAATTAGAATTGTATCTAATTCTATTCTTTCGCCTACCACCAAAAAGGTAATTGCAGAGTTTACCGCAAAATATCCTACGGCCCAACAAGTTGTTTATGATGCGAATCCAGCGTATGGATTAACTCAGGCACATGGTGGCATTTTACCGAACATCGATTTCAGCCAGGCAAAAACAATTGTTTCCATCGGCGCAGATTTCTTAGGATCATGGATTGCCCCAGCAGAATTTGCGGCACAATGGGCGGTAACACGTAAAGTGGGTTCGGCAAAAGATGGCAAAAAGACCATGTCTCGTCATTATCAGTTTGAGTCAATTTTATCTAATACGGGAGCTAACGCAGATTATCGTTCAAGCTACAGGCCATCGCAAGAAGGTTTAGTTGCCCTTTCCTTATATAATACAGTTGCCAAATTATCAGGAGCAGCTATACTTTCAGGTGCCAGCGTTAAAGTAGATCATTTAGAAAAAGCAGCGAAAGATTTAGTCGCATCGAAAGGTGCATCCATTATCGTTTCGGGCTCAAATGATCCAGAAGTTCAAAAAATCGTTGCCGCGACGAATAGTTTAGTTGGCGCCTACGGAACCATCATCAATACCGGCTTAGCTGTTCATTACCGTCAAGGAAATGACATGGCGATGGCTAACTTCATTAAGGAAGCTAGCGCAGGAAGTATTTCTGCTGTGATTTTCTACAATGCAAATCCAGTTTACAATCACCCGATGGGAGCAGCGCTTGCAGCAGCTCTACCTAAAATAGGATTAAGTTTAGCAACGAATGATCGGGCAGATGAAACTGCCTCTTTATGTCAATTCATTGCCCCAGATTCTCATTATTTAGAATCATGGAATGATGCTGAACCCAAAGCAGGTTTTTATTCATTAAGCCAACCGACGATTTCGACGATTTTCAAAACGCGTCAAGCACAATCAAGCTTCTTGGCTTGGGCTGGCTTAGCGTCTGATTTTGCTACTTACTTAGAAAGCAATTGGGAGAAAAATATTTTAAAAGGTGGTGCAGTAGCGTGGAAAAACGCCTTGCATGATGGTGTTTTTGAGCCTAATGCAGTTACTATTTCTGCAGCATCTCCTTCCATAGATGTAGTCGCTTCGGCAGCTGCGATCAACAAATCATATACCGCCAATTCTACAAATTTAGAAATAGCAGTTTATGAAAAAGTAGGTTTGGGAACAGGTTCTCAAGCAAACAACCCATGGTTACAAGAATTCCCTGAGCCCGTTTCGAAGGCTTGTTGGGATAATTACGCTGCCATTTCACAACCAACTGCTACCAAATTAAAATTAGCACAAGGCGATTTAGTTGAGGTAAGTGCAAAAGGATATAAAGTAACCCTACCTGTATTGGTTCAACCAGGTCAGGCTCAAGATACGATAGCAATCGCCATCGGATACGGCCGTACCAAAGCTGGTAAGTCAGCGGATGGAGTTGGAGTAAATGCATACCCATTCATTTCTGAAATTAATGGAGCATGTGTCGGAATCAATACGCAGGGTGTTACGATCACGCCAACCGGCGAGACGAAAGACATTGCGCAAACACAAACTCACCATACCGTGATGGCACGCCAAGCGGTTGTTCAGGAAACTGTTTTGGGAAGTTTTGTTAAGGATCCACTTTCGGGACGTTATAATCCACAAGTTTCAACGGCCGAAGGAAAGAAAAATGCAACCGACATTTCGCTTTGGAATGGACACAAATACAATAACCATGCGTGGGGAATGGTCATCGACCTAAACACATGTACAGGTTGTTCCGCTTGCGTTATTTCATGTTCAGCTGAAAATAATGTGCCGGTAGTTGGTCGCCAAGAAGTTATAAATCGTCGAGAAATGCACTGGATGCGTATCGATAGATATTATTCTTCTGATGCGGAGGTAGAAGATTTAAAAGGATTGGAAATAGCTTCTGATAATCCAGAGGTGGTATTCCAACCGATGTTATGTCAACATTGTAATAATGCTCCTTGTGAAACGGTTTGTCCGGTGTTAGCGACCACACACTCTTCAGAAGGATTAAATCAAATGACGTATAACCGTTGTATAGGAACTCGTTATTGTGCCAACAACTGTCCATATAAAGTGCGACGATTTAACTGGTTCCGTTATTTCCAAACAGATGATTTTGATTTCCATTTCAATAATGATTTGGGACGTATGGTCATCAACCCTGAAGTAACTGTTCGTTCACGTGGGGTGATGGAAAAATGCTCAATGTGTGTTCAAAGAATTCAAGCGGGTAAATTAGAAGCGAAGAAAGAGAAGCGAAGGCCAATCGACGGAGAAATCCAAATGGCTTGTGCACAATCTTGTCCGACTAATGCCATTACTTTTGGTGATATGAACGATCCAAGCTCAGAAATTTCTAAGTTATTAGAAGTGGAAAAAGAAGGGCGTGCATACCATGTGATTGAGGAAATAAATGTAAAACCAAATGTTTCTTATTTAATGAAAGTTCGCAACAAGGACTCTAAAAAAGAAGCTTAATCGTTCAATAAAATAAAAATTAATTAATATATGTCGCACGTTGTATCACCTATAAGAGAGAAACTAGTTACTGGTGGAAAATCTTATCACGATGTTACCCACGATATCTGCAAACAAGTAGAAGGGGAACCCACAAAAGAATGGAAATGGGCCTTTGGTATCTCATGTGTTGT
>CAMBGA010000184.1 GCA_945866095.1 Spirosoma fluviale
ATAAATTGAATGAACATAAAGAGCCAAAAATTAAACGAATTGATATTGACTTTGCTGATATTCCAGCTGGAAGTATGATGTTTATTGCTACGCCAAAACTCATAGATGAGTATATTCAAGAAATTGGATTTGGGAGGCGCATAGATTCAAAAACATTACGGAAAGACCTTGCTATAGAGCATAATGCTGATTACACTTGTCCTGTAACTACAGGAATATTTTTGCGAATTGTGGCAGAAGCAAACTATGAAAAGTTGCAACAAGGAAAACGCTTAGAGGAAATCACACCTTTTTGGAGAGTGATTGAACCGAATAGTGCATTAGCCAAGAAACTCACATTTGAACAAGATTTTTTATTTCAGCAAATTGAAAAAGAGCGAGAATGCAACAGAATATCGTAATTCAAGCGAGAGACGGGTATAAACTTTCGGCAACTATCCGAAGACCATTAACTGAAATCAAGGGAGTTATTCAAATCAATTGTGGCACCGGAATTCCTCAAAATTTATATAGTAATTTAGCAATCTACTTGACGGAGTGTGGTTATTTTACCCTTACCTATGACTATCGTGGCATAGGGAATTCTAAACCAGAGAGTTTAAAGGGATTTCAAGCAAATCTGGAAGATTGGGGTATTTTAGATATGACAAGCATATTTGATTGGATTAACCATGAATACCCCTCTGAACGAAAAATTATTATTGGCCATAGTATGGGTGGGCAGCTTGTGGGGCTAATGGATAATTATGATAAAGTAGATAGGCTTATTCTTATTGCCTCTTCCACTGGATATTGGAAAGATATGAGCAGCCCATTTAAATGGCTAATGCCACCATTGTGGTTCTTAATGATTCCGATTATCGTGGCAATGTATGGCTATGCAAACGCAAAAAAAATAGGGCAAGGAGAAAATTTACCTAAGGGTGTTGCTCTACAATGGCGTATGTGGTGCATTAATCCGAACTACTTTGATGACCATTTCAAAAAATCAAGCACAAAATTATTTTTTGACAAGTTCTTAATTCCTATAAAGTCTATTCAAATTGATGATGACCCCATTGCAAATGAAATCACAGCAAATAAATTACTAGGCTATTTTAAAAATGCCAAAATCGAAGTAGAAACAATTAGCCCCCAAAAAATGGGCATTAGAAAAATGGGACACGCGGGCTTCTTTTCCAGAAAATTCAAGGACACACTTTGGAAAAAATTAATAGAAGATATTGAAGATAGAAATCTGAATTAGGTGTTCAAATGACCTAGTTTTGACTTCAATGATTCGAAATGATGCGACGTGTGGAAGGAAGTGAAGCTTGCCAGTTCTCCTAAGGATATTTTACCCAAGATGGGGTGAGGTAATCGATAGCTATCTAATTCAGATGTTGTATGACTATTCAATTTATCAATAAATGATTTATTCAATGACGCATACTTTTGAATCAAATTCTCTTTTTCATTAAATGAAACTGGTTTTGGGATATAGATTGTAGGAGCTTTTGCCCCGCCTTCTAATGCGTTCTTATATAGCTGTTGGAGATTTTCAAAAGAGCGGCTATCATTTTTATTGATACCAAAAAGTAAACGTAAAACTGGTTTTGGTAATGTAAAGCCGATATTGACTATTTGCAGGACTTTAATTAAGTGAACTAAATCTTGGCCTGCAGACCATTTATCATGTATATTAACTTCAAATTCATCTTGATTTAAACCTTTCACCAATTCAATAAATTGAACTGCATTTTCATCAAGCGATTTTGTTAACGTTGTTTTATCCATATTTACCTTCTTTTTTTACGAATGGAGATGTTTATTTAGCTCTAACGAAATTAATAAATAACTTTAGTTTTAGGAATAAAAGCTATCGCTCATAAATTTAAAAGAACTCTAACCTCTTAATTTCTAGATTTTGGCAAGTTCAGCCAATGAAAATGGCTGCAACATTCCACCCTTTAAGGGAGCAACTTGAAAAAAGAGGTCATTTCGACCTCTTTTTTTGTTTAAAAACCATCGCAACTTTCTGTAATGGGAAATTTTTGTGGCTGCATCTATTTTACCTGATTTGATTTCTCATTCATCACATCAGTAGAATTAAAGACATCGATAAGCAAATTAATATTTGGTAAAAATTGGAAGTTTAAAATAAACGATTATATTGGCGCACAATTATTTCTTAAATCATAAATAATTATGTCAAACAATAGAGGTGTTGCCTACATTAAACCTGGGGTAGTTCAGGTACAAAATATTGACTTTCCCAAATTGGAACTTGGAAAAAGAAAGTGCAATCATGGTGTAATTTTAAAAGTAATCTCTACCAACATTTGTGGAAGTGACCAACACATGGTACGTGGCAGAACTACGGCACCTGAAGGCTTGGTACTTGGCCATGAAATTACCGGACAAGTAATAGAGGCCGGCAGCGATGTAGAATATATTCACGTAGGGGACATTGTTTCTGTGCCCTTTAACATTGCCTGTGGGCGATGTCGCAATTGTAAGGAAGGTAAAACTGGGATTTGTCTGAACGTAAATCCTGCAAGGCCTGGAGCTGCCTATGGATATGTGGACATGGGAGGATGGGTTGGCGGACAGGCTGATTATGTAATGGTTCCTTATGCAGATTTCAACCTTTTGAAGTTTCCGGATAAGGACCAGGCAATGGCCAAAATAAGGGATTTGACTTTATTGTCTGATATTTTTCCAACTGGTTACCATGGAGCGGTTACCGCAGGTGTGGGGCCGGGTTCGGTGGTTTATATTGCAGGAGCTGGGCCCGTTGGTTTGGCTAGCGCAGCCTCCTGTCATTTGTTGGGCGCAGCAGTAGTCATTGTTGGCGATATGATTCCTGAAAGGCTGGCCCAGGCTAAAAGCTTTGGGTGCGAAACCATCGATTTGAGATCCGACGCGAGCCTTGCTGACCAGATTGCACAAATTGTTGGGATTCCTGAGGTAGATGCAGCCGTGGATTGCGTAGGTTTTGAAGCTAGAGGGCATGGACATGATTGTGGACATGAACACCCTGCAACGGTATTAAATGCAGCAATGGAAATCACCAAAGCCGGCGGATCAATCGGAATTCCCGGTTTGTATGTCACCGGTGATCCCGGTGCTGTAGATGAAGCCGCCAAATTAGGAAACCTGCGTATCAGAATCGGGCTGGGTTGGGCAAAGTCACA
>CAMBGA010000185.1 GCA_945866095.1 Spirosoma fluviale
GACCTGAAAGCTATGCACCTCTCCTGCCAATGGAGCAAAAACCGGAGTGCCGGCTGCTGTCCAAAAATCCATACCCAGATGAATATTCCTGAAATCCTCGAGGGCTGTGGCAAAATTCTCGTGTGACTCATAAATGACCCGATGCTCCAGGTAACCTCCAAAACCAATCCTTCCTGCCAACTTCTCCGTTATGTAATCGCAAAATGCAGAAATATTACCATGGATGGATGAGTTCAATTCAGCATTCGTGGCGCTGAGATCTAGTGCGACACTATTTAGAGAGGATAAAGGTTCAGAAAATAGACGATGAATCATGATAAGAAATATATACAATAAAGAATGTACTTTCTAACCGGAAAATGCATCCAATGATAGCATCGATGAATAATATCTACCTATTACTTAGCATTTTAATAAGTTCCGTCTCTGTTTTTTTGACTGCGATGAAATTGGGCCCGATAAAATCCTCATATTTAAAATGGTATTTCCTGAATTCTACGATCTTCGGAAAAACTTTACCAAGGACATATCCATTTGCTTCAAAAAAGGTATAATAATCGATGAGTAATTTCTTTGTTGAAATATTGATATACCCATATTCGAATTGCACAGCCTTGATAGCCCCATTCTTAATGGCAGTTTCAAATCCGAGCAGGGCATCATATTCTGCGCCTTCAACATCAAGTTTTAAAAAATCAACAGATGCAATGTTTTGATTTCTCATGAAGTCATCGCCTCGGACAAGCTCAATTTTTTGTTTCTGGTTTGGGCTTTGGGGCAATCCCTCAATATCGTATATGGATGAATGTTCATTTGAAGCGAATAAATTGATGGACAACTCACAGTTCTCTTTGAACAATCCCTTTTTAATGGGCACTACATTTTGTAAATTTTCAGTATTTGAAAGCAAATGTTGAAATGTAGCTTCGACAGGTTCAAAGGCATATATTGTACAATCCGGCATGATTTGATTTGCCATTACAGAATAATCACCAACATTGGCACCACCATCAATAATAAGGGTAGGCTTCATTGTGGCAATTTTTTTCAACACTGTTATTTCGCCATTGCTATAAATATCGTGGTTTCTATTTTCATATAAGCGGTTTAATGACCTGCCTAAACCAGCAAGGGCTTTAAAAAACGAATTGTGCGTATTTTGCTTGAAAATCCTTTTTAGTGTTGACATGTATAATTTTTATTGATACTGGCCTTCTAAAATAGAATAAAATTGTGAAAAAGAGTTAATTACAGGAGATTGAACAGAGGTTTCCAGACAAATCAATCAATGAATAAAAGCAGGTTAAAAAGCTTCTCCAATGAAAAAATAGTATCCATTGCCCTCACGGGTGAAGGCAACATCAAAACGCACAAAAATATCTTTTGATTTGAAGATGAGGTACCTGGCTCCGATACCCCCTGCCATTTTAAATTGTGATGATAACAAATTTAATGCAGTTGGCGCTACTGTAGCACCAGAAACAAAGGCAGCTGCTCCCCACCTGTTGCTGAACGCAAACGGCAGAAACCTATATTCCGCCTGGGTAGCAAGCATATTCTTATCCCTGAATCTCCCCAAGTAATACCCCCGCATCATGCTCTCGCCTCCCATCATGGCCATCTGGTTGAAAGGAGCATCCCCCTTGTTCAACAGTGCAGATCCTTGTAATGCTAACACATCTTTGGGATTAATGCCTTTTCTAAAATACCGGACATCTAACTGAGTGCTGCGGAATGAATTGGTGCTGCCAAGCGATGAAGAATAGTTGAGAAAAGCAAGTTCTGCAAACAAACCTTCCCTCACGTTCATTACATTTTTTCTGTTATCATATACCAAGCCCATCCCTACGCCCATGTTACTCGAACCCTTGTATCCGCTTGGATAGTCATAATTAACTGGATTCGTTTTGGTAAATGTAACGTTGTACATCTTTTGAAAATCAAACTCTGCTCCAACGAAAAGATTTCTTTTTACTTTTCTAAGTACCCTTTCACGAAGTTGTACATTGGTATTGTTTACAACGGCGTATCCTTCTTCAGGCGCTCCTATTCCAATACCATAGTATTTCATGGGGAAGTATTGAAATTTACCCTTGCCAAGAAAAAACCATTTTTCACCAGCCCCATAAATAGCATGATCGAGCCAAACGCCATATTGTTTTTCTGCTGTATAAAAACTGAATGTATTGATCTCACTGAGCCTGTTTTTCTTATCATTTTTAGCATAAAAAAGAAAAAGATTCACCAGCCCGATTTCAGTTCTCGTTTCAGGGGTAAACGCCAACGTCGGATACACAAGAAAGTTGGATTTACCCGAACTGTCTTCGAATTTTGATGAAAAGAATTCCTTTTTATCAGCAATGAACTCCTTTAGTTTTTGACCGTTTACTACAACAATTACCAAATTGAAAAACAAGATGATCAGTAAGCGTTTGGACAACATAGGCACATTTCCCATCTCAGCGTTTTTTACATTTTACCATGATAAAATCCTAAGTTAAGCGTCTTTGGAATATAAGTTGCATTGAAAATAAAAAAATGTAATCCAATTAAACAGATTGTTGACTTTTAGAGCAAATCAGTCATATCGATAAATATTGGTCAAACAATTGCTTCAAATTGTTGTTTTAAATAAATGGGTAATACTTTTTTGCGGGCCAACTGGGAGAATCTTATTATGGCTAATTATGAAATGGAACCTGCGGCTTTAGCACCATATTTACCCAAAGGTGTTGAGTTGGATTTTTATAACAATAAAACCTATGTTAGTCTGGTTGGATTTATGTTCAAAAAAACCAGCTTATTTGGCGTGCCAATCCCATTTTTTGGATCTTTTGAAGAAATCAACCTGAGGTTTTATGTTAGAAAAATAGAAGAAGGAAAAATTAAAAAGGGAGTTGTATTTATCAATGAAACGGTCCCTTTCAAAATTGTAGCACTATTAGCCAATAAATTATACAAGGAACATTATATATCCATCCCAACCAAAAACTCAATTGAAATTGCAGAACATAAGCATATAAAATATGAGTGGAAAATAAATGACAAATGGAATTCTATAGCAGTAAAATCAGATACAAATAAATATACAATAGAGAAAGCTACAATAGAAGAATTTATCTTTGAACGTTACTTTGGTTTTACTAAAATATCAGCTTCAAGTACCCAAGAATAC
>CAMBGA010000186.1 GCA_945866095.1 Spirosoma fluviale
GCAAATACTTTAAATAAACCTTCGTCGGTCCGATTCTCTGCAGCTGTTTCTAACTGGAAAAAATCCTGGAAGGATTTGATTTGGATATCCAGAAAATCTGGATAATTGATCACAGATTGCGTTTTCGCAAAGCTATGTCTTCCGGTGGCAGTGATGTTACTCAAGGCTTTATACGTTTTAAATTAAATTGAAAAAAGGCCCAACTGGGCACATTTTCTCGCTTTTTCAAGCGAAAATTAAAAGCTGAATGCCTCGTAGATGAAAAAAATGAATTCCCTTTGCGCCTCCCCTACGATAAGAGATTTGTGTTTCAGAAATCATTTCACGGATAGCCCCTAAGGTTTATATCCTAAAATAGCCTGCAAAATTACTGATAATTTTTTGAAAGTCAACTATATCTAAAAAAAAATATCCAAATTGGATTTGTGTCTTTCAAAAAGGCATGTAAACCTAACCATTCACAACAATGCGCGCTAAAATCCACTATTATTTGAGATTTGTTTTTGGAATTTCTCGAAGCGAGATCAAGGGTCTTTATTCTTTGTTTTTACTTTTATTGATCTATGTGTTGGCGTCCATGTATTATACCTATATAGAAGAGGAGGCGTTGGCCATTTCTTTTGAGCCTAAGGTTTGGAATTCTGCTTTGGTTAAAATGCCGAAGCCGAGAGAATGGGTTAAATATCCTGTTCATAAAAAATGGGAGCGGAGGGCTGGGCCGACGAGCAATTTCAAAAGTAGTATTTTTCCAGGGTACGTGAGGAAGTCAGTTCAAAATCAACATTGGGCCTTGGATATCAACGTGGCGGACTCGTTGGCCTGGATAGGTTTAAAAGGGATTGGGCCCGGCTTTGCTAAACGTATTTTGGCATATCGCCAACGATTAGGCGGTTTTAATGCGGTTTTGCAGCTCAAAGAGGTCTATGGCCTGGATTCGGTTTGGGTGGATGAAAACAAATCTCATTTAAACATTGGCTTGGGAGTTTATCGAACGCTAAAAATTAATCGCTTGGCATGGAACGAGTTCAGGCACCCTTATTTACCTTATGCGCAGGTGAAATTATTTTTAACATATAGAAAGCAGCATCCTTATATAGCTAGTTTTGAAGAACTTGAGAAGATTCATGGATTAGATTTGGCTGTTTGGATTCGATTAAAACCATACCTTTCGTATGAACCTTGAAAATTCCTGATAAAAGGTTTAATTTGGCGTTACATTTCAACAAACAAAAATAATATGTCAACTGGTTTTTTCAATGACCCTGTGCCAATTAATGAGCCTATATATTCTTATATAAAAGGAAGTGCTGAGCGAATTCGTTTACAGGAAACGATAGCGGAGTTAAGGGGCCAACAAATTGATATTTCCATGCGGATCGGTGGAGAGGATGTTCGGGGTTCTCGAAAAACTTCGATGAGTTGTCCGCATGACCATCAACATATTTTGGGGCATTATTATGAGGGAGGGAAGAAAGAAGTTTCTGAGGCGATTGATGCCGCTTTGAGTGCACATGCGGCCTGGTCGGCGTTACCTTGGGAAAGGAGAGCCGCCATCTTTTTAAAAGCAGCGGAGCTTTCGGCAACTAAATATCGAATGCAATTGAACGCGAGAACGATGTTGGGGCAGTCGAAGAATGTATATCAAGCCGAGATTGACGCGGCCTGTGAGTGGGTGGATTTTTTACGATTCAATGTGCATTTTGCTTCTCAGATTTATTCGGACCAACCGATTTCTTCGCCAGGTGTGTGGAACCGAGTAGAATACAGGGCATTGGAGGGATTTGTGTATGCGTTGACACCCTTTAATTTCACAGCCATAGCCGGAAATTTACCGGCGGCACCAGCTTTGATGGGGAATACGGTTGTATGGAAACCGTCACCTTCTCAGGTTTATTCAGCGGGTTTGTTGATGGAGATTTTGGAGGAGGCAGGATTGCCGGCTGGGGTGATTAATTTGGTTTTTGCGGATGGGCCGGAAGCTGGGGAGGTGGTATTTTCTCATCGAGATTTTGCCGGGGTTCATTTTACGGGGTCTACGGCAGTTTTTCAAACGATTTGGAAAAATATTGGAAATAATATTTCTACGTATAAGTCGTATCCTAGGATTGTGGGTGAAACGGGTGGGAAAGATTTTGTGGTTGCCCATGCATCGGCTGACCCGAAAGCCTTGGCTGTGGGTTTAATCAGAGGGGCTTTTGAGTATCAGGGTCAAAAATGTTCGGCGGCATCGCGGGCATACATTCCTAAATCGATCTGGTCGGAGGTTGGGAAATATTTACAGGAGGATTTGGCGGCTATTCAAATGGGGGGCACGGAGGATTTTGGAAATTTTGTGAATGCGGTGATTGATGCCAAAGCGTTTGCTAAGATCAATGCTTATATAGCGCATGCTAAAAAAGACTCGGCTGTCAGCATTTTTGCAGGGGGTGGGAGTGATGATACTAAAGGGTACTTTGTGGAGCCAACGATCTTGTTGACGACGGATCCAAAATCGAGAACCATGGTGGAGGAAATTTTTGGTCCTGTGTTAACGATATATATATATGAAGATAAGGACTGGGCAAACACCTTGAAAATGGTTGATGAAACTTCCGCTTATGCTTTGACTGGAGCGATTTTTGCTCGGGATTCCTATGCGATGGAGGAGGCGAAGTCGGCCTTAATGCATGCCGCTGGAAATCTATATTTAAATGATAAGTGTACGGGTGCGGTGGTGGGCCAACAACCTTTTGGGGGTGCGCGGGCATCTGGCACGAATGATAAAGCGGGGTCATACTTGAATTTATTGCGATGGGTTTCTCCTCGAACGATCAAAGAAGTGTTTGTTTCGCCGACGGATTTCCGTTATCCCTTCCTAGAAAACTAATATCAAAGCGCTTCTCCTTAATTATTTCTTCATTTTTTTTCAATTTTTTTTCATTTTTTATTCTTTGATATTCAGTTGATTAGCTGCCTTCCAAAATAATCAATGGGTTATTATTAGAAAAAGATTCGCTCCTAGTTTGCTATTTCAAATTTAATCCTACATCTTTGCACTCCCAATTACTAGCAAAACGCTGCTAGATCAAAAACGAGAGGATATAAAGGCTAGAAATAGTGAATTATAGAATTGAGTTTACAGAGTTCTTTGACGTGTTGATAGAAATAAAGAAGAGGTGCCATGTTTA